>NZ_BRYH01000065.1:0-64519 GCF_054772055.1 Lacrimispora brassicae | reverse complement strand
AAACTTTCAAAAAAGAAGCAGAGATAAGCGCGAGTGGCTCAGTTGGTGGAGTACGACCTTGCCAAGGTCGGGGTCGCGGGTTCGAGTCCCGTCTCGCGCTTTTTTTATTTGTAGCGGAAGCCTAGGTTTTATCAGGGTTTCCGCTATTTTTTTGTGTCTGTCAGTTTGCAGACAGTTGTATACAGTTTACAAAGCCTTTGCAATGAAGGGCATAAGTTTTAATGTAAGCTGAAATTTTCGGCTTCCCTGGTTTCTGTCTGGTTTTATCTGGTCTTTAAACTCATGAAACATCGTTTCCCTTCCCTCAAATGATGTATTACCCAGGTAATGCAGACTTTCACATCCACTCTTCCCGAATCCCCTGTTGTGTTTCCCATGAATGGTGTGGGAAAAAGCATTATTATGTCTACATGGTTGCCGGTTGCAATAAATTTCTGCGTATTTATCATGGATGAGTGAAAACGCATCTGTATAACCTGGAATCTACTATATAATTTCAACTGTTTTTTCTTATCAGTCTGGCACAAAAGTTTACTCTGTGGCAGCTTTATTTACGTTACTCTTTTTCAACCTTAAAATTTCTTATTATACCTTGACTTTTATTAGCAGGTTTCAAAACAAATGTGTCAATTTTTCTGGAATCAACTCATGAAATGTAGCAAAAAAAGAAAAAGAAGGATATAGTTAGTCTGATATAATGTACATAACAGATAACAAGGCACGAAAAAAGGAAAGGAGAGCATGCAATATGACTAGCCGGCAAATGGATATTCTATGTTATCTGCGGGAACAGAAAGATTATGTAACAGTCTCGGAAATCTCCAATGTGATTAAGATGTCGGTTAAAACAATACGAAACGAACTGAACGCAATTCAGGATTCCATGAACCAGGCTGATTCCGGCATGATTTATAAAAAACCCCGCAAGGGAGTCAAACTGGAAATTGATGAAGAAGCATGGAAACAGCTATCGTGCCAGTCAGAAGAATTTCAGCTAAGCGGCCATATCCCGGATATTAAAAACCAGATCATCTATCTTTTAATGACCAGGGACAGTTTAAGCCTTTCTCATATTCAGGATAAGCTTTATGTGGGCCGTTCTTCCGCAGAAAAACTGGTTCCGGATATTATAAAGTGGTTTCAAAGCCATGGGATCTTTTTCGAGAAAAGGAAGGGCAAAGGGTATCAAATCAAATATGAGGAATTCCAATGGCGGCTTGCCATGTGGGATATATTTTTCATTATTAAACGAAAGGACAGAAGCGATTTATTTTCAAAGGGGCGGATGGAATATCAGTCAAATGAATATTTTTTGATTGAAGATTTTCTGAAAGGCTTTGATACAGCCGGAATCAACAAGGCCATTTACGCTCTGGAGGAAACCTATGGTTTTTCCTATGGATATGAAGCCCATATTCAAATGTTTTTTCTGCTTTCACTCTGTATTATTCGCTCCCGGCAAAAGCATATGGTAAAGCTTCCAACATTATCTCCATGCAAAATAGCCGGTGGATTTTTCCGGCTTATAAAAAAGGACCTCATAGAGGCACTGGAAGTCTATTACCATATGAAGCTGGAAGCCGATGAACAGAACTTTATAGAATTTGTTATTGAAATTTCAGACATTCAAACCTTCCGAAGCTTAGAAAAAATGCTTGTGTGCCAGGCTGAGAATTTAGAAGTATGCTATTTTACATATCGTATGGTTTCGTTAATGAGCGACATAGTGAATGTAAACCTTCGGTCAGATCTCTTTTTTCTGGAAAGCCTGTTTTTGCAGTTGCTGTCCATGATACCAAGGTTGAGATATCACATTAAGACTGAAAATCCGTTGTTAAAACAGGTAAAACAAAGGTATCCGAATCATTTTACGGCTATTTCCGCTGTCAGCGTATATTTTCAAAAGGAGCTGGGCCTGGATTTAAATGAACATGAAATGTGCACTATGGCACTTCTCCTTGGAGGAGCAATTGAAAGAAGCATGTCAACGGTTACCGCCTGTGTTATATGCGACTACGGTATTGGTATATCCCAATTATTAAAGAAGCAGATGGAACGTACCATTGGCGATATAAGAATTGTAGAGGTGCTGTCGGTTAGAGATCTTAAGAAGCTCATCCATATTCCCTGTGATCTGATCGTTACCACTATCCAGCTAAAAAGTCCCTGTTATGGAAAAGAAGTGGTTACGGTAGGACATCTTATGACTCCCAATGATATTAAAAATATCGAGAACGCCATGAAGCAGGTACGAATGAGGAACTTAAAAAACAAACAGCCGTGCAAAAAGCTGAATATCTGCAAAAATTTGTTTTATGATGAATTTGTTTATCTGCATATAAATACCACGGATAAGCAAAGCGTTCTCCACCTTTTGTGCAAAAAGCTGAGCGAAGCCGGGTATGTGACGGAAGAATTTCTGCAGTCCGTTATGGACCACGAAATGACGGCTCCCACAGCACTTGGAAAAGGAATCGCCATGCCTCATGGATTTGCCAATTGTGTTATACGTCCGGCCATAGCGGTCGCTACATTGGCAGCTCCGGTCCTGTGGCAAGAAGCGGAAAAGGTGGATGTTATTTTCCTTCTGGCCTTTAATCTGGACGAAGCAACCGGAATGAAAGAAGAAAACATAAAATTCTATAGTGTCTTCCTGGATATTTTTGATGATCAGGAAAAGATAAATGAAATCAGGCGATATGATAACCCAAAATTGTTGGCGGAACTGATGAACCAGAGAGTCAGGGCTGCAATTGCATTTAAAGAATAAAAACACAGGAGGAGGCGAGATATGGCATCACTTATGACAATTGAAAATGTTATCCAGCGTTCCTGCATTAACCTGCATTTAGCTGGAAGTACAAAAGATGAAATAATTCAGGAAATGACCGACATGTTTTTAAAGGCCGGAGTGATTTCCTCCAGAGAGCTCTTTTTATATGATGTTTACCAGCGTGAAAAGGAAGGTCCTACGGGAATCGGTAATCAGGTGGCCATTCCTCATGGTAAATCGGATGCTGTTATCCGTACATCCATGGCAGTAGGAAGGTCAGATCATGAGGTTGAATGGGAAACACTGGGAGAGGGAACATGCAGGGTCTTTGTGATGTTTGCGGTCAATACCGCAGATAAATCAGAACTGGTTTCACTGTTGTCCCAGGTGGCGGTGGCCTTATGCGATGATAAAGTAATAGAAACATTGTTGTCAACGGATGATGAGGGGGAAATCTTCACAATATTCAATCAAAGGGAGGGGAGTTAAATGAAGATTGTAGGTGTTGCCGCATGTACGGCAGGAATTGCACATACCTATATGGCACGGGAAAAGCTGATAAAAGGGGCGAAAGCCAGGGGACACGAAGCAAAAATAGAAACCCAGGGTACGATAGGTGTAGAGAACAAGCTTACAGACCGGGAGATAGCAGAAGCTGATGTAGTAATCCTTGCCATAGACGTCAAGATCTCGGGAGAAGAACGGTTTAAGGGAAAGCCGGTAATTCGTGTGGGAACTGCTGCTGTTATTAAAAACGCCATCGGTTTTATTGAAAAGGTAGAAAAAGCATTGTCAAATCAAAGCTAAAGGAGAAGATAAAAATGAAAGAGCATGGTGTGTTGGCATTGATAAAAAAACATATATTGACAGCAATTGGTTACATGATTCCATTAGTAGTCGCTGCAGGACTATGCATGGCACTGGGGCAGTTTATTGACGGTGATGTTCGCAATTCCACTTCAGGGATCGGGTACTTCTTATATAAGGCAGGTGGGTTTGGCATGTCGGCCGTAGTGCCTGTTATCACCGCGGGTGTGGCCTATTCCATTGCGGACCGTCCTGGAATTGCTCCCGGACTTATATTAGGCTTTATCTGCACGGAGATCAAGGCCGGCTTTATCGGTGGTATCGTAGCCGGTTTCCTGGTAGGTTATCTGGTACTGTCCATTAAGAAATATGTAAAGCTCCCTAAGGCAATGCAGGGATTGATGCCGGTTCTGGTCATACCTGTATTGACTACCGCTGTTGCAGGGGTATTAATGTTCACGGTTGTAGGCCAGCCTTTTGCATGGCTTCAAGTAACTCTGACCTCAGCAATTTCCGGCCTTCAGAGCGGTTCTAAATTCGTTTTTGGAGCCGTACTGGGCGCTATGGCCTGTTTTGATTTTGGAGGCCCAGTAAATAAAACCATGTCCACCTTTGTTAACGCGCTTATGATAGACGGAGTTATAGAGCCGGAAGCGGTAAAATTTGTTGGTTCCATGATTCCGCCCTTTGGAATAGCCATTTCCTGCCTTTTGACCAGGAATAAGTATACCATAGCAGAGAAAGAAGCCTTAAAGGCAGCCGTTCCTATGGGGTTCTGTATGATAACCGAAGGCGTTATTCCCATTGCGGCAAGAGATTTGATCCGTGTGGTGTTCGCCTGCGTATGTGGATCAGCGATAGCAGGAGGCCTGTCTATGACCTGGGGATGTGGCGCTCCCGTTCCCCACGGCGGCATGCTTTCCGTCCCCCTCTTTACCAATCCTATAAAGTTCTGCCTTGCTCTGGCTATTGGCAGCGTGATCACCGGAGTAATCCTCTCTGTCATCAAGAAAAAAGTGACTGAAGAGGATGAGAGCTTTGAGGATCTTGGGACCTTATCAGATATGACAACCGCAAACACTGATGACATTATAATTGAGACCATTTAAAACAGGAGGAAAAAATGCTAATTAATATGAAGGAAATGCTAAAAACAGCAAACGAAAACCACTTCGCAGTAGGGGCTTTCAATGCAACGGAAAGTTCCCTGTTCCGGTCGGTCGTGGAAGAAGCAGAAGCCAGCAATTCCCCGGCTATCATTCAGGTGGCGCCAGGTGAATTTGACTTTGCAACCAGAGAATTTTATACCTATGTAAAAGAAAGGCTGGCCGGCAGTAAAATTCCATTTGTACTTCATCTGGATCATGGGAAAACGATTTCACAGTGCCTGAAAGCTATCCAGGCCGGTTTTACATCTGTCATGATTGATGGTTCGGAGCTTTCCTATGAGGAAAATATGCACCTTACAAAGGAAATGGCTGAACTGGCACATATGGTGAATGTCTCTGTAGAAGGAGAAATAGGAACAATTGGAGTCATGGATAACTCAGAGGAAGGCGGAGTCAAAAATGTGACTTATACCGATCCGGAAGATGTAATTCAGTTTGTTTCCAAAACAGATGTGGACTGCCTTGCCATTGCAATAGGCACCGCTCACGGTATTTATCCTAAGGGATTTCAGCCGGAGCTTCAGCTTGAATTGCTGAAAAGGATCAAAGAAGTATCTCCGGTTCCCCTGGTTCTTCATGGCGGCAGCAACAATCCAGATGATGAAATACGGGAAGCCTGTAAAATCGGGATACGCAAGGTGAACATATCCAGTGACTTTAAATATGCTTTTTTCAAGAAGGTAAATCAGGTTATTGAAGAAACCGGTGGTTTTATTCCTGCTAAAGTATTTACCCCGGGAATTCTTGAAGCCCGGAAGGTAATACGCCAGAAAATGGAATTGTTCGGCTCACTGGGAAAAGCAGATTGCTACAGATAGGGGAGAAATTATATGATAAATTTTGAGTTTTCTAATACAACTGAGATTGTATTTGGAAAAAACACAGAGAGCCAGATAGGGGGAAAAATCAGGAAATACAGCACTTGCGAAAAAGTCCTGATTGTGTACGGCTCTGACCGGATAAAAGAGAACGGGCTTTTAGACACAGTTGCTGCTTCTTTAAAAGAACAGGGAATTCAATATTTGGAATTAGGAGGGGTACAGCCAAACCCCAGACTTGGGCTTGTTAAACAGGGAATCGAATTATGCCGTCAGGAACATATAGAATTTATTCTTGCCATCGGGGGAGGAAGTTCCATTGACACCGCAAAGGCCATCGGCGTGGGTGTTCCCCATAAAGGAGACGTGTGGGACTTTTATCTGGGCAAAGATACTCCAAAGTCAACGCTGCCAACGGCCGCACTCTTAACGATCCCTGCCGCAGGAAGCGAATCAAGTTTAAGTTCAGTGATCACAAACGAAGACGGCTGGTATAAGAAAAGCATTAATCTGGATTTGATACGCCCGGTATTTTCTATTATTAATCCGGAGTTAACGTTTACTCTTCCCCCTTATCAGGTCGGATGCGGAGTTGTGGATATGATGACTCATATCATGGAACGGTATTTTACGAACACGGATAATGTGGATTTAACAGACCGGCTATGCGAGGCAGCCTTAAAAAGCATTATCGTAAATGGCTTAAGGACCCTTAGAGAGCCTCAGAATTATGATGCCAGGGCGGAAATTGTATGGGCGGGCACCTTGGCCCACAATGGCCTTTTAAACACCGGACGTGTTCAGGACTGGGCTTCTCACAGAATCGCACTGGAGATGAGCGGAAAGTATGACATCGCCCATGGGGCCAGTTTGTCTATTGTCTATCCTGCTTGGATGGAGTACGTATACAGTCATGATAAAAACCGGTTCATCCAATTCGCGGTAAGGGTGTGGGGCGTAGATCTGTCTTACGGGAAAACGGATGAAATCTGTACGGAAGGAATCCGGAGAATGCGAGAGTACTTTAAAGCATTGGGCATGCCTCTTACGTTCTCAGATGCCGGCCTTCCTGACGATGCTTTTGAGGAGATGGCGGATAAGGCCACCTATGGAGACACCATTCCTGTCGGGAATTTTGTGAAAATAGGAAAAGAAGAAATGATTGAAATCTATAAGCTTTGCACAGTGGAAACTGGACTGTGATAAAAAAGTATCTTCGACACTCTCAACAGTAGTGTAATCTAATTTGTGTCTTTGGAAAAAAATGGCTTCTTTTTGGTGAGAATTAAGGTGTGAAAATTCTTATCGAAAAGGAGCATTTTTTATGGCAGTTTCAAGAATATTCCCCCAAAACCCTCAAAAGCCAGTTTGACGAATTCCCTATGGATATTCCAAGAGACAGGAATGGAGAATACCAGCCGATGTTTACCTCTAAATACAAGAAGGATATTTCCTGGATTGAAGAACAGGTTATCTCCTTCTATACTTTTTCTGTATTTTCCCCAGGGCCCCATTCAATGATCGGGCCTCTTTTCCTGTTTCATACTTAATAAAAACAAGTGTGTCAAAATGATACATTTTAGTATAGATATCTATATAAAACTGATAAAATAAGCGAGATAAATGTATAAAATAACCAATAAAAGCGCTGAAAATAATTATTTTTGGTTAAATTACACAAAAACGAATTGCAATGTAGGGGGGCAAATGATATACTATAACCATAAAAGCTAAGCAAAATCAGACCAATAAAAATGAAATATCAACTGCTTGCTGGCGGCACAGTAGATAGGAGGAACATGCAGAAAGTAACAGAGAAGCATTTGATTCACATTTTAGAAGCTGAGCTGGTGAAGGCACTGGGCTGTACCGAGCCCATAGCAATTGCATATGCAAGTGCTACAGCGAAAAAATATCTGGGAGTTGTCCCTGAAAAAATTACAATATCCTGCAGCGGAAATATTATAAAAAATGCAAAAGCAGTTGTGGTTCCCATGACCGGCGGTTTAAGGGGTATTGAGGCGGCCGCTGCTGTTGGAGCAGTGGGAGGGGATCCGGACAGAGGACTGGAAGTCTTGACAACGGTAACGGAACAGGATTTACAGATCGCGAAGATCATGCTTCAGGAAAAGATATGCCAGGTTGAGATTCTGGATACCCGGGAAAAGCTTCATATTGTTGTAGTGATGAAGCAGGAAAGAGACGAGGTCAGGGTGGAACTGCTGCGGACCCATCTTGGTATTATCAGAATCGAGAAAAACGGGCAGCTCCTTTTTGAAAAAGAGCTGGCAGTTGAGGAAGAACCGGCAGATTATTGCTATTTGAATATGGATTCCATATTTGAATTTACAGAACAGGTCAACATTAAAAAAATAAGGAGGCTGATAGGGGAACAAATTGAGTGCAATACCAATATTGCACGTGACGGGCTTTCCAATTGTTACGGGGCCCAGATTGGAAAGACACTTCTTGAAGTGTATGGGGATGATGTGAAAATCAGGGCAAAAGCAGTGGCGGCTGCCGGGTCTGATGCACGTATGAACGGATGTGAATTACCGGTAGTCATAAATTCCGGCAGCGGGAATCAGGGAATGACGGTATCTCTTCCTGTCATTGAATATGCAAAGACTCTCAGAAGCAGTGAAGAAGCGTTATATCGGGCATTAGTTCTCAGCAACCTGATCGCTATTTATCAGAAATACCGTATGGGCAGATTGTCGGCTTATTGCGGAGCGGTCAGTGCGGCGGCCGGCGCCGGGGCAGGGATCACCTATTTAATGGGAGGAACAAAGGAACAGATCGAACATACAATTATCAATACCCTGGCAAATACTTCAGGGATTGTATGTGACGGGGCAAGTGCTTCCTGTGCGGCCAAGATTGCTTCCAGCGTGGATGCGGCAATTATGGCCAGCTATTTATCCATGAACGGACATGTTTTTCTTCCGGGAGAAGGAATTGTAAAAGAGAACGTTCAAAAGACAGTGGATGGGGTCATTACGCTGGCAAAGGTTGGGATGAAAGAAACGGATGAGGTAATCCTTAACATTATGGTCCAGGGTTCATAAAAACAACGCAGATAAAAGAAAGGAAGGTAGTTTCAGTTATGAAAAAGGGGTTTATCAAGTATTCATTGGTTATGATGATGTTGGCAGGTGCGCTGGCAGGCTGCACCCAGGGGAATGGACAGAGTACGGGGGTTACCCAAAATACCTCCAATGCACAAGCCGGGGGAACAAACGCCCAGAACGGTGAGGGAGTCATAAAGATTGCGGTGGCAGCACCTATGACAGGAGATAATTCCGAGTACGGCATCGGTTTTACCAATGCGGCGAAGCTGATGGTTGACCAGTGGAATGCAGAGGGAGGAGTTTTGGGGAAACAGATTGAAATTGTGCCCTATGACGATAAGAATACTTCCGAAGAGGCAACAACCATTGCACAGAAAATTGTTTCTGACGGAGATATCAGCGGTGTGATCGGCCATTTCTCTTCCGGAGTCTGTATGACGGCGGCTCCCATTTATCAGGAAAACAATATCATTGAGATCTCTCCGTCTGCTTCTCACCCGGATTATTCCAAAATAGGAAACTATATTTTTAGAAATAATACGGTCATTTCCAAGGAAGGTGCGGCTTCCGTTGACATTGCCGTCCATGATCTTGGAAAGAAAAATATCGGCATCATTTCCATTATGACAGACTGGGGAACCAATACGTCAGGCATCATCAAGGATCTGATTACAGACTTAAATGATCCCAATGTAAAAGTAGTCGCACATGAAGAAGTAATGGAAGGCTCCGATGACTATACACCGGCCATTACCAAGTTGAATGAAGCAGGAGCAGATGTGGTGATCTGCTGCGGCATGTATAATCTGGTGGCTCCGGTTGCCAAACAATATAAAAATATTAATCCTGATATTGCCATCGTAGGCTTTTCCAATGCTTACAGCCAGCAGTTGATCCAGTTAGGCGGGGAAGCGATAGATGGAGTCTGTTTCCCGGTTATTTTCTTCTCAGAATCAGACGATCCGGATGTAAAGGCATATGTTGATAAATTCACACAAGCTTATGGAAGCGCACCATCCGCTCTTACTTCCCAGGCCTATGATTCTGTGGGCGTACTTCTGACAGCTATAAAAGAGGCAGGTACCACGGATTCTGCAGCGGTAAGGGACAAGCTTAACGAAATCAGTTACAAGGGCGTAACTGGCAATATTAAGTTCGACGAACAGGGAGATGTTGATAAGCAGTTTAATAAGGTTACGATTCAGGATGGAAAATTTGTCAAGATGAACTAGTTTAAGCGGCGGGAATGGTGACTCACTGTTCCCGCAGAAAGGTGAATATATGATTGCACAACAGATATTTAACGGACTGGCATTGGGAATGGGATATGCTCTCATTGCAGTCGGATATTCATTGGTGTTCGGAATTCTCAGACTGGTCAATTTTTCCCACGGTTCCATCTATGCATTCGGCGCTCAGATGGCAATGGTTTTCATTGGCCTCCGGTTTGGAATCATTCCGGGGCTCATTGCCAGCATGGTGCTGACGGGGGTTCTGGGTGTGGCAATTGACAAGCTTGCTCTGGAACCTTTAAGAAAGAAGAAATCCATTCCCATCGCCTCGCTGATAACGACCATTGGAATTTCCAACATTGTGACTAATCTTCTCATTGTATTTTTCGGAAGCGAAAAAAGAGCCTTTCCGGCCCTGTTCGATTCTGGAACCCTGCAGGTTGGAAAGATTGTTATTTCTTCCACACAGATCGGAATGTTTGCGGTTTCTCTGGTCCTGATGCTGGTTTTGGTGGCCATTGTATTCTATACAAAAATAGGGCTGGCAATGAGGGCTGCGGAACAGAATCCAAAGGCTGCTAATTTAATGGGGATCAATGTGAATTTTGTTATTTCATTTACGTTCTTCTTAAGTGGAATATCCGCTGCCATCGCAGGCGCCCTAGTTGGAAGCTATTATCAGATCGTCTATCCCAATATGGGATTTATGGCCGGATTAAAGGCATTTGCGGCAGCAGTACTTGGAGGGATCGGAAGCCTTCCGGGGGCGATTATAGGAGGTCTGATCGTGGGAGTATCGGAATCAATGGCTGCAACCATTCTCGGATCAACATACCGGGATTCCATGGCATTTATCATATTGATTATTGTTCTGATCGTAAGACCCAATGGTTTATTCGGAAAGAAAGGGATCACCAAGGTATAAAATATGACAAATACAAAAATTGAAAAACACAGCTTTTTATTTCAGTTTGAAAGCTTTGTGAGTAAATACCAGAAAGTACTCCTGATCCTGCTGGCAGCATTTTTATGCCTGCTTCCAAGGGGAGTGAACAATCAGTATTTCCTGACCGTGGTGGTAAAAATGGCGGTATATGCCATGTTTGGCCTTGGACTTAACATTCTGACCGGTTACACCGGCCTGGTCTCTCTTGGACATGCCGGATTTGTTGCCATCGGGGCCTATGGAGCTTCTTTATGCGCGGTAAAGCTGGGGTGGAGTTTCTTTCCTTCCATGCTAGTGGGTATGGTGGCAGCCGGGCTTGTAGGAATCCTTCTGGGGCTTCCCACTCTTCGTTTGACCGGTACCTACCTTTCCATTGTCACTTTGGGATTCGGAGAAATCATCAAAATGATTGCCATGAACTGGGCGACCGTCACCAATGGAACTTTGGGAGTGAAAAATATTCCCAAGCCTGCCTTATTTGGCATGAAGCTTACCATAGGAAATCATGGGCTGTATTATCTGGTAATGATCATTCTGGTTGTCTGTACGGTTTTCTGCCTTGTTCTTGTCAGATCCAAAACCGGCAGGGCGCTTCAGGCGATCAAGGGAGATGAGCTGGCCAGCATTATGATGGGAATCAACACCACTTACTATAAGATTCTGGCTTTTGTATTATCCGCATGTATCTGTGCTGCTGCCGGAGCGCTGTATGCCACACTCATCGGATATGTGGATCCCAACACTTTTAATTTTGATGTGTCGACCCTGATCCTCTCCATAGTAATTCTGGGGGGTATGGGGACCATCAGGGGAATGTTCCTTGGAGCCGCCATTCTCATTGCCCTTCCTGAGGTATCCAGATTCCTCATGGTCTACCGGTTTGTTTTATACGGCGTGATTCTGGTTGTCATGATGCGCTTCCGGCCTCAGGGAATCCTTGGATGGAAATCCCAGCTTCCCTTTAAATTATCCAGGCAGGTGGCGGAAAAGCTTAAGACAGCGGATAAAGAGGAGGCGGGAGAGAATGGCTGAAAATGCATATTTATCCGTAAGGGGAATTACGAAACGGTTTGGCGGTATTGTTGCGGTGGAACAGGTGAGTTTTGAGGTTAATAAAGGGGAAGTGGTTTCCATCATCGGGCCTAACGGCGCCGGTAAAACAACGGTATTCAATATGCTGACGGGCGTGTACCAGGTGGATGAAGGAACCATTGTATTTAACGGCGAAGAAATCCAGAATAAAAAGCCGAAACACATCGTAATGGCAGGAATGTCCCGGACGTTCCAGAATATCCGGCTGTTTCAGGATATGCGTGTGATAGAAAATGTACTGGTTGGGGCCCACATAAAAACC
Source organism: Lacrimispora brassicae (assembly GCF_054772055.1). Lineage (NCBI taxonomy): Bacteria > Bacillati > Bacillota > Clostridia > Lachnospirales > Lachnospiraceae > Lacrimispora > Lacrimispora brassicae. The sequence goes on along the minus strand of NZ_BRYH01000065.1, from coordinate 52,349 downwards.
TCATACAGCTTTTTTGATTCCACGTTCCGTACGGCCAGATACCGGAAAGAGGAAGACGAAAAGGTACTTGAGGCCATTGCACTTTTACGGTCAATAGGCCTGGAAGAAAGAAAGGATGATTATGCTTCCAACTTACCCTATGGAGACCAGAGAAAGCTGGAAATCGCAAGAGCCATTGCCACCGGAGCCAAACTGCTTTTACTGGATGAGCCGGCAGCAGGCATGAATCCGCGGGAGTCAGAGGAGCTGATGCTGTTTATCCGTTCTCTGAAACAGAAGGGATATACCGTATTGCTGATTGAGCATGATATGAGCGTGGTTATGAATATTTCCGACAGGATTTACGTGATCGACCACGGAAAACCCATCGCACAGGGACTTCCGATGGAGATTGCCAACAATGAACGGGTAATTGAGGCTTATTTGGGAGGTGTGCATAAGGATGCTGAAGATAACTGATTTAAATACTTATTACGGTCCCATACATGCGCTCAAAGGTGTTGATATGGAGATAGGCAAAGGGGAAGTCGTATCTCTCATCGGAAGCAACGGAGCCGGGAAATCCACCCTGTTAAATACGATTGTGGGGATCACCAAATCTTCCCGGGGCAGGGTTGAATTTATGGGAAAGGAGATTACCAACAGTCCGCCCTATCTGATGACAAAGATGGGAATCAGCATTTCTCCGGAAGGCAGAGAGGTATTTCCGGCGCTTACGGTGGAAGAGAATCTCCGCCTTGGCGCCTACACCGTAAAGGACAAGAATAAAATAGCCGAAAGCTATAAACGGGTCTATGAGATATTCCCCAGGTTAAAAGAGAGGATCAAACAGACGGCTGGAACTCTTTCCGGAGGGGAACAGCAGATGCTTGCCATTGGGAGAGCATTGATGTGCAATCCGGAGCTGCTTTTGTTAGACGAGCCATCCCTGGGCCTTGCTCCCAACTTTGTTCTGCTTATTTTTGACCTGATAAAAGAAATAAACAAGCAGGGAGTGACAATTCTTCTCATCGAGCAGAATGCCAACATGGCTTTGAGCGCTTCTCACAGGGCATATGTGCTGGAGAATGGGAAGGTCACCATGTCGGGAAATGCCAAAGAGATCGCGGCTGATCCAAGAATTAAAAAAGCGTATTTAGGCTTAGGATAAAGGAGGCAACATGAAAAAAATAATAAACAAACCAATGGATGTAGTGGCAGAAGCGCTGCGGGGCATGGAACTTGCCCATCCGGAGCTTCGGTATACTCCGGGCTACGAAGTGATTTCCCGCAGGGAAAGGGCAGATAAGGTGGCCGTCATATCAGGTGGCGGAGCCGGACATGAACCGGCCCATGCAGGATATGTGGGAAAAGGCATGTTGGATGCCGCCGTATCCGGAAACGTATTCTCTTCTCCCAGTCCGGACCGGATCGGGGAAGCCATCAATCAGATGAACAGCGGAAAAGGGGTCCTTCTGATCATAAAAAATTATTCCGGGGATATCATGAACTTCGGTCTTGCCTCTGACCTTGCAGAGGCAGAGGATATAGATGTGGAATGGGTCGTTGTTAAAGATGACGTGGCTGTTCCTGACAGTACATATTCCACCGGAAGAAGGGGGATCGCAGGTACCGTATTCGTACATAAGATCGCAGGAGCGAAAGCAGAGCTGGGCGGAAGCTTACAGGAAGTAAAGGCTGCTGCTGAAAAAGTCATTTCAAACATAAGAAGCATGGGCATGGCTATGAGTCCGTGTACCCTTCCTGCTGTGGGAAAACCGGGATTTGTGCTGGGGGAAGAAGAAATTGAGATCGGAATGGGCATCCATGGAGAGCCGGGAGTAGAAAGAACCAGGGTAAAAACAGCGAAAGAGACAGCGGAAATCCTTCTTGGGAAGATTCTTGAGGATTATGATTATACCGGCAGCGAAGTGGCAGTGCTGGTAAACGGTCTGGGGGGAACCCCTCTTATGGAGCTTTATATTCTGAATATGGAGATTCAGAAGCTGTTGGAGGAAAAGGGAATCAGGGCTTATAAGACGCTTGTGGGAAATTATATGACGGCCCTTGATATGACCGGCTGTTCCCTGACACTCATGAAACTGGATGACGAGTTAAAGGAGCTTCTTGACGCGCCTTGTAATACTCCGGCTTTAAACATCAGATAAGGCGGTGGAATATGGGATTTGAATTAACAGGTAAGGACTACGCAGAGTACATAAAAAAAGCATATGAGCTGATCCGTGAAAACGGAGAATATGTGACGGAACTGGACCTGGCCACCGGCGACGGCGACCACTGGGCAAACATTAACATGGGATTTGAAAAGCTGGTTGAAAAAGCGGATGAGCTGGGGGAAATGCCCATCAGTGATGAATTAAAGGAAATCGGCAAGATCATGATGGCGGTGATCGGAGGGTCCTCCGGAGTGCTTTACGGCTCCGCATATCTTGCGGCTGCCAAGGCGGTAAAAGGAAGGGAAACCCTGGACTGTCAGGGAGTATGCCACATGCTGGAGGCCATGCTGGAAGCCATCATGTCCAGGGGACAGGCAAAGGAAGGGTTTAAAACCATGATAGACAGCCTTGCCCCGGCGGTAAATGCATATAAGAAAGCAGTTTCTGATGGAAAAAGTGAACTGGAAATCTGCGAAATAGTGAAGCGGGCAGCAATTGACGGAGCTGAGAGCACGAGGAATATGGAAGCGGTAAGAGGCAGGGCTACCTATCAGGCCAATAAGGGGCTTGGACATCTGGATCCGGGAGCCGTTACCATGTCTTATCAGATCGGCACGTTAATGAATTGCATAAAAGAAAAAATTAATATTTAAGGAGGTACAGTTATGTACAGCAACACACCAGAAGACAGAGGTCAGCACATCAAGGATCTGCGGGATGGGATCGAGCACAGAGCCACATGGTTCTACTACATGTTTATGGAGGCAAAAAAGAGAGGCCTTGACAGTGAATTTGCCCATGAGGCCATTAAAAAATGCGGCTGCTTCCACGGAGAGAACAAATACACCCAGACCAGTGATTTAAAGGTATTTGAAAAGGAATTTATCAGTGACAATGTAAAAAATATTTTTCAGATGGATACGGAATGCACCGATGAACGGCTGGATATAACATTCCACTACTGTCCACTGGTGGACGCATGGAGAAAGCTTACGGATGATGAGGAGCTGATCGCCGAAATGTGCGAGATCGCCATGGACGGGGACAGAGGGATCTGCTCCCAGTTTAAAGACTTTAACTTCCACCTTGGAAAAACCATTGCAAAAGGAGATTCCATTTGCGAAGTAGCTTTTCATAAGAACCAGGAATAAGGAAACGGATTTAATTTCCGGACCAAAAGGGTTGTTGTAAAATTACAGCATCCCTGTTTGGCGTTTAAAAAACGGATATTTGTGAGGTGCGGGATGGAGAAAAGCCTGTTGGGATTAATCGAAAGCTATACCAATCATTTTGCAAGGATCATTTCGGATACATTGGACACAGACATTCTGATTATCGATACAAATATGAAGATTGTTGGAAGTGCCTTTAAATATTTAAACCTTTATACAGATATTAAAATAGGTACCATTATATCCACCATTCTTATGGAAAACAGAAACGTGATCGTGGAAGACAAGTCCCGTCTGCCTGGATGCCGCCGGTGCGATCAGTTCAGGGAGTGTAAGATGAGCAGCTTTGTAGGAGTGCCCATAAGAGTGGAGAACCAGGTTGTAGGTGCCCTTGCTTTGATTTTAACCAGGCACAGGGCGAAATTCCTGTTTGAAAGCCTGGATTCAACGGTTTCCTTTTTAGAAAATTTTGCGGAACTTTTGTCCGGAAAAATAGAAAATGAAACAAAAACCATTGGACTTCAAAACCGCCTGAAAGAAATAGAAGCAATTATGGATAAGATGTTTGAGGCGGTCATTTACACGGACTATTACGGAAATATCATTCATGTGAACCAGCGTTTTTGTGATATTCTTCATTTTGACAGAGGATTGACCGGCAGAAACATGAAAGAACTGTTTCCGTTTCAATTAATAGAAGATTATTTTCATTCTTATGAGGATATCAGCAATGAAAGGCTGACCTGTGAAATGAATGAGCATCTGTTTCACGGGGTGGTGTCCAGTAAGAAGATATACTTAAGCGATACGGAGTTCAGTACTCTGTTCTATTTCAGGCCCCAAAGTGATTTTGTTAAAAGGATCAACATTTCTGAACAGGGTTCTCTTGTGACTTTGGAGTGGCTGAAAAAATATTTTTCAAAGCAGGAACTGGACATGGTGCGGACCCTGGCCAAAACAGATCACCATGTTCTGATCCAGAGCTCTGATAATGAGCTGAATCTCCTCCTGGCTAAAGCGGTATTTAATACTTCGGAAAGAAACCTCCATGATCTTTATGTGGTTTATGCGGATAATCTGTACCGGGACTTATTTGAAATTTATATGATGGATGAATACGGACTTTTAAAAAATGCCAATAACTGCACCATCGTGATCCTGCAGCCGGAGAACATGCCCATATACATACAGAATTATCTGGCTGATTTCATGAAAGCAGGCAAGTTCAAATCGCATAATAAGCTGATCCGTTCCAATGTAAGATTTTTGTTCTGCACCGACAGGGAGCTGGAGCCGCTGGTGGAGCAGAAGCTGTTTTCCCCGGAATTATACCGCCTCATGGTTCTGCATAAAATCAGTTTTGAAGGAGTGGAAAAGGATATGGTAAAGTTCCGGTACTATGTGGCCTCAGGTCTGAATTATTATAAGAATCTCTATCATAACAGAACGGTTGAACTGTCGGGAGAAGTTATAACCTATTTCAGAAATCATTACGGGGAAATAGGAAAGCACAGCATGGAGCTGATTCTTGAACGGATCGCCGCGGAATGCTCCGGAAGAGTAACTATAGAAGAACTGAAGGAAAAGAATCTGATCCGGTTGAAAGAAGAGGTATTTCGCGGTCTTGGAGAGACTGCCAGGGAACGGATAACGGCAATGCTGGCGAGAGGGTATTCCAAAACGGATATTGCAGAAGTGCTTGGGATTTCCCGTTCTACCCTGTATCGGAAGATAAAAGAGTATGGCGTGGAGTGAACCTTTATTCTTGTCAATCAATTGGAACTGTAAACTGAATACGAAGAACAGCAAAAGCACAGGAAAAGATTCTGTGCTTTTGTTGTAAAATTTTTACCAGACAAAAATTAAATGGTGATTTCATGACATTGGTCATATTTTTTTTTGATGATATTTGTTATATTTTGCTTATGGAAAAAGATAAAGGAGAGATATATGAAAAAAATGGGAAAAGTAGCAGCATTAATCATGATTTTGGTAATGGCATTAGGAATTACGGCAGGATGCAGCAAAAATGCAGATGCTATACCGAAAGGGTTACAGGAGAAAATATAGAAAACTCTGAGATTGATATTTATGTTCCAATTAAGTAGAATTGCTGTATTTGCAGTTTGATTCTGCTTACGGTATAATCAATCAATATAGAGGTGGTGCGTATGTTTAAAATAGGTGAGTTTTCCAAATTGACACAGGTGTCGGTCCGAATGCTGCGGTATTACGATGAAACAGGGTTGCTAAAGCCTGCGGAAACAGATAGATTTACAGGTTACAGGCTATATTCCATAAAACAAATCCCTGTTTTGAATAAAATAATATTCTTACGGGATTTAGGGTTTACTGTCTCTGAAATTACGGTTGCCCTTAATCATTGGGAGGATGAATTTATAGCAAACCAGCTTGACAATAAGCGTCTGGAAATTGAGGATGCAATGAAGGCTGAGCAGGACAGACTATCTAAAATTGAGCTGGCAAAGAGGGATATTTTGCAGGAAAAAATTACCATACATTACAATGTTTCCATTAAATCCATACCCAGCTATCAGGTATTTTCTTTAAGGCGGGTCGTCCCGGATTATTATGCCGAGGGCCAGATGTGGAAAGAAATGTCGGCCTTTGCAGAAGAAAATAATATCCCTGTTTCAACCAATACCTTTGCTGTTTATCATGATACAGATTATAAGGAAACGGACGTTGACATTGAAATATGCGCTCCCGTGGCGCGGACAGGAAAGGATGTGTGCGGTTTTACCTATAGAAATACAGAACCTGTGCCCATGATGGCATGTACTATGGTATATGGATCTTTTGAAAATATAAAGGGTGCATATCTTGCTTTTGCAGACTGGCTGCAGGCACATAATCAATACAAAATGAGGGGCCAGAGCAGGCAGATTGTCCATCGGGGGCCCTGGAATGAGGACAGCCCGGACAACTATCTGACTGAAATCCAGATACCATTGGAGAAAAGATAAGATAACCGGCGTTTTGCAGATTTTGCAGGACGCCTTTTTATTTTATAAGAAATTCCTCAAAAGCTCAAAATAGTGTATAATAGAAGATGAAATAAAGAATTGCATGACAAAAGAGCGAATGAGATTCGCCATGGCTTTGTTCATGAATTCAAACCAGGAAAGCAGGCAGAAATATAATAGTGAAGAAAAATCATTGTTACAAGCATCCCCAGGATTAAAAATCTGCCGTCAGAAAGAAAGGAGAAAAGTATGGATAAAAGATCTGGAGGCCAGGAGGATTCGAGCAATCGAAGACCGGAAAATTTCGAAAAACTTCCAAGAAAAAAGCAGGTAAAGGTGATTTTAAGGAGCACTTACCTTATGATAGGAATTGTACTGGCTGTTTTCTTATTTTCCAACAGCTTTTATACGTTGACTGAGGATAAGGTTGCGGTAGTATGTACATTTGGTAACCCTGTCAGTGTGACAAAGACGGGACCCCATTTTAAGATCCCATTTGTACAAACAGTTTACAAGATGTCAAAAGAAATCAAAGGCATGAGGATCGGCTATGACGAAAATGATCAATCAACCGTTAGTGAATCCGAAATGATCACGAAAGATTTTAATTTTGTTAATGTTGACTTCTATATAGAATATCAGGTTGTTGATCCGGTCAGAGCATATATTTACCGTGACGATGCTGTGGATATCTTAAAAAATCTTTCCCAGTCTTATATCAGAGATACTGTTGGTATCTATAATGTAGATGAGGTGATCACCACAGGAAAGGCTGAAATACAAGCAAAAGTAAAGCAGCTTCTTTCTGAACGATTGGAAACAGAAGATATTGGCATCGGTATTAATAATGTAACCATACAGGACTCAGAACCGCCTACAATAGAAGTCAGCAATGCATTTAAGGCAGTAGAAGATGCAAAACAGAGTATGGATACGAAAATCAATGAAGCGAAAAAGTATCAGTCCGAGCAGCTCCCGGCAGCAAATGCCAGAGCAGATAAAGCAAAAAAGGATGCCCAAGCCTATAAGCAGCAAAGAATTAGTGAAGCAGAAGGTCAGGTATCAAGATTTAACGATATGTACGAGGAGTACATAAAGTACCCGCTGATTACAAAAAAGAGAATGTTTTACGAGACCATGGAAAACATTCTGCCATCCCTGAAGGTTATCATCGATGGATCAGATGGAACACAAAAAATGCTTCCTTTAGAACCCTTTGTAAGCAGTGAGAAAGGAGAACAATAACAATGGTTAAAAAAGTAAAATATGCAGTTGTTATTCTGCTTTTAATGTTTATAGGTTTAAATTCCCTTATTGTCACAGCGGCAAACGAATACACATTGGTCAAGCAGTTTGGTAAGGTTATGCGTGTGGAAAATACTGCAGGTCTGTCTTTTAAGATTCCTTTTATTCAAAGTACACAAAGGATTCCAAGAAAAAAAATGATCTATGACCTCATTCCAAGTGATGTCACGACCAGAGATAAGAAAGTAATGAATGTTGACTCGTTCGTAATCTGGGAAATCACAGATCCGATGAAATACTTATCTTCCTTGAATGCAAGCATTGAAAAGGCTGAGGTAAGGCTTGACAATGTTGTGTATAATTCCATCAAAACTGTTATGTCTGCAACCAGTCAGGAAGATATTATTTCAGGCAGGGCTGGAGAACTTGCAGATGCAATTACAAATAATATAGGAATATCAATGGATTCTTATGGAATTCGTATCCTTGCTGTAGAAACAAAAAAGCTTGATCTGCCAGATTCCAATAAAGAGTCTGTATACCAGCGTATGATCTCTGAAAGGAATAATATTGCGGCTCAGTATACAGCAGATGGGGATTATCAGTCTTCTCTGATCCATAACGAAACGGATAAAACAACAAAAGAGACGGTAGCAAAAGCGGAAGCAGAGGCTGAAATGATTAAGGCAGAAGGCGAAGCTCAGTATATGCAGATTCTTAGTAACGCATATAATGACGAGTCCAAAGCAGAGTTTTACAACTACGTCCGTTCTCTTGATGCTCTAAAGACTTCATTAAAAGGTACGGATAAGACAATTATCTTGAATAAAGACAGTGAACTTGCAAGAATTTTGTCTGGAAATTAAAAAACTCCATGGGCTGGAAAGAAGCGCCCCGAAGATACCTTTTTATTATTGACTCTCACATGGTGTAAGGGTCTACACTGTATTTGCAGGTAAATCAATGATAATATGGAGGTATGCACTATGCAGAAATTTAAGGTAAGCCCTATCGGCAAAATCAACGTTAACGATGAAGGAATGTTTATTGAACTGGAATCAAAGTTTATTCCCGGGATGCAGGCACTGGAAGGATTCAGCCATATCAATGTGATCTGGTGGTTCAGTGATTTTGACAGTGAGGAAGCAAGAAGTACCCTGGAAACGCCCCAGCCTTATAAAAAGGCTCCGTCTGTTATGGGAATATTCGCCACAAGGTCGCCAGTCCGCCCCAATCCCATTGCATTAACTGCGGCACAGGTCATTCATATCGACTATTCAAAAGGCATCATTCAGATTGCTTATATTGACGCCAATGACGGGACCCCTGTGCTTGATATAAAGCCGTACACACCAAGCCTTGACAGGGTTGAAAATCCAGGCGTGCCAAAATGGTGCGGCCATTGGCCTGAAAGCTTAGAGAAATCAGGAGAATTTAATTGGGAAGATGAATTTAATTTTTAAGCAGCAAAATATTAAAGGAAACAAACTCCCATTGCCGCAGAAAAGTCGAAATTTTTCCAGGATTTGCCTCAAAGTATGAATAAGAGAGGCGGAAATGTGGTATACAGGTATTTAAGAATGTGGTAAAATGCAGATATACCAAGATAATCAGGAAATTTAAAGCCCATTTGACAGCCTTGTAGATATCCTGCTATACAGAAACTATGATGGGTAGCAAAAATTACTCAGCAGAAGATAAGGAGGAGCGTATGTTGGATAAGGTGATTACAATTAGCCGGGAGTTTGGAAGCGGCGGACGAGAGCTGGGCATGAAGCTGGCTGAAAGACTGGGACTTCCATTCTATGATAAGGAACTGATTTCCTTGTCTGCGGAAGAAAGTGGTTTGGCGGAGGAGGCATTTCTGCATTACGACGAACACGTTTCCATCCAGCAGGAGCCCTTGGAGCAGAGGCTTTATTCTCCCTTCTCTATGGTGTATGAAGTTTCCATGTCAGACCAGATTTTTCTGGCTCAGTCTCGTGTAATACGAAAGCTGGCGGAACAGGGGCCCTGTATCATTGTGGGACGCTGTGCGGACAGGGTGCTTGAAAACAGCATTAATTTGTTTATATATGCCAAGATGGAAAACCGGATTAAACGAATAAATTCTCTTGAAACAGGTGTCAGCCCTGAGCAGATGGAGGAGAGGATCCGGGAAATAGATAAAAAGAGAAAAGACTATTACCAGTATTATACCGGTTGCGAATGGGGGAAGGCACAGAATTACCACCTTTGCCTGGAAAGCAGTCTGGTAGGGGAGGTAGGCTGCTTAAATGCTGCCCTGGCTTATTTGCAAGGCTATATTTAATATATAAAGGTCCATAAAACGAAAGATTTTGGAAGGAAATGTAAGAATATTGTAAATGCTTGCTTCCAAAATGGATGGTATAATGTAACAAAAAAAGGAGTGTTATGGATGATGAAATGGGCAGGAAAAGGATACAGGGGTCTTATTGCAGCCGTTCTGGTCATAGCGATGGCGGCGTCTTCCAATGTTACAGGGTATGCAGAGCCCATATCCGGTCCGGGCGCTAAGATTGCCGCCGGCAATTCCGGTTCCACGAGTAATGTGACCATATATGTGAGCAAGAGAACAAAGACGCTTTCATTAAAGGAGAATGGAGTTCTGATTGCGGAATATCCGGTTTCCCTGGGAGCGGCCTCATCGGAAGGAAATAAAAAGGTAGAGGGCGACATGAGAACACCCAGCGGAGAGTTCTATGTATGCACCAGAAATGATAATAGTGTAGCTTATCTGGCATTGGGACTTTCCTACCCGGCCATTAAGGATGCGGAAAGAGGATTTGCAGACGGCATTATTACCCAGGCCCAGAAGGACGAAATCGTGAAAGCCAATTTAGAAGGCAAACAGCCGCCATGGGATACGCCCCTTGGAGGTGCCATTATGATTCATGGCTGCAGGGTTCCTGACGGAACCACCCAGGGCTGCGTGGCAGTGGACAACAGTGTCATGGATGTATTATGGAGTTATTGCAATTTAGGTGTACCGGTTACCATAGGACCATAAGAGAAATTTCCCCAAATATGCGGTTTTAAGCCGTTTTTGGGGATTTTTTCAATGTCTGTCCTTGTATTATAACTGCCGTTGTACTATAATAGACGAAATTATGATAAATTACAGAAGACAGAGGTAAAGAAGACCCATGCATTTTTCAGAGAGAATGAACCGTTTTGGAGAAGGCATCTTTTCCACGCTGCTGGAAATAAAAAGGCAGAAAGAGGAAAAGGGAGAACCGGTAATTGATTTAGGCGTGGGCGCACCGAATATTCCGCCGGCTAAGCACATAACAGATGCTCTGTGTCAGGCTGCGGCTGATCCGAAAAATTACGTATATGCCATCCGGGACCAGAAGGAGCTTTTGGAGGCTGTGGCCCTATGGTATCACAGAAGATACGGGGTAGACTTAGACCCTTCTTTTGAAATCTGTTCTCTGCTGGGCTCCCAGGAAGGACTGGCCCATATTGCCCTGTCTGTTGTGGATGAAGGCGATGTGGTGCTTGTTCCGGATCCCTGTTATCCGGTGTTTGCAGATGGGCCTGTGCTGGCAGGAGCCAACCTCTTTTACATGACCCAGAAGCGGGAGAATGGGTATCTCCTGGATTTTAGGGACATTCCGGGGGAGGTTGCGAAAAAGGCCAGGCTCATGATCGTTTCTTATCCCAACAATCCCACTGCCGCTGTGGCTCCGGATTCCTTTTATGAAGAATTAATAGCCTTTGCCAGGGACAATGATATAATAGTCCTTCACGACAACGCGTACAGTGAACTGGTTTTTGACGGCAGGAACTGCGGGAGCTTCCTTAGGTTCCCCGGTGCCAAAGAGGTGGGAGTGGAATTTAATTCCCTTTCCAAATCCTATGGCCTGGCAGGAGCCAGGATCGGTTTCTGTGTAGGAAATAAAGAAATTGTAAGCAGATTAAAAACCCTTAAATCCAATATGGACTATGGAATGTTTCTTCCCATTCAGCAGGCGGCCATTGCAGCCATTACAGGTGACCAGAACTGCGTCCAGGAAGCCAGAAACGCTTATGAAAGGCGCAGAAATGTTCTTTGTGACAGCATGACCCGGATCGGGTGGAGGATGGAAAAGCCGGAGGCAACCATGTTTGTATGGACCAGGATACCGGACGGGTTTGAAGACTCATTCTCATTTGCCATGGAGCTGGCGGAAAAGTCAGGGGTCCTGGTAACTCCCGGCAGCGCTTTTGGGCCTTCGGGAGAGGGGTATGCAAGGCTGGCCCTTGTCCAGGATGAAGAAGTGCTTAGGAAAGCCGCTGAAATGGTGGAAGACAGCGGAATTTTGAGGAAACGGCTATGAAAAAGAGATGGATATGGACGGCAGTGACCCTGCTTTATATCATGTTCATATTTTCCAATTCCATGAAGCCGGCTAAGATCTCATCGGCAGACAGCGGATGGGTGCTTCGCATGGCTCAGGAATCATTTGGATCCATGGGGATCAGCACCAGGTGGCTGACGGAGCACATGATCCGCAAAACAGGTCATTTTTCAGAATATACCTTATTAGGGATTTTGCTGTATGGATGGGTAAAATCCTATGGCTTTCCAACGGAAAGAAGATATTTTATCCGCTTAACGGCAGGATTTATGGTGCCTTTTGTGGATGAGACTATTCAGTTAATGGTAGAGGGGCGTTCCGGGCAGATATCTGATGTCTGGCTGGACTGCGGGGGAGTGGCTTTCGGGCTGCTGCTTGCCGCATTATTGCTTCGATATAATAGAATGGAGAAAAAGTATGATAAAAAATTATCGAATGATTCTGGAATATGATGGAAGCCGTTATGACGGCTGGCAGAAACAGGGAAATACGGAACAGACCATACAGGGAAAGATAGAACATGTTTTAGAACGGATGACAGGACAGGCAGTGGAGGTCCATGGCTCGGGACGGACGGACGCAGGCGTTCATGCACTGGCTCAGGTGGCTAATTTTTACGTGGCTGGGAAGATGAGGCCGGAGGAAATAAGGGAATATTTAAACCAGTACCTTCCTGAGGATATCCGGGTGAAAACCGTGGAGCTTGCAGAGGAACGCTTTCACAGCCGCCTTCACGCCCAGGAAAAAACCTATCTGTACCAAATCGAGATGGGTGAAAAAAGGCAGGTGTTTGAGAGAAAATACGTCTATGGCTTATTTAAGGCACTCAATGTAAAGGCCATGGAACAGGCCGCCTCCTTTCTCACAGGAGAACATGATTTTAAAAGCTTTTGCTCTAACCGGAGGCTGAAAAAATCCACGGTCAGAGTTTTAAACAGGATTGAATTTGAACAGCAGGGCAGCCGTCTTCTGATACGGTATACTGGAAACGGCTTTTTATATAATATGGTCAGGATCTTAACGGGCACCTTAATTGAGGTGGGGTTAGGACAGCGTAAGGCAGAAGAGATGAAAGAAATCCTGGAGGCAAAGGACCGGAGTGCGGCAGGGTTTACGGCACCTCCGGAAGGACTTTTTCTTGAGCAGGTGCGTTACAAAGGGCCAAATACCCCGGAATAAGCTGCGTGGTGTTATCCCTTGGGAGCAGTCGCCAAAGTCAAGGGGTCTTGATCTTGGCTCGTTGCTTTCACGAGAACAAAATCCGGTAAAGGAGCATTATGACAGATTTTTTGATTAGGACATTTGTGAAGGATTACAAAAAAACAGGGGATGCCCAGGTGCGGACAAGGTACGGACTTATGGCAAGTATTGTAGGGATCTGCTGCAATGTCATACTGTTTGGTGCCAAGCTTTTTACCGGAATGCTGGTCAACAGTGTCTCTGTCATGGCAGATGCCTTTAACAATCTTTCTGATGCTGCTTCTTCCATTGTAGGTTTTGTAGGGATGAAGATGGCCGGAAAACCGGCGGATGAAGACCATCCCTTCGGCCATGGAAGGGTGGAGTACATTGCCGCCTTTATAGTAGCCTTTTTGGTTATTCAGGTAGGTTTTTCCTTTTTTAAAACCTCTATTGAGAAAATTATTCATCCGGAGGAGATGACGTTCCAGGCAGTATCTGTGGCCATCTTACTGTTGTCTGTTTGTGTAAAGCTATGGATGGCCTTGTTTAACAATAACCTGGGAAAAAGAATCCAGTCCACGGTCTTAAAGGCCACGGCAGCGGATTCCATTGGAGACGTGATCACGACTTCCGCCACCATCCTGTCGATTCTGGTTTACGGCATATGGGGGCTTAACATTGACGGGATCATAGGGATTGCGGTCTCTGTCATTGTTATGTGGGCAGGAGTGAGAATAGCAAAGGACACCTTAACTCCCCTCATCGGAGAACCCATTGACCCAAAGATCTATAATGAGATCACGGAATTTGTGGAAAGCTACGATGGAATTATGGGGAGCCATGATTTAATCGTGCACAACTACGGCCCTTCCAGAAGCATGGCATCCATCCATGCGGAGGTGCCTAATGATGTCAATATAGAAGTGTCCCATGAGATTATTGATGCCATTGAAAGGGAAGCAGTAAGAAAGTTTGGGATATTTCTGGTAATCCATATGGATCCGGTGGAGACAAAGGATTCCAGAATCATGGAATTTGGAAGCATGCTGGAAAATGTGCTGCAGAAAATAGACTCCAGGATTTCTTTCCACGACCTCCGTATGGTGGAAGGAAAGAACAAGATCAACCTGGTTTTTGATCTGGTGGTACCCAGGGAATATGATAAGAAAAAGAAGGATTGGCTAAAGGAAGAAATCACAAAAAAGGTAACTGAAATAGACAAACGGTGCTGTCTGATCATAACGGCTGAAAGCGGTTTTGGAGTGGAAAAATAAGGTAATAAAAATTTTCCAGTTTATGCAATAAGATGACAGTATTCCGCATTAACTTAGTAGAAAGGAAATCGGATCCATGTTGTTTATGGGATTGATGAGCCTTGGCGGGCCTGAAGATTACGGCCGTATGAGCGATGAAGAGCTTCTTAGAAAGGTTGCGGTTGGAGATCAGGAGGCCTTTCGGCAGCTATATCAAAATACGGACCGGACAATATACAGTTTTATCCTGTCAATTGTAAGGCACCCCCAGGATGCGGAGGAGATCATGCAGGAAGTATATCTTAAGATATGGACTTCTGCGTCAAGCTATAAATCCCAGGGGAAGCCTTTGGCATGGATGTTTACCATTGCGCGGAATCTGTGCTATATGAAATTCCGGGAACAAAAACATGATTCGGATGTTACGCTGGAGGATTTAACAGGGGCAGAAACAGGAGAAGTCTGCCCGGAAATTGAAATTGCGGCAGATAAGATGGTTCTTCTTGCTGCTTTACAGATTCTTAAGGAAGAGGAAAGGGAGATCGTTCTCCTTCATACCTCAGGAGGCATGAAACACAGAGAAATTGCCGCCAGCCTTAAGATTCCTTTGGCTACAGCCCTTTCCAGATATAACCGTGCTATGAAGAAATTGGAAAATTATTTGAGAGAGGAGTAGGCTTTGACATGGCTGAATTAGATCGCAGACAATTGAATAGACAACAGATTGAAGCCTGCTTAAAATCTGCGGCCAGGAACTTAACTCCTAATGTTCTGGAACGGATTGACTTGAGTACGCCTCAGACAAAGGCAGAGAAGGAAACCCGTTCTGTTTTCTTCTTAAGGCAGAGGGTCATTGGGACCCTTGTGGCTGCATGCTTTTGCATAATTGCCCTGGCCGGAGGAACTTATACTTATCAGAATGGAAAAGTGGATTCGGTCATTGGAATTGATGTAAATCCAAGCGTGGAATTATCCGTAAATAAAAGGAATAAGGTCCTTGGGGCAAAGGCCCTTAACGAGGATGCGGAAAGTATCTTGCAGGATATGGATTTAAAGGGTGTGGATTTGAATACGGCTGTCAATGCCGTGATCGGTTCCATGGTTACCCATGGTTTTTTTAGCGACCTGGACAATGCGATCCTGGTTACCGTTTCCAATGACAGCATCAGCAAGGCTTCAAACCTGCGCTTTGAGGTGGTAAGTGACATCCAAAATACACTGGAGCAAAACCAGGTAAAGGCGGTGGTGTATGACCAGCAGGTCATGGAAGAGGATGAGGTAAAACGGCTGGCAGAAGAATATAAGATTTCTTATGGAAAAGCCTATTTTTTAAGGGAACTGATCCTGCAGAATTCTTCCCTTACCATGGACGATATGAAGGAGCTGGCCCCTCTCACCATGGAGGAGATCGCAAAGGTGATCACAGAACGCTCTTATGCCGTAGGCGGTAAGACAGATACGGCGGATGAAACCAGCCAGGCCCAGACAACCCAGGTCCCCACAACTTTGGCTCCTGAGACTGGGGCGGAGAGTTCTGCTATGGAAGAATCCAGGACTGAGGCCACGGAAACAGAAAGCCAGACTTCGTTACAGCCTTCCCAAACCCAGCCGCCGGCCACGACCGCCACTGCCACAGCAGAGGAAACCACCTCTGAGGAGGAAGTGGTTTCAACGGAAAAGATTAAGATAGACTATGTGGATTACGACAACGGCGTTGTCATAGTAAATTTTAAAACCAGGGTAAAATGGAAAAATCCCACAGTTTCAGTAAATGACAAGGATGGGAATACCTATTCCGCCAAGGTGGGAGATGCGGATTCCTATTACTGTGAGATTCATGTAACAGGGCTTCAGGGAGGGTTGGAATATACCTTTACCCTGGGCGGTATTTCTCCTAAGATCGGAAAGCAGACGACGGTAAAGGGAGTTTTTGAAACTCCTGTGATCGGAGACGGAAATGCAGATCCGGAAATAACGGAAGAAGAGAGCGAAGAGACGAAACAGACAGAGCAGACGGACCCTGCCAAGGAAAGGCCGTCTGAGACGGCAAAGAATGTGCCGGAAACCGGGAAGTCCGCTACTCAAGAAGAAACCCATACAACAAAAAAACAGGAAGAGTCTTCTAAAACGGGAAGCTCTTCCTGATGAGCTGTTTTTGGAAATATCTTTTTTAAATGTAAAAATGTGCTTGACCAGAATGAAAAGCTATAGTATAATACATTCGTTGCATTGATGGGCTATCGCCAAACGGTAAGGCAACGGACTCTGACTCCGTCATCTCAAGGTTCGAATCCTTGTAGCCCAGTTTCACAATGAGTTTTGGTTTTCCTGTTGCTGCAGGGAGATCGAAGCTTTTTTTGTTTTATTGGCTGTTTTTAAAGCGCTTTTTTGTGGATAATGGGCGATTTCTCAAGACCTTAAGGAATTAAAAATATCTAAAAAAAAATGCTTGACAGTTTTTCGATCATTAGATATAATAGACCTCGTTGTATTGATGGGCTATCGCCAAACGGTAAGGCAACGGACTCTGACTCCGTCATCTCAAGGTTCGAATCCTTGTAGCCCAGGGAAAGAAAGTCTATAAGTATAAGGTAAATCCTTGTATTTATAGACTTTTTTATATTGGTGCCATGGTAAAGCAGGCTGCACCCCAAATTCCCAAAAGATTTCCATTCTCATCCTTCTTTGCCAATGGTGCAACTTCTGCAAAATCAGCATTAGCATCAGCCCATAATTTTTGAATAAACCCTTTGCCGTCACTTGTAGAACCTTCTTTACCTATGACCGAAAATGATTCTTTGACACACTTCTTTATTTCCATATTTCAACCTCCCATTAAATAAAAGATTTTACGTTTGTTCTGCTGAGATTTTCCGGTACTCGCTGGTGGTGACCCCCTGGTTTATTTTAAAACGCCTTGTAAAGCTGGAGATATTATAGTATCCTACTGCCTCGGAAATTTCTTTTATGGGAAGGTCCGTAGTACGCAGAAGTTCCTTTGCCCGTTCCATTCTCAGGCGAATGGTATACTCCATTACATTCTGCCCTGTGCGGTCTTTAAAGAGCTTGCTGAAGGCCGGCAGCGTCATTTCAAAGTGTCCGGCGGCTTCATAAACGGAAAAATCGCAGTGAAGGCAGTTTTCATTGAGGTAATTTATGATCTCTTCAAGAACCACCCGCTTTCCTGAGGATGTTGTAAGCCCATGAAGGTTTTCACTCCAGGCCCGCAGCAGCCGGATGATTTCCTGGGCGGTTTCCATGCCGGACAGTTCAAGAGGCGAGTTGGAAACTGCGTTTTTCTGTCCCCGGCAATGCTCGTTGACCAGGTGGATCAGGTCAAAACAGATACTTCTGGCCAGGTACAGAGGAAGCTGGCTTTGCTCCATAAAACCTATGATGTTCTGAATGGCCTCCCTTATGTTATGCTCGTTGTGAGAGAGCAGAGCGTTTCGCAGGGCCTCAAATTCCTTGTAGGGATAGATAACCGTTGTATGGGCCGGACCCAGCACTTCCCTGAACTCAATGACAGTACCGTTGCCCTTTACAAACCGGTAGTCCAGAGCGCTGACCGCTTCCATATAAGACTGGGCGATGCGTTCTGTGCTGTCCACCCGCCGGCCGATTCCGATGGTGGTCAGAAGTCCGTATTTTTTAGACAGGTATTTCTGTATCTCTCCGAAGAATCTGGCGGAAACCGGGGAGAGCTCCGGCTGATTTACCAGAAGAACGATCTGATCCGGATAAAAATTATGCAGGTAATAATAAATATAAGGAACAGAAAACTGCTTTTTTATCTCCTGGGCCAGACCGCTTAAGTTCTCTGACGGCGTATGCAGCATCATGATGCTGACTGTAAAATACTCATTTGGCAGGGAGATGTCCAGCTCCGAGCAGTCCAGGTTGAAATCTTCCCTGGAAGCGTAATCCCCGCTCAGCAGCCGGTACAACCGTTGGTTTTTAACAGCCGTAAGGCTGTTTTCCAGTTGTGTGGACAGAGAACTGTTCTGTATGGAAAGATAGTCCAGGGCCCCGGCAATGGTCTCCAGTTCATCTGAGGAGACCGCGTCAGGAGAAATCAGCTTTGCCCGGTCCCGAAGGCGCCGCACGGGCGCATAATTCACCTTCTGTAAAAAGAAAATGGTAAAGCTGGCGAGAAGCAGGATTATCACGATGGCCAGCAAAAATTCTCTCATAATGGAATTTACCTGGGAAAATGTCGTCTGCCTGTCCGGGATAAAGGCCAGATACGTCCAGTTATTCCTGCCTGACCGGTGGGTGCGGACGACGTATTCCTCTCCGTCGATCCGGTCTGTGGCGGAAAGCTTTAAGGATTCACCCAGGAAACGCCTCAGGCTGTCACGCATTACATCATGGTCTCCCCAGGTGGTAACGACGGCACCGTTCTGATCCAGGATATAGATCTGTGCCTGATAGCTTTGAAGCTTCTGGCTGAGAAGCGCCTCAATGGAGCTGTTTTTAACGTAAAAAAGCGCCGTGCCCTCGTGTTTTAAGTAGTCAGTAAATAACGGATAAGAGAAGAGCACCACCTTTGCCTCCACCGGGCTGATGTCTAAATTAAGCAGCTTTTGCTGGGGAAGGCAGAAGGAGGTGGTACTGTTTTGCAGCAGGCTTTGAAATTCCCTGGAATTTAAGCCGGGGACCTTGAAAATCCGGTCAAAGTAATAGTCTTTTTGGCAGGTTGTGGAGCTGGTGGTGACGTATTCTTTTCCATCCAGGATCAGGACAATGTCCTGGATAAAAGGATTGGCGGAAGTCAGGGCCGACAGATGGGTGATGATCGGGCTTAAGGCCAGGGGAGAGTTTGCCTCGGAAGCCTCATGTATGGTGCCTGTCAGGGTGAGCTGCCCCACGATATTCTCCATGGACTCCAGTTCATTATCCAGTTGGGTGCTGATCTGCAGCAGCTCTAAATCCACGGTTTCATAAATTTCATCATAAAATTTCTTCATGAAACGGGAAGCGTAGAAGAAGGTCAGGATGACAAGAGGGATTAAAAGAACCGTCATATAGGAAATCAGGTAGCGGACATAGTGCTCCCCGAATTTTCGTTTTTTCGTATTTTTCTGCATAAGATCACACCGCCTTATTTTTGGGATTTAACAATATTTATTATATGGTAAATGCACAATACTTTCAAGCAAAGAACAGGGAAAGAAAAAGTGATTAATGGAAAGATGGATAAAAAACTCCGGAAAGCCCTGTAAAATATAGTGCAAATTCTGCAAAGACGCAAAAAATGGCAATTTGCTGAGCCATAATAAAGAAACAGCAAAAAAGGTTTGGGTAAGAGGCAAAACCAAAGGCAAAAAATGTGAATTGAAAAGTGCCTGGTCTTCTCCTATACTGGGGCCTGACAAGAAAATCATGGAGGAGGTCTCAGGGAATGAGGGGAAAAACTGACACGATAAACGCGGTCGGACCCGTATTCAGGCAGCCGGAGATTTACAGAGTGAAAAGAGCGCTTCGGCGTGACTGGCAGCTTCTGTTATTATGCGCGGTTCCTGTTTTGTATTTTATTATGTTTCATTATATACCTATGTATGGGGTACAGATCGCTTTTAAGGACTTTAAAGCGGTAGACGGAATTTGGGGAAGCCAGTGGTGCGGCTTCAAGCATTTTCAGAGATTTTTTTCATCGTCTCAATTCTGGCCGTTAATTAAGAACACGCTGGGATTAAGCTTCTTACAAATTCTGTTGGGATTTCCTATCCCGGTTTTTCTGGCAATCATGCTGAATCAGGTGAGTCACCAGAAGTTCCGAAAATTTGTACAGTCGATTGTGTATTGTCCTCACTTTATATCCATCGTTGTTTTGACCGGTATGCTGTACATATTTTTATCGCCGAGAAACGGCCTCATCAACCAGGTGATCCAGATGCTGGGAGGAGACCCCATCTTCTTTTTAGGAGATGCAAAGTATTTCAAGCTGACGTTCGTCATATCAGGAGTCTGGCAGAACGCAGGCTGGAGTGCCATCATCTACATTGCGGCACTGGCGGGAATCAGCCCGGATTTATATGAGGCAGCCCAGGTGGATGGGGCAAATAAATGGCAGAGAATCAGGCACATTGACATTCCGGGCATTTTACCCACGGTTGTAATGATGCTGATCCTGGAAGTGGGTAAGGTGATGAATCTGGGTTTCCAGAAGGCGTATCTGATGCAGAACGCCCAGAATCTGGCGGCCAGTGAAATTATATCGACCTACATCTATAAAGTTGGTATGATAGATGCACAATACAGTTATTCTGCGGCCATCAACTTATTTAACAACCTGGTCAATATCATCCTTCTGGTTACTGTCAATCGCATTGCAAAGAAAACGACAAATAACAGCTTGTGGTAAGGAGAATGAAATGGCACAGGAAAAAAAGAGGCTGCACAGAAGCTTTAAGACCCAGGCACCGGCCGACCGCTTGTTTGATATCATTAATTATCTCATACTTGCCCTGGTTGCAGTCTGTGTACTGTATCCACTATACTTTATCGTGATCGCATCGGTATCCGATCCGGTGGCCATAAACAACGGTCAGGTTTCTCTCTGGCCCGTGGGATTCAATACCACAGGGTATCAGAAAATTTTTGAAAATACGAAAATCTGGCGTTCTTACAGCAACACCATTTTTTATGCGATAGTGGGAACCACCATCAACGTTGTTATGACCATGATGCTGGCCTATCCCTTAAGCAGAAAGAACTTCTTTGCGAAAAAGCTGCTTACCCTGTTTGTGATGTTCACCATGTACTTCCAGGGAGGGCTGATTCCCACCTACTTATGGATGAATGATCTGCATCTGTACAATACGCCATGGGTCATGGTTCTGCTTCCGGCCATCAATGTATTCAACCTGATTATTGCCATTAATTATATCAGCAATAATATACCGGAAGAGTTGTACGAAGCAGCGTCCATAGACGGATGCAGCCATATCAGATACTTTTTCGGCATCGTACTTCCCCTGTCCAAAACCATTGTAGTGGTTCTTGTTCTTTATTACGGTGTGGCGCACTGGAATGAATTTATGAACGGACTGATCTATTTAAGAGATGAAGGACTGTATCCGCTGCAGCTTACCTTAAGAAACATCCTGCTTCAGAATCAGGCCTCCGGCCTGGGTGATGTGGACAGCATCATCGAACAGCAGAAGGCTGCAGAACTGATCAAGTACGGTGTTATTATCGTATCAACCCTGCCGGTACTGGTTATTTATCCGTTCCTCCAGAGGCATTTTGCAAAGGGAGTTATGGTTGGTTCTGTCAAGGGTTGATGGTGAAAAAACATACAACAACTATATTTTTGAGGAGGAAAGCAATGAAAAAGAAATTAATGAGCACACTGCTTGCAGTCACGGTTATGGCATCGGCCTTAACTGCCTGCGTACCAAAAGCAGCCAACGAGACCAAGGCACCGGAAATGTCCAGCCCATCGGGCACAGGAGGGCAGCAGGCGGCATTTGAGGTAAATAAGGAAGGCCTTCCTATTGTCAAAGAGCCGGTCACCTATGAAATTGCAGCCAGCACACAGAAGAACAAGAACTTTAAGGAACTGGAATTCTTTCAGAACCTGGAGAAGGAAACAAATGTGATCATCAACTGGAACATCTCTTCTGACGACGGCTGGAATGAGAAGAAGAGCCTGTTGTTTGCAAGCAATACTCTGCCGGACGCATTTTACGGACAGGACATCTTAAAAGATGTGGATATCATCAAATATGCATCACAGGGAATGCTGATTCCGTTAAATGATCTGATCGACCAGTACGCGCCAAACCTAAAGGCAATTCTGGATGAAAATCCCAGGTACAGAAAACAGATCACTGCGCCGGACGGCAATATTTACTCTCTGCCCACCATTAACGAACTGAACCCCATGACCCATGACAAGCTGTTCATTAATAAGACCTGGCTTGATAACCTGGGGCTGGAGGTTCCTGAAACAAAGGAAGACTTAGAAACTGTTCTGCAGGCATTCAAGGACAAGGATCCCAATGGAAACGGAAATCCCAATGATGAAATTCCTTTTAGCTTCCGAATGAGTTCCAGCGATCCATACAACCGCCAGCAGGGAATCCATTCCTTATTCGGAACCTTCGGACAACTGGATGATATTTACCATTTTGTGATCAAAGACGGCCAGGTGGTCTATACTCCGTCAACGGAACCATATAAAGAGGCCATTTCCTGGTTCCACTCCCTGTACGGAAAGGGGCTGGTGGACAAGGAGGCGTTCACCCATGATTTCAATGTTTACGTAGCAAAGATCCAGGATCCAGGCAAGATCGTGGGCATGTTCCTTGGCTGGAGCGGCAATGCCACTGCGGCAGCAAATAAAGACGATTATGTGGCCATGGCGCCCCTTGTCAATACCAACGGCCAGAGAATCTGGAGGACAGTAGACGCGAAAGTCATTTCCAAGGGATCCTTTGCAATCACCAGCAAAGCGGAGCATCCGGAAGTGCTGATGCGCTGGATTGACCAGTCCTATGATCCGGAAGTGTCTCTGGAAATCTGTCAGGGCCTTATGGGCCGGGTGATGGAAAAGACCGCTGAAGGCCGGTATCGTCAGATGAAGCTTCCGGAGGGAGTCACCCTGGATACGGCGATCCACGACTACAGTCCGGGAAATGACGGAACCTTTGCGGTTATGCAGCCCATTATTGACAAGCTGGACTTAAATGCCAACTTAACGGAGAGAAAGGAACTGGATGGGTTTTACTCCCAGTATAACGTTCCTGCCGACGAAATGTATCCCAACGTGTTCTTTACGGAGGACGAAATCGAGGAAATCGGCGTACTGCAGACGGACATCGATTCCTATGTGGCACAGAAGTATGCCGGATGGATCGTGGAAGGCGGAGTGGAAGACGAATGGGATGGATTCCAGAAAAAGCTTAAAGATATGAACGTGGAACGGTATATCCAGATTTATAAAGATGCTTATGCCCGTTATTCCGCAGAATAGTGAAAAGAAAAAGAGCCGTACATAAGTGCGGCTCTTTATAAAAAAGGAGAAGACAAAGCCAATGAAACCACATGTCATCATTATCATGGCGGACCAGTTGCGTTGGGATGTGCTGGGCAGTGGATTTACTCCCAATATCGATTCCATTTCAGAAGAAGGGACTGCCTTTCGCCGCGCATACTGTGCCTCTCCCCTGTGCGTGCCCGCCCGGGGAGCTTTCTTTACAGGAACCTATCCCAACAGAAACGGCTCCCTGATCAATCCATGGGAGCCGGCCGACGCCAGATACGGAGACGTCAGGGCAGGAATAAACCATTTATACACAATCATGGAACAGGATTGGGACAGTATCCACAGCGGCAAGCAGCATTTGTTTACGGAAGGCGGAAAGCCGGAGGACCGTGGGAATTCCGGGACGCGCTGGTTTTCAACGGAAAAAAGCTATAAGGAGTTTTTAAAAGAAGCCGGAAAACCAATGCCAGGAGGTCCCCGGTTCCGTACGAAGGCGGCGGAAATGGTGGACGGAAAGGTCACCAGGGTGAGCAGCTATTCCAATGCGGAAACCGGCCGGTATGAGCCGGGAGAAATGTATTATTTTGATTCCTATTTTACGGAAAAGGCTTTGGAAGGGTTAAAAAACAGGGACGCCACAAAGCCGCTGCTGCTAAACGCCATGTTTCTGGCCCCCCATCCGCCTCTGCAGGTTCCCGATCCATGGTATGGAAAGGTAAGTACAGAGGATTTCCTGCTGCCGGAAAATGTGGGAACGTATTATTCCAGACAATCTCCCCTTCAGATGTATAATCTCACAGGAATCGCAGGGGCCCGCTACACCAGGGAACACTGGAACGAAGCATGGAGAGTCTATCTCGGCCTGGTGGGCCTGCTGGACCAATGCGTCGGTCGGATTCTGGAAGAGCTGAAACGGCAGGGGATCTATGAAGACAGCCTGATTCTCTTTACCAGTGATCATGGAGAGATGCTGGGGTCCCACGGCCTGTTCCAGAAGATGTGCATGTACGAGGAATCGGCCAGGGTACCGCTGCTCTTAAAATTTCCTAAGGGTTTTACTCCTGTCCGGAAGTCCTATGACCAGGTGGTGAGCCACATCGACGTGTTACCGACCCTGTGTGAATATTTGCATATGGATGCCGGAAACGAGATGGACGGAACGTCTCTGATGCCATTGCTTCGGGGAGAAAAAGAGGATGAAAGCGGGGGTTTTGCATTCATCCAGTACGACGGGAACGGTTCCCGGTCTAATTTCCAACGCTGTATGGTGCAGGGGCGCTATAAACTGATCGTGGATTTATTTAAGGATGAGACGTATTATGAGCTGTATGATCTGGAAGGGGATGTCCAGGAGACCACGAATCTGATGTTTGACCGGGAATATGACAAAATTGCAGAAGCCATGGCAGAAAGGCTGGCTGCCCATATGAAAGCCACCGGAGATTTAATTACACTGGAACCCTTTGACGGAGAAGGATTCCGGGACAGGTACGAAAGGTTTCCTGTATTGTAAATAAAAAATAGAATCATTTAAGAAGGGAGTATGGGAATGCGGCTGGAGACAAAGGCGGATTATCAGAAACTGTTTATAGAAATGCTCAATCCCCTCCGGGAAAAATTCAGCACCACAGGTGCCGGAATCAGGCTTTCAGGCGCTGGAGCGGGCTATTCCCGGAAGGTGATAGAAATGGAGGCATTTGCCCGCCCCTTGTGGGGACTGGTTCCCTTCTGGGCAGGGGGAGGACGGGATGAGATGTTTGAAGAGGCATACCGGAAAGGAATTGCGGCCGGTACGGACCCGGATAACCTGGAGTATTGGGGAGACTGTGAGGACTGCGACCAGCGTTTTGTAGAAATGGCACCCATGGCCTTTGGGCTGCTGCTTGCGCCCAAAGTGCTTTGGGAACCTCTTGGAGAGAGGGAAAAAGGAAATTTATGTGCGTGGCTGTATCAGATAAACAACCATGAACTTCCCAAATGCAATTGGTATTATTTTCGGATTCTGGTCAATCTGGCCCTAAAGGCCGTAGGCCGCCCGTACAGCGAAAGCCGCCTCCGGCAGGATCTGGACTATATGGAGGAATGCTATCTGGGAAACGGCTGGTATGTGGATGGGGTGTCGGATCAAAAGGACTATTACAGCGCCTTTGCCATGCAGTTTTACAGCCTCTTGTATGGGGTATTTGGGGAAGAGGATGACTTGACAAGGTGCCGGCGGTTAAAGCAGAGGGCTTTGGAATTTGCCGGTGATTATATTTACTGGTTTGATGAAGATGGTGCGGCCCTTCCCTATGGGCGTTCTCTGCTGTACCGCTTTGCTCAGGCAGCGTTCTGGCCTGCCCTCCTGTTTTCCGGCATCCAGGCCTTTGACCCTGGAGTGATCAAGGGTGTAATCAACCGGAACATCAGATATTGGCTGGCCCAGGATATTTTCGCCGGAGACGGTACCTTAAGCGTGGGATACGCCTACCCCAACCTGACCATGGCGGAACGGTACAACGCTCCGGGAAGCCCCTACTGGTGTATGAAGACCTTTCTTCTGCTGGCGCTTCCTGATGCCCATCCCTACTGGGAAGCGCAGGAAGAAGCCCTTCCAAAACTGGACCATCTTCACGGGATTCCCAGAGCGGATATGCTCTTACAGCACCGGGGAAAAGAAGTGACGGCCTATGTACCTGCCGTTTACGGGAAAAATCTGTTAGGCCATTTTAAGGAAAAATATGGGAAATTTGCCTACTCCACGTTATTTGCCTTTTCGGTGGCCCATTCCGGGGACCTTTTGTCAGAAGCAGCACCTGACAGCATGCTGGCTTTTGTTCCGGAGGGAGAAGAGCGGGTCTGGGTCAGGCACCGCAGCATTTGCTGCCAGGTAGAAGAGGACCGGGTGGTTTCCCAATGGAGCCCGATGTCAGGGGTTACGGTGGTTACGGAGATCATACCTGTGGAGCAGGGGCATATGAGAATCCATAGGATAAAAAGCGAAAGACCATGTACCGTCTATGACTGCGGATTTGCGGTATGCCTGCCGGAAGGCGGCCTGACCGTGGAGACGGGAAAGGGATTCATTGAAGTGAAAAATTCGATGCATGGCTGCCGCCTGGTTTCTCTGGAAGGGGAAATGGAACCGTTTCTCGTGGAAGCCGCCCCCAATACCAACCTGTTATACAGAAACACCAGGATCCCGGCTCTGTTTAAGAAAATTGAACCGGGGGAGACAATGGTTAAAACGGGGGTTGAAACCTTTTGGGAAATGTGAGCGGATGTAACATTTGAACGTAAGCACCAGAATCTGATAAAGAATGGAGAGGACCATGAAGAAAGAAGAATTATCCAACTATCCGGTGATGACCCAGGCAGAACTGGAGGAAGCCTTAAAAACTGCGATTTTACAGACCCGTTTTTCCATGTCCAGATTTGGAGGGGCATTTAAGCATATATTCAGTACCGGTAATTTTTATACGGAAGCACCCAATAACCAGTGGACCAATGGTTTCTGGACGGGGCAGTTGTGGCTGGCCTATGAGTGTACAAAGGATGAAGATATAAAACGGACGGCCCTGGCCCATGCAGACGATTTCCGGCACCGTATTGAAAACCAGATTGAAACGGACACCCATGACCTTGGTTTTTTGTATACTCCATCCTGTGTGGCGGCTTATAAACTGACCGGTGACGAAAAGGCAAAGGAAACGGCGTTGATGGCGGCCCAGAAGCTCCTGGAGCGTTTCCATGAAAAAGGACAGTTTTTGCAGGCATGGGGAAAGCTTTATGAACCGGGCAATTACCGCCTGATTATTGACTGTCTTTTAAATCTGCCGCTGCTGTACTGGGCCGGTGAGGTGACAGGGAATGAAGTTTATGCAAAGAAGGCGGAGGCACACGTCCAAACGGCCCTTAAGGTGCTCATTCGTCCTGATTGCTCTACATACCATACATTTTATTTTGATCCGGAAACGGGAGCCCCGCTTAAAGGGGTCACCCATCAGGGATATTCCGCGGACTCCGCCTGGTCCAGAGGCCAGGCCTGGGGGATCTACGGAATTGCTTTAAGCTACTGCTATACGAAGAATCCGGAATATGTGGAACTGTTTGAAAAGGTAACCGGATATTTTCTGGAGCATCTGCCGGGCAACCTGGTTCCATACTGGGATTTCATCTTTAAAGACGGCAGCATGGAACCCAGGGACTCCTCTGCGGCAGCTATTGCAGCTTGCGGTATGCTGGAAATGGCCAAGTATCTGCCGGAAGAAAAGGCCCTGTATTATACCGGGGTTGCCCGGCGGCTGATGAAGGCTCTTTATGATACCTGTGCCGCAAGATCCGAAACAGTATCCGATGGGCTGCTTCTCCATGGGGTATATGGAAGGAAGACTCCCTATAACGACTGCATTGACCACGGCGTGGACGAATGCAATCTCTGGGGGGATTATTATTACCTGGAAGGCCTGGTGAGATTAAATGCCGTCTGGAATCCCTACTGGTAAGGGCCAGACCGTGAAAGAAATGGATATTTCAGGATACAGAAGAATGGGGAACAGGGCATCAAGGAATGGAAAATAGTCAGACAGAGAATGGTGGAATGAAAATGACGGGAAAAGATATGGAAAAACTATGCAGGGATCTTTTAAAGGAATGGTGTGAAGCTCTGCTGTACCTTCAAATAAAGGATATTGGAGATCCCAGGCTTCATGGAGCGCTCTTGTGTCCCGCGTGCGGGAAGATCCATGGACGCTGTTTTGAAGCCATGTATCCGTTTTTGTGTATGGCTTCATGGGAAAAGGATGAAAAGTGGGTGGCTGCCGCAGAGAAGCTTTTTATATGGGCAGAGCAAACGGTTAGTCAGGCAGATGGATCTTTTTTAAATGATATAGACTCCGGGTGGACAGGAACCACGGTCTTTAATGCCATTCAGCTTGCGGACTGTCTGCTGTTTCATGAAGCCCTTCTTTCTGCAAAGACGAGAGACGCCTGGAAGCAGCGCCTGAGGCAGGCGGCAAAATTCCTGTACCAGTTTGATGAATTAAAAGATAATAACATCAATTATCCCATTTCTAACGCGCTGGCATTATATGAATGCGGGTTGGTTTTGCAGGATGAAAGTTATAAAAGAAAGGCAGAGGAACTGGCACAGATAGCCGGAGAGGTTCTCACAGAAAATGGGCTGCTGTTGGGAGAGGGAGTACCTCGTGAATTGAAAAGCCCCAGGGGCTGCCGGCCGGTTGATATCGGATATAATGTGGAGGAGACCCTGCCGTCGCTGGCGCTGTATGGTTATTTAAGCAGGAATAAAAAGGTGCTGGCCGCTGCAGAAAGAGGGCTGGCCGCCCATCTGCCCTTTCTGCTTGAAAACGGTGCCTGGGACAACAGCTTTGGAACCAGAAATTATAAATGGAGCTACTGGGGAAGCCGCACATCCGATGGCTGCGGACTGGGGTATTTACTCCTGGGGGAGGGGAATCCGGACTTCTCTCTGGCAGCAGCAAAGAATCTGAAGCTTCTGAAAGCATGTACCAATGGCGGACTGCTGGCTGGGGGACCCCACTATGAGCTGGCAGGTCAGGCGGCCTGCATCCATCACACGTTTACCCACGCAAAAGTGCTGGCGGGAATTCTGGACAGAAGTTTGTGGAGAGAAGGGCGGGAAGAGGAACGCCTGCCCCGGCAGAGGGAGGAAAAAATCAGGTATTATGGGGAGGTGGAAAGCTGGCTGGTGACTAAGGGTTCCATGACAGCCACTGTGACGGCCTATGACTGGGAATATCTTCCCGGAGGCCATGCCGGCGGCGGGACCCTGTCACTCCTTCACCATGAGCAGGCAGGAACCTTGCTGTGCGCCGGCATGAGCCATTATACCATGAAAGAGCCAAACAACATGCAGACCCCCTTCCGGGTCAGGCAGGAATGCCAGGCTTTGAGGATCGAAGCGGAAGAAGCTGGAATCCTCTATAGCAGCCTTTATGAGGACTGCGCCAGGATCACCATAGAGGGGGATACAGTTACCGTCAGGGGAACGTTAAAGGATATTCATCATGACCAGGCGCCGGGGAAAGAGCAAAAGTATTGTTTTTGCTACCGGTTTGAGGAGAACCGGCTGAGCATATGGGCGGAATTTAAAGAGGGAACACTGATCTGTCCCGTGGTGAGCGCCATGGATGAACCGGTGGATGTGGCTGAAAATGGGAATGCCGTAAGGATTCAAAAGGGAAATACAGCCGTGACGGTGGAATCGTCTTATAGGCTGAACCTGCCCTATGGAAGGGAACGTATTTTTAATCTGGTGCCCGGCCTGCAGGCACTGAGGATCCAGTTATACCCCCACAATGGGAAGGCCGGTTTAAGCATAAGCGTCTGACTTTCCTGCCTTAACCGGCCATGGAAACAAAGTTTGTATTAAAACTTTGTTTCCATGTGTTGAAATATGGTGATGATTGTGATAGAATATGGAACTAGCGGCAAAAGCGATACAAAACCGTTATGCAAAAGACGGAAGGAAAAAGCGCTGTACTGCACAATCCTTGTATTTATTAGATTTTTGGGCTATCGCCAAATGGTAAGGCAACGGACTCTGACTCCGTCATTTCAAGGTTCGAATCCTTGTAGCCCAGTCTGAAAGCGGAACCTTATCAGGTTCCGTTTTTTTCATTACAAGCCGTTAAGTTATTGTTAAGACTTTCCTTTTTGATAGAATTTCTCCGGAAACACTCATAGGGTTCTTTCGGGTTTATCTGGACAAGAGCATGAAAATGCTTTATAATGTTATATAATTTTGATGAGAGGTGTGAAATGTATACATTTGGCAGCAGGGTCCGTTACAGTGAAACAGATGAGCGCGGCAGACTGACATTAACAGGCATCATGAATTACTTACAGGATTGCTCTACGTTTCAGTCTGAGGACATCGGTCTTGGGATTTCCTACTTAACAGACCGTCATAAGGCCTGGTGGCTTTCCTCCTGGCAGATCGTGGTGGACCGTTATCCCGTGCTGGGGGAAGAGATCGTGGTGGGTACCTGGCCCTATGACTTTAAGGGGTTTTACGGATACCGGAATTTCACCATATGTGATCAGGCCGGAGAGTACCTTGTAAGGGCTAATTCCGTATGGTTCCTGTTTGATACGGAAAAGGGGCGTCCTGTTAAAATCGAACCGGAAGACATCCGGGGATATGGAAACGGCAGGGAAAAGCAGCTTTCCATGGACTATGCTTCCCGTAAGATCCAATTGCCGGAGGAATATGAAAGTACAGAGCCGGTCATCGTTGGAAAGCATCATATTGACACGAACCACCATGTTAATAATGCTCAATATGTAGAGATTGCCAGAGAGGTGCTTCCGGATGAGGTGGAGGTTTCCGAACTGAGAGTAGAATATAAAAAGGCGGCAGTCTTTGGAGATGCAATTTATCCCCGTGTGAGCCGGACAGAGGAAGGCTATACCGCTTCCTTGTGTGATGAGCGGGGAGCAGCTTACGCAGTCATCTGGCTGCGGGGAACAACAGAGAGGATGTAACATGATAGAATTAGGAAAGATGCAGACCCTGGTGGTACAGAGGGTCAAAGAGTTCGGCGTATATGTGGGCGAGGAGGCAGAAAGCCAGGTTTCCGTGCTCCTGCCCAAAAAACAGGTGCCGGAGGGGACCGGGCCCGGAGACAGGATCTCTGTTTTTATCTATAAGGATTCGGAGGACCGGCTGATTGCCACTACAGCGGCACCGAAGCTTTTAGTAGATGAAACCGCTGTACTTGAGGTGAAGGAAGTGGGTAAAATCGGCGCATTTCTTGACATGGGACTTGAAAAGGATCTGCTTCTGCCTTTTAAGGAACAGACCCATAAGGTACGGGCTGGAGAGAAAGTGCTGGTGGCCCTGTACATTGATAAAAGCAAGCGGCTGGCTGCTACCATGAGGGTGTATTCCTATATGAGCAATCAGTCACCCTATAAGAAGGATGATCAGGTGACCGGAATTATTTATGAACTCAATGAGACCCTGGGAGCTTTTGTGGCAGTAGACCATAAGTTTTACGGACTGATCCCCCTGAAAGAAGTTTTTGAAAATTACCGGGAAGGTGATGAAGTAACGGCCAGAGTCACCAAAGTGAGGGAAGACGGGAAACTGGATCTAAGCCCCAGACAGAAGGCCTATATTCAGATGGATGCGGATTCCGGCAAGGTACTTGAGATCATCGAAACACAGTTTGACGGCAGCCTGCCCTTTACCGATAAGGCGGAGCCGGAGATCATCAAGCGGGAGTTTTCCATGAGCAAGAATGCATTTAAGCGGGCAGTGGGACATCTTCTGAAAGAAGGAAAAATCAAGATAACGGAAAGCAAAATCGAAAGAATCAAATAACGGGTAAAAAGGATAACAGGAGGATTATTTTGGACTCGATAGACTATTATAATAAGTATGCGGCAAAGGAATTTGAAGAAACAGTGAACCAGGATATGTCAGGGGTCATGAAGGAATTCCTGAATCTTCTGGAAGAAGGCGATACGATTCTGGATTTAGGATGCGGATCAGGCAGGGACAGCCTGACTTTCTATGAACTAGGATATGATGTGACGCCGCTTGATGCATCGGAGGAGATGTGTAAGCTGGCAGAGATCCATACCGGCCTGGAAGTGCTTCAGATGACATTTGAACAAATGGATTTTGATAATGTGTTTGATGGAATCTGGGCCTGCGCATCCTTACTTCATATTCCGAAAAAGGAACTGTCTGACATTCTTACAAAGATAGCAAGGGCCTTAAATGATAAGGGAATCCTTTACATGTCTTTTAAACTGGGAGACTTTGAGGGATTCAGAGGAAAACGGTATTTCTGCGACTTTACGGCGGATTCCTTTTCGGAACTTTTAAGGGATAATGACCGGTTTGAAATTGTAAAGCTTTGGGAAACAGAGGATGTGCGTTCTGGTCATTCTGATGTGAAATGGCTGAACGTTCTTGTGAAAAAGCGATAATACAGCATATAAAACTGTAAGACGGTGCCAAAAATATTGGCGCCGTCTTGTGGTTTCTGACTAAAACAAAGGGGCAATACCCACAGTCTATCGAATATAGACAGAAATATTAGAACGATTCTCTTGATATTTTGACGTTTCAATCATTTTTTTGACCCGTTATACAAATTAGCCAAAAGGCCGAAATGGATTTTGGTAAATAACAATATGGTAAAAGAAAAACAATTCATGTATGATTGTTTCAGAAACAGGGGGCCGCAGCTATGCTGGCTGTTGGTTCAGATCAGAGAATAAACACTTTATTTTAGGAGGATTAGTAAATGGCTAGTTTATCACTGAAAAACATCGTCAAGAGATATCCTAACGGATTTGAAGCAGTTAAAGATTTTAATCTGGATATTGCTGATAAGGAATTTGTCATTTTCGTAGGACCATCCGGATGTGGTAAGTCCACAACCCTTCGTATGATTGCAGGTCTGGAAGACATTTCTTCCGGTGAACTTTACATTGATGGAAAATTAATGAATGATGTAGAGCCGAAGGACAGAGATATCGCAATGGTATTCCAGAACTACGCTTTGTATCCTCATATGACCGTATTCGATAACATGGCGTTTGGCCTGAAACTGAGAAAAACTCCAAAGGACGAGATTGATAAGCTGGTTCATGAAGCTGCAAGAATCCTTGATCTTGAGCATTTATTAGACCGTAAGCCAAAGGCTTTATCCGGTGGACAAAGACAGCGTGTTGCAATGGGACGTGCTATTGTGCGTGATCCAAAGGTATTCTTAATGGATGAGCCGTTATCCAACCTTGATGCGAAACTGAGAGGCCAGATGCGTATTGAGATCTCCAAGCTTCATCAGAGACTCCAGGCAACCATCGTCTACGTAACCCATGACCAGACAGAGGCCATGACCCTTGGTACCAGAATCGTAGTAATGAAGGATGGCGTTATCCAGCAGGTTGACTCTCCTCAGAACTTATACGATAGGCCAGGTAACAAATTCGTTGCCGGATTTATCGGAGCTCCCCAGATGAACCTGATCGATGCTACCGTAGCGAAGAAAGGAACCGATGTTACTTTAACATTCGGCGGAAATACCATCGCCCTTCCGGAAGTAAAAGCGAAAAAGTTAGAGGATGCCGGTTATATCGGAAAGACTGTTGCTTTAGGCATTCGTCCGGAAGATTTACATGATGAGGAAGCTTTCCTCACATCTTCTCCTTCAAGTGTCATTAACGCTACCATCAGAGTTTACGAGCTGTTAGGTGCTGAAGTTTACTTATACTTTGATGTGGAAGATGTAAACTTTACCGCAAGAGTAAATCCTCGTACAACAGCAAGACCTGGCGATACAATTAAGCTGGCTCTTGACTTAACAAAGATCCATGTATTCGATAAAGACACAGAAATCGTTGTTTTAAACTAAGTTTTATGAAATTTTAAGCAAGCGGTCCTTCTACCCGCTTGCTTTTTTTTTCTTTTTGCATTAATATATAATAAGGTAAATTTACGAAAAAGGAGAATATGCCATGATTTCGAATCAAATACTTCAAACAACTATTGAAGGATTAAAAGGGATTACGAGAATTGATCTGTGTATTTGTGATACAGAAGGAAAGGTACTGGCAACCACATTTCCTGATGCAGAAGATTATGAAAGTTCAATCCTGGCGTTCGTGGATTCTCCGGCCGACAGCCAGGTGATCCAGGGATATCAGTTTTTCAAAGTGTTAGATGAGCACCAACTGGAATACATTCTTCTCGCAAGAGGAGGAAGCGATGATGTTTATATGGTGGGCAAACTGGCCGCTTTCCAGATCCAGAGCCTGCTGGTTGCGTATAAAGAGAGATTTGACAAGGATAATTTCATTAAGAACTTATTGCTTGATAATCTGCTTTTGGTGGATATCTACAATCGGGCGAAGAAGCTCCACATTGAGACAAACATCAAGAGAGTCGTATTCATCATTGAAACCCAGCATGAAAAAGATGTGAATGCATTGGAAACAGTGCGCAATTTGTTTGCCGCAAAGACTAAAGATTTCGTTACCGCCGTTGATGAGAAGAATATCATTCTTGTGAAAGAGGTAAAGGAAGGCGAGACTTACGAGGATTTAGAAAAGACTGCCAATACTGTTTTGGACATGCTCAATACCGAGGCTATGACTCAGGTCCATGTGGCCTTTGGTACCATAGTAAGTGAGATCAAAGAGGTTTCCAGATCTTATAAGGAAGCCAAAATGGCCATGGATGTGGGCAAGATTTTCTACAGCAATAAGAATGTGGTTGCCTATAGCAAACTGGGAATCGGACGTCTGATTTATCAGCTTCCCCTGCCCTTATGCCGTATGTTCATCAAAGAAATCTTCGACGGAAAGTCTCCTGATGATTTTGATGATGAAACTCTGTCAACCATTAATAAATTCTTTGAGAACAGCTTAAACGTGTCAGAGACCTCCAGACAGCTTTATATTCACAGAAACACCCTTGTTTACCGTCTGGACAAGCTCCAGAAGAGCACCGGCCTGGATCTGCGTGTATTTGAAGACGCCATCACCTTTAAGATCGCCCTGATGGTAGTAAAATACATGAAATATATGGAGAATCAGGACTATTAACGCTGGCAATGAGCAGTGGGAAAAGAGGCAGTAAGGTGGCTGTGTTGTGCTTGCACAAAAGCAGCCATCTTGCTGACTGTTTTCATTGGGCAAAGCCCGTAAACCGAGATGGAGCAAAGCGCAATCGGGGTTTCACTGCGGAACCGGGGGAACAAAAACAAAATCCCTTCTTTTCTCCATTTCCACCCAAAAGCAAAAGTAATCAAAGCACAAAAATTTAGAGGACTGAAATGATTGAACTATGGAATGTAAGCAAAACATATGAAGCCGGAAACAAGGCGCTGCGCAATGTCAGCATGACCATTGAGGATGGGGAATTCGTGTTCATCATTGGCCGCAGCGGTTCGGGCAAATCCACCCTTTTAAAAATGCTGTTAAAGGAAGTGGAGCCTACCTCCGGTAAAATTATTGTGAATGATATGAATTTAAGCAAGATGCCCAGAACATTCATTCCCAAATACCGGCGGAAGCTTGGAATGGTTTTCCAGGATTTCCGTCTGTTAAAGGATCGTAGTGTCTACGAAAATGTAGCCTTTGCACAGCGGGTGATCGGCGCATCCACAAGGAACATAAGAGAGTCGGTTCCCGCCATGCTAAAGATGGTGGGACTTTCTTCAAAATACAAGTTTTTTCCTCAGCAGTTATCCGGCGGAGAGCAGCAGCGGGTTGCAATTGCCAGGGCTTTGATTAACCGTCCGGAGATTCTGTTGGCGGATGAGCCTACCGGAAACTTAGATGGGTACAACTCCATGGAGATCATGAAGCTCTTAAATGAGGTCAATAGGCTGGGAACAACGGTGATCGTTGTCACCCACAGCCAGGAGATTGTGGACCGGATGAAAAAACGGGTGATTGTGATGGATCGTGGAACCATCATAAGCGACGAGAAAAAAGGCGGTTATACATATGAGAATTAGTACGTTTTGGTATTGCCTGAAGCAAGGTGTAAATAATATATGCAGGAACATTTTGTTTTCCCTGGCTTCCATTGCAACGATTTCCGCCTGTATTTTTTTGTTCTGCCTGTTTTTTTCCATTGTTATCAACGTACAGTATGTGATTAAGAATACGGAAAGCACGGTGGGGATCACGGTGTTTTTTAATGAAGGGCTGGATACCAACAAAATCAAGGAAATCGGCAATAAGATCAAAGCCAGAGATGATGTAAAGGAAGCGACCTTCACTTCAGCGGAGGACGCATGGGCGGAAGCGAAACAGGAATACTTCGGCGACATGCAGGATCTTGCGGAAGGGTTTGAGGAGGACAATCCCCTGGCAAATTCAGCCTCTTATACCATATTTTTAAATGATCTGGTGGATCAGGATCAGGTTGTGGACTGGCTAAAGAGCATTGACGGTGTCAGGAAGGTCAATTATTCCAAGACAGCGGCAGAAGGAATGAACAGCTTAAGCAAGGTGATCGGTGTTCTTTCCATGCTGATCATCGGTGTTTTATTGGCTGTGGCCATATTCCTGATCAGCAATACCATTTCCGTGGCGGCGGCCTTTAGGAAGAATGAAAACCAGATCATGAAATTAATTGGAGCCACCAACTATATGATCCGGGCACCCTTTGTGGTGGAAGGAATCATCATCGGACTGGTAGGAGCCTCCATCCCTCTTATTGCCATTTATTTTCTGTACCGGTCTACGGTTGAATATGTGATCACGAAGTTCAGTATCTTATCAGGGCTGTTTCAGTTCCTTCCGGTGGAAGCCATATTCCCCTATATGGCGGGAACGGCGCTGGCTCTTGGCGTGGGAATCGGATTTTTTGTAAGCTTCTTTACAATCCGGAAGCACTTGAAAGTATAAGGGAAGAAGTCTGTCAAGACTTAAAATATCCTGTTTTTGACTGAGGGGAATATACCGGCAGCATTGCTGCATATGATAGAAAAATGCCGGGGAGCAATATCCGGTACAGGAAAAATTCTAAGCTTTCCAGTTAGGGAAAAACACATCAGGGCTGATCAGAAAGCATTTCTGAGCTGAAAAATCATTTCTGCCCGGAACGCCGGCATAAATCTATGGCGGCGGGAAACATGGCAGAAAGAAGAAAAGCACGGAAAGCGGTGAAGCAGGCCGGAAAAACGTATAATACGGTTGCTATGGGGAATATTAATCGTATACGGTTCTGTCCTCTGTCAGGCAGGAACGATTCAGACGCCTCCCAGTTCCCTTTTCCGGGAATCGCATCCACACCTACATACAGTTATTCTGCCGGCATATTTCATGATTCCTCGTGTAGGAGGTGTTTTTGCCGTTTATATGCACTGCTCCCGGCTTTCGGTATGAGGCTGGAAGTGTGGCAGGGGCAGGTAATTGCAAATGTGGGTTATACCGTATATTCCACAGTGCCGTATCTTCATTTTGAGATCAGGAAAGACGGCAGCCAGGAAAACCGGTGAAATACGCAAGCCCATAAAGAGCTAGATAGGAGAATAACAGTGGAAAGTAAGAATAAATTTTGGAAAGGCGCCCTAGTCGGGGCGCTTCTGACCACATTGGCAGGTCTTGTTATTGTGGGGATGTCTTTGGGGATCTTTCTGATCGGCAGAGCAGCCATTGACGGAAAAGGTCAGGCAGCAGAATCCGCCCAGGCAGAGAACCAGGAAGGCAACCTGGACATGAACCGGATCGTGAATAAAATCCAGACGATCCAGAGCGTGATTGATAAGTACTATCTCTTTGATGAGAATATGAAAAACGTGGAAGACTGGATCTATAAGGGAATGCTGTATGGATTAGAGGACCCTTATACGGTTTACTATACAGCAGACGAGTATGAGAAGCTGATGGAGGATACGGCCGGAGAATATTGCGGAATCGGAGTCATGGTCAGCCAGAGTGCTGCCACTGGAATCATTACGGTGACAAAGGTCTTTGAAGGAACGCCTGGGGCTGAGGCTGGAATACTGCCCGGTGACATGATCTACAAGGTGGGCGATGAAGAAGTGACAGGCATGGATTTAGAACTGGTGGTAAAGGACCACATCAAGGGAGCGGAAGGAACGCCGGTAACGGTCACAGTCCTTCGTCCGGATACAGGGGCCTACATTGATGTGACCATGGAGCGGCGCCAGATTACGGTTCCTACTGTAGAACATGAGATGCTGGCAGACCATATCGGATATATATCGGTCAGCCAGTTTGATGGGGTTACGGCGGGCCAGTTTAAAAGTGCCATTGATGATCTGGAAAAACAGGGCATGGAAAAGATGATCGTGGATTTGAGAAATAATCCAGGCGGAGTTGTGGATGCGGTGGTTTCCATGCTGGATTACATTCTTCCCGACGATCTGGTGATTGAAGGAGATCCTAATCTGGTAAAGACCAAGAAGAATAAAACACTTCTTGTTTATATGGCGGATAAGAATGGAGAAGGGGAGCAGTATTACGCTTCTGACGGCCATAAAGTAGACGTACCCATCGCTGTTTTAGTCAACGGCCAGTCTGCCAGTGCTTCTGAAGTATTTTCCGGAGCGCTTAAGGCTTATGACAGGGCCAAACTGGTGGGAACAAAAACCTTTGGAAAGGGAATCGTCCAGACGCTGTTTCCTCTTGATCATGGTACTGCCATTAAGATGACGGTTGCCCATTACTATACGCCAAGCGGTTTCGACCTTCATGGAAAGGGCCTGGAACCGGATGTTGCAGTTGATTTAAAAGAGGAATTAAAAACCAAGATCAAAATAGAGCATAGTGAAGACAACCAGCTTGGGGAAGCTATAAAAGCATTGAATGAAAACCGTTAGGTTGTAATCAGAATATAAATCAGATCGCAAAAAGGAAGAAGCCTTCCAGGGCCGGTATATTTAACTGCTGGCTCTGGAGGGCTTTTTCATTCAGAATGCCTTTTTACTTAGAAGGTTTCTGCAATTAAAACGCTTGGTTACCTGGAGCACTTTTTCCATCAGCATGTTTCCAGAAGGCTGATAAACCGGCGGCATGCTTCTTCGCTGGTAGCCCAGGAGGTGACCAGGCGGATGGCGGTATGGCTGTCATCCATCCGTTCCTGAACAGAGAAAAGAAAGTCCTTTTCCAGCTTTGAGATCACCTGGTCCGGAAATATGGGGAAAAGCTGGTTTGTCATGGAACCGGAGTAAAAGGAATATCCGCATTTTTCAATCCCTTTTCTCAGAATGGCAGACATTTCGTTTGCGTGAGAGGCCAGATCATAGAAGAGATTGTTGGAAAACAGTTCTTCAAACTGGATGCCCAGCAGCCAGCCCTTTGCCAGCATGGCTCCCCGCTGTTTTACCATAAACCGGAAGTCCGGCTTTAAATCCTGGTGGCAGATCACAAGAGCTTCTCCAAACAGGGCTCCTCCCTTTGTTCCGCCGATATAAAATACATCAGTGAGCCTTGCAATATCTTCTAATGTTAAATCATTCACAGAGCTTGTAAGCGCAGACCCAAGGCGGGCTCCATCCAGAAACAGGTACAGCCCTTTCTGGCGGCAGATGTGGTGAAGGGCTTCCAGCTCCTTTTTGGTATATTGGGTGCCGATCTCCGTGGAGTTGGAAATATAGACCATTTTCGGCTGTACCATGTGTTCATCGGTATGTAGGTCCAGAGCTTTCTGGATGTGGGCAGGAGTCAGCTTTCCATCCCCGCATGGCATGGCCAGGACCTTATGCCCGGTGGCTTCAATGGCTCCCGTCTCATGGACGTTTATATGACCCTTGTCCGTGGAGATGACTGCCTGCCAGGGGCGCAGGGCAGTGCCGATGGTGATCAGATTGGTCTGGGTGCCGCCCACTATGAAATGGACGTCTGCATCCTCCCGGCCGATTTCCTTTCTGATTAGGGTGCAGGCATTGGTGCAATGGTCATCCTGCCCGTATCCAGTCTTCTGAATTAAGTTGGCATTGATTATGGCTTCTAAAATTCTTGGATGTGCGCCTTCGCTGTAGTCATTATTAAAGCTGTACATAAAAATCCTCCTGCTGTTTCATAGTATGGATTATCCGAACCTGCAACGCAAGTGAGGATAAAAGGGGCGTTCTTTGCCCCGTCCATCTGATTATGGAAAGTGTTCCTTACTTTCGATAATAATATAACTTATCTGAACTTGCAATGCAAGTGAAGATAAAAGGGCTGCTTTTCAGCCCGTCCATCCGATTATGGAAAGTGCTCCTTACTTTCGATAATATAAGATGTATGATATACTAAAAGAAGGAGAATTTCAATACTAAAAGAACAGGAGAAGAACAGATGTTCCCTGTTTTGCTATACTTTTTTATTGCCATATGCTATAATTGACAGTAACTGACTTTGTAATTCCCGCAAAGGTGACGAGCCAAGTGGATATGCTTGCATGTCTAATTGACTGCTGCCTGCGGAAAAGGATTTGGAGGTAAATAATCATGGACTTTATATTGCATTCAGAATATGCCCCTACCGGTGACCAGCCCCAGGCCATTGACCAGCTTGTGAAGGGATTCCAGGAGGGCAATCAATTCCAGACGTTGCTGGGAGTTACAGGCTCTGGAAAGACCTTTACCATGGCAAATGTGATCCATAAGCTGCAGAGACCCACTCTCATCATCGCCCATAATAAGACGCTTGCTGCCCAGCTTTACAGCGAGTTCAAGGAGTTCTTTCCGGAAAATGCGGTGGAGTATTTTGTTTCCTATTATGATTATTACCAGCCTGAGGCTTACGTGCCCTCCACGGACACGTATATTGAAAAGGATTCGGCCATTAACGATGAGATTGACAAGCTCCGGCATTCGGCCACGGCAGCTCTTTCGGAGCGGAAGGATGTGATCATCGTGGCATCGGTTTCCTGTATTTACGGCTTGGGAAGCCCTATCGATTATAAGGAAATGGTTATTTCCTTAAGGCCCGGCATGATAAAGGACCGGGATGAGGTGGTCCATAAGCTGATTGATATCCAGTATGACCGGAATGATATGGATTTCAGGCGGGGAACCTTCCGGGTAAGAGGAGATGTGGTGGAGGTATTCCCTGCTTATTCAGGAAGTGAGGCTTACCGGATCGAATTTTTCGGAGATGAAGTGGAGCGTGTCACGGAGATCGATACCCTTACCGGGGAGATACGGGCGGAGTTAGGGCATGTGGCCATATTCCCGGCCTCCCATTACGTCGTATCCAGGGATAAGATGGAGCTGGCCGCACAGACCATCCTGGAGGAATTAAAGGAGCAGGTGGCATATTTTAAGAGCGAGGACAAGCTGTTGGAGGCCCAGAGGGTTTCGGAGCGGACGAATTTCGATGTGGAAATGATGAAGGAAACCGGTTTTTGTTCCGGAATTGAGAACTATTCCAGGCATTTGACCGGCAGCCAGGCAGGAGAGCCGCCTTATACCCTGATCGATTATTTCGACGATGACTTCCTGATCATTGTGGATGAGTCCCACATCACCCTGCCTCAGGTGCGGGGGATGTTTGCAGGAGACCGTTCCAGAAAGACCACCCTTGTGAATTTTGGCTTCCGCCTTCCCTCTGCCCTTGATAACCGTCCCTTGAATTTTGAGGAATTTGAGTCCAAGATTAATCAGATGATGTTTGTTTCCGCCACCCCTTCCGTTTATGAGGCGGAGCATGAGCTGTTAAGAGTGGAGCAGATCATCCGGCCTACCGGGCTTCTTGACCCTGAAATCGATGTAAGGCCGGTGGAGGGGCAGATCGACGACCTGGTTTCCGAGGTAAATAAGGAAGTGGAGAAGAAAAACAAGGTGCTGATTACCACCCTGACCAAGCGGATGGCGGAGGATCTGACCGATTATATGAGAGAGGTGGGGATCCGGATAAAGTACCTTCACTCTGATATCGATACTCTGGAGCGTTCCGAAATCATCCGGGACATGCGTCTTGATGTATTTGATGTGCTAGTGGGGATCAACCTGCTGCGGGAGGGTCTTGATATCCCGGAGATCACCCTGGTGGCTATTTTGGATGCGGATAAGGAAGGCTTTCTCCGCTCAGAGACCTCTCTGATCCAGACCGTAGGAAGGGCTGCCAGAAACTCCGAGGGCCATGTGATCATGTATGCCGACCGTGTGACGAAGTCCATGAATGTGGCCATTGAAGAGACCAACCGGAGAAGGGAGATCCAG
The DNA here is from genome assembly GCF_054772055.1 of Lacrimispora brassicae. NCBI lineage: Bacteria > Bacillati > Bacillota > Clostridia > Lachnospirales > Lachnospiraceae > Lacrimispora > Lacrimispora brassicae. The sequence goes on along the minus strand of NZ_BRYH01000065.1, from coordinate 10,321 downwards.
CAGCGCTATAATGAAGAGCATGGAATCACACCAACCACCATCAAAAAGTCGGTCCGCGACCTGATTGCCATCTCAAAGGCAGCCATTGAGGGGGAGAAGGACTTTAAGAAGGATCCGGAATCAATGGATGCAAAGGAATTGGGGAAGCTTGCAAAAGAGCTTACAAAGAAGATGCACCAGGCAGCAGCGGAGCTGAATTTCGAGGAGGCTGCCAAGCTACGTGACCGGATGGTTCAGATTAAGAAAATGCTTCAGGATATGGACGATTGAGGAATCAAAAAATACGTAAGACCTGCCGGTTTTTTATGGCATGACCGGACTAATGAGAATGTTTCCCGTAAGGGATAATTGGTATTGACAATGATTCTCAATAAGAGTAAAATCTCAATGGATGCATTTAAGGCAGGAGCCTTGGAACGCCGCCGGTGGAAGCGGCTGCATCTGGAGGAGAATATTATGAAGCTGCATGAAGGAGAAATCGGAAAAACCTACATCGTTTACAGCGTGATGGTTAAAGATACCATCACCAGGCGCCTGGAAGCTCTTGGAGTTAATGAGCTGACTCCTGTTATCCTGATGAATAAAAAGGGAAGCGGTACTGTGATCATCAAGGTCAGAGGCACCCGCCTTGCCCTTGGAAGAAGGATATCGGAAGGAATCGAAATCAGGGAGGCTGTGGAACATGAGTGAAGAAAACAGAATAATTCGTGTGGGCTTTGTGGGAAATCCCAACTGCGGAAAAACGACTTTATTCAATGCGTTTACAGGTGCAAAGCTTAAAGTGGCCAACTGGCCCGGCGTTACTGTGGAGAGAGTGGAAGGTGAGACCAGCTACAAGGGCCGTCCTATCCGGGTCATTGATACACCCGGAATTTACAGTCTGGCCTGCTATACTCTGGAAGAAAAAGTAACAAGGAAATGCCTGGAAAGCGGGGAAGTGGATGTGATCATCAATGTGGTGGACGCCTCATCCCTGGAACGGAATCTGTATTTGACCCTTCAGCTTCTGGAACTTAAAAAGCCTGTCATCCTGGCTCTTAATATGATGGACATTGTTGAGGACAGGGGAATGGAGATTGATTTACACCGCCTTCCTGAGATGCTGGGATCCATTCCAGTGGTTCCGGTTTCCGCAAGAAAACGGACCGGGCTTGATGTGCTGCTTCATGCGGTGGTTCACCATTATGAAGAAGGTCCTCAAGGCGTGGTCGTAAATTATACGCCTAAAATTGAGAATAAAATTTCCAAGATAGAGACCATACTAAAAGCCCATTACGGGAACATGGATAATTTAAGGTGGCATGCTATCAAGTTTTTGGAATATGATGAGGAGGTCTGGGATGAATATCCCTTAGATATGAGCAACATTGTTGACCATAACTATGAGAGGGAAATCATCAACCAGAAATATGACTATATAGAAGGAATCATCCGGGAATGCCTGGTGAACAAGGAACAGAAAGCAGCATTTACGGACAAAATTGATGAATATCTGACCCATCCTTTTTTAGGAGTGCCCTTTTTCTTAGGCATCATGGCATTGGTGTTCTTTTTGACTTTTACTGTGGGCGATTTTCTAAAGGGGTATTTTGAAATTGCTTTGGGACTGATTTCCGTCTACATGCAGCAGTTTATGGAAGGCATCCACGCTTCTGCCTGGATCACTTCTCTGGTGGTGGACGGAATAATAGCCGGAGTGGGGGGAATCCTCACGTTTCTGCCCAATATCTTTATCCTGTTTCTTGCTCTGGCGTTTCTGGAAGACAGCGGATATATGGCAAGGGTCGCTTATGTCATGAATGAGATCATGGGCCGGGTGGGACTTTCCGGAAAGGCCTTCCTTCCCATGCTTCTGGGATTTGGCTGTACCGTTCCTGCGATTATGGCTGCCAGGGCCCTTCCCAGTGAAAAGGACAGGAAAAGGACCATTTTAATTACGCCCTTTATGTCCTGCTCTGCCAGACTCCCTATTTACGTGCTGTTTTCTCAGATGTTTTTCCCGGAACATGCCTTGATGGTGGCTTACTCCCTGTATCTCATCGGCTTGATGGTGGCGATCACCATCGCTTATGTGACTCACCTTATGGCAAAGGCGGAGGAAGAGGATACCCTTCTTATTGAGCTTCCCGAATATAAGACGCCAAACGGGAGGACGGTAGCTATTTATGTATGGGACAAAGTAAAGGATTATTTAGGCAAGGCAGGAACCACCATTTTTCTTGCAACCATTGTCCTTTGGTTTGTCTTAAACAGCGGGTCTTCGGGATTTGTCACGGATGTCTCACAAAGCTTTGCTGCTGCCATCGGACGAGTATTGATTCCCGTGCTCCGTCCTGCCGGTCTTGGGGACTGGAGGATCGCAGTGGCTCTGATTTCCGGGCTTTCTGCAAAAGAAGTGGTGGTTTCCAGCTTTTCAGTCCTGTTTGGAATCAACAATATTAATTCCGCGGCGGGAATGGGAGAGCTGTCCAAAATTCTTGGAAGCTTTGGCTTTGGAGGCGTGAATGCTTATGCCCTGATGATTTTCTGCCTCCTGTATTCCCCTTGTATTGCTGCTGTGGCAACGATTAAAAGGGAAACGGGTTCATTAAGATGGACGGTTGGCATGGTGTTTTTTCAACTTGCAGTGGCCTGGGTGGCTTCTGTACTTGTATTTCAGATTGGAAGCCTGATTTTTTAAACTTCATATTTTAGAGGAATAAGCCTATGAATGATAAGCTGCTTGTGGAGACTGCGGTTCTGGCAGGTGAGATCATGCTGGTGAGCGGTGCGGAGATTTACCGGGTGGAAAATACCATTGACCACATTTTACGAAAGGCGGGCAGGGACACTGCGGAAGCCATTGTTTTTTCCACAGGGATTTTTGCGTCCCTTAATGATCCCTCCATTGAGGCCATAACCGTAGCCAGAAGGGTTACAGGCAGAGCTACCAACTTAAACAGGGTGTATCTGGTCAATGATGTTTCCAGAAGCTTATGCGAGGACCGTATGACGGTGGAGGAGGCTTATGGAAGGCTGAAGGAGATACGGAATGCAGTTCAGTACGGAAAAAGACTGAAGGATATTGGTGTCATGGGCGTGGCGGTATTCTTTACTCTGCTTTTAGGCGGAAGATGGAGAGACTGTCTGGCGGCGGCTGTGACCGGAATTTTCTTAGCAGTGGCAATGGAGATTTCCGTAAGGATCAGGCTGAATGATTTCTGCATCAACGGAGTCTGTGCATTTTTAATTGCCGTTTCCACCCTTTTTATGGAACGGTGGTTTATGCCGGGAATCAAAAGTGATATCATCATCATTGGTGCAATCATGCCCCTGCTTCCCGGTGTCATATTTACAACGGCCATCCGGGATACTTTAAACGGAGATTATGCCTCAGGAACTGCCAGGATCATGGAAGCAGTAGTGATTGCTCTTGCAGTTGCCGCAGGGGTGGGAGCCGGCATGGGCTTATTTCAGTGGTTGGCAGGAGGCGGGCTTTCATGGTAGTACAGACGATTGGGGCATTTCTGGCTGTGATCAGTTTTTCTCTGATCCTGGAGCTTCCAAAGAAGTACGTGGCTCTGGCGGGAGGAATCGGCGCGGCCGGCTGGCTTGTCTACCTTTTGGTAGAAGCCGCGGCTGGGTCTGTCATAGCCGCGGCCTTTTTATCCAGTCTGCTGGTGGCTTTGTCTAGCCATATTTTTGCACGGATTTTTAAATCACCGGTTACTGTGTTTCTGGTGGCAGGCATCCTGCCGTCGGTTCCGGGAACATCCATTTATAGGAGCGTGTCCTATGTCATCAGCAATAACCCGGAGCTTTCCAGCCATTATCTGGTGGAGACGCTTCAGATTTCTGGCGCCATAGCAATGGCAATTTTTATTATGGATTCTTTGTTCCGATTGGGGCAGAAGAGGTAAATGAAATGGTCAGCTTATTGCTGTTCTTAGAATAGAAATAGATGTGATTGGACAGACGGTCTTCTTCCGGGACTTCTTCCTGGTTAATGGAGAAAACGGTTTCCGCCAATTCGTCAAGGGAAATATCTTTGCTGTATGGAATGATAAGGGCTTCGTGAATGCTGGAGGGCAGTATGATCAAATCGCTGCCGCTGCATGATGCGAAGTCTTTTAATATGTCCTCATAAAGCAGGCACCCGGCCCCGTTGATCCCGGAGGAGTTGGACAGTACGTACATGGAGGGAGACAGAGGGGCAGTATCAAAAAATTCTTCCAAGGCATCTTCGTTTATTCCATTTTCAGAGGAACTTTTTGCAATATCTTTTATGGCTTCGGGAAGAGAACGGATCCGGGCAGGGAAAAGGCGCGGAGTATTTGATTTGGCCGCCAGGTATATTTCTTCCGTGGAACGGTTCCATACCTTTTGATGGCGGTTGTAGATGAGAGCGGTAAGAAAACTGTCTTCGCCGTTTTGTAATGACAGGTAGAATATAATGGAAAGATCCAGTTCCGGATAAGAGATGTGAGGGACTTCCTTTAGAAGTTCCCGGTTGGCCGGTTCGTTAATAAGGCGGAAGATGATTTTTTCCATGATCTGATCCGGTGATAAGAATTCTTCAATGGGAAGGTCACCTGGCAGGGGGCTGTTTTGGTAAAGGGCCACGATGTCATCAAGGATGGCATGAAAAGGCCTGCCATTTTGGTATGATTCATAGAAATGGTTTAAATAGATGGTGGGGGCAGCCCGCTCATCCGCTTTTCCAATGCAAAGTCCATGGAGAATAAGCCCGTTGTTCTTTGTGATGGGCTGGAGCACCAGGGTGAATTCCGGTCCCAACCGTTCTTTCAGGGAAAATTTGACAGTTTCCAGAAATGTTTCGTATACCATATGTATACCTCCTTAGATTTGTTTATGTAAACTGCTTGAGGCAGAGTTACAACAAGAATAGAATTGGGGAATTAATGAATGAGTGTTGGAAAATGAGAATTGCCGGATTTTAGGCTCTTTTATTATAATGTAGATGGCGGTAAAAGACAATATAATTTTTTACGTTCAGCAGTAAAGGTTGAGGCAAAAGTAAAAGGTGATAAAATAATAGCTTCTGTGTACATTGATACAGATTCTGTGGACAGATTTAGTAAATCAGGAAAGCATGAAATTAGGATTGATTCTGAAGTTTTTGTGTAGCCATTTGTAAGAAGAGGGATATAACAAGGGATTACCCTTATCAGAAAGAAAAGTCTGGATGGATTTTTCAATCGGACAGTGTTATACTACGGTTAGCGAATCTTTCAGCGTTATTTATATTATACTCACCATATATATTAATTAAACAAATAATTTGAGGGGGTGGAATATGGGGACAACCGGAAATTTGAAGGATATAATAAGCAGACAAAAAGAAGCTTTGATGCAGCTTGAAGCTGAATATCATGCAATTGAGAATAGTGATACAGCACGAGAAAATGCCGAATTAAAGGCAGAGCTGGAAAAGCTGCGAACAGATTATGAAAAAGCAAGGAGTAACATATCAGCACTTGCGGATGAGAATGCGGGACTTAAAAATGCGTTATACGAGCAAATTTACAATGAAAAAATTAAAATTGTGAACGCCACCGCGCAAAAACTTGATATATACTTTAAGTCAAACATTGAGGGAGAACAAAACAGGCTCACAGTTCTTGAAAACGGTGTTAAGTCAAGAATAGACGATATTACAGCGACTTTGCGGCGGTATAACATACATACAAAGGATGAAATTTATGCAAGACTTGGGGAATTAACTGCACTGCTTAACGAAAAGGTGACAATTGCGCGGGCAAACGCCGCTCATATACACGGGGCATTCTCTGACGCTGAGAAGGAGGAGCTTGAAGCACTTAAGAGGGAACAAGTTACAGATGAACAAGTGCGTTCCGTTGCAAAGAAGAATAATTTTGAAAGGTTTGTAGGGCTGAATTTACTTAACGCCATTGGAATATTCCTTATAATCATAGGCGTTATCACTGCAGCGCGGTACACATACGTCCAATTACCCCTTATGTTAAAAGGTATTATGATGTTCTTATTTGGCGCGGCAATGCTGATCGCCGGCGAATTAATGAACAAAAATAAGCCAAATATTTTCTCCCTCGGCATCACGGCCGGAGGCGTTGGTGTTTTGTATGTTGCGTTGACGACAAGCTATTTTGGGTTAAAAATTCTTGATATGTACCCTGCAATTGCAGTATGTATATTGATCACAGCAGTAGCGTTTGTCCTGTCAAACCGCTACAATTCACAAATAATTATGTCTTTTGCGCTTATCGGCGGATATCTGCCAATGTTCTCTATCGGCTCGGTTGTTGCAATTATTTACGGTGCTATGATATATTTTGTAGCTCTGAATTTACTTGCCCTTATGGTATCCTTTAGCAGGAAATGGCATGTGCCATCCTACATAGGACTGATTTTAAACATTTTTGGCACTGTATACATTTGTTGCAATTTTGGATATAACCCCACCATCATAGAAAAAACCATAGTAATTTTATATGTTCTGTTTGCTTTCCTAATTTACACACTTATACCAATCGTCAGCACATACCGCACAAAAGCGAAGTTTAGAAAATCTGATGTTGTGCTGCTTGCAATAAACACATTTTTCAGCAGCTTGATTATGTACGGTGTGTTTTATATGTTCGAGTTAGAAGATTTCAACGGTGCGCTTGCTATCGCCTTTGCCTTGATTTATTTGTTCCTCGGCAAACTTATTGAGAATAAATTCACAGATGAAGAACGCAATACAAAAGCGATGTTTTATTTGACGGGACTTGCATTTGTAGTGCTTATTATACCGCTTCAATTTGGGCGGGCTTGGCTATCCCTCGGGTGGCTTGCAGAGGGTGTTGCGCTCACAACTTATGGAGTTTTAAACAACGAGAAAATCTTCAAGCGTACTGGTCTTATTATAAGCGGATTGTGTTTGTCGGCATTTTTGCTGATTGACTGCTTATGGGTAATCGATTATCTGTTTGCATATAAATATCTTGCAATGACACTTGGCAGCTTGATTATTTTGGGCACATACATGTACAAAAGGATGATGGCAGGTGGATTTATAAAAATCTACAAGTACTTCGCTCTTATAAATATTTGGTTTTATACGCTATACATCATTGGAAAATTGAGAACTATGCTTATTTATAGGGAGGGTGGGGCATACAGCATTGATTACTTAATTGCCGCAGCCGCAATTGTCATCACATTTTTGATTGCTTACGCCTTGCCGCGAATAAAGATTTTGTTTGACTTAGGTATTAAAATAATATCAATAATTCTATATATAATAGGCATCCTTGGGTTGCTTACGATTAATGCCGTGGACAGTCCAATCAACCGTTGGTCATCTGCATCGCTTGGTATAATGCTTGTTGGAACGCTGATTCTCGTAGTTGTGGGGCTGATCTCTGTGCTCGCGGTGCGTGATTTGATGAAGCTCATAGTAACAGGGCGAAAACTGAGCATTGAGTGGTACCCATTGATTATTTCCGGATACTTTGTATTAATCTTAACCCAAAATTTAATTACACAATACAACCTGTCCTTTTCAAGTGCCGGGATTAGTATAATCTATGTCCTGACAGCGCTTGCATGGATTGTTTACGGATTTATGAGACGGTATTCGTTTATACGGAGATTTGGCCTCGGTTTGGCTATTTTAGCGGTAATTAAATTATTCTTACTAGACTTGTCCAGCCTAACCCAAGCATACAAAATCGTGTCATATTTCGTGCTTGGAGTGACGTTAGTCGCAATATCGTTTGTATATCAATATTTCAGCAAGCGTTTGGAACTGAAAGAGGAGGTGCCGGTTGATGCTGAAGAGAATAATTAGCACAATATGTTTGCTGTGTTTTTTCAGCACAACAGCATTTGCTCACACAGGGGCGGTTCAAATCAGCGGCGAGAACAAATATAAGGCTATAAGACTTACACCTGAAATTTACAACAACTCAAACAGCGATTTGTCTGACATTTTAATAGAAGACAGTAAAGGGGAAACTGTGCCGTATTTTATTAATACCGGCTTTCAAAAGGTGTATGAGGGCAGGGAAACCTATCCAATGGAGTTAATAAATTCATATACAAAGGATAACAGTTTCTACTTCGATTATGAGCTCACCACCCAACGGGAAAGCGACACCGTTGCAACATCTGTTGAAGTTTCAACCAATAACACTAACTTTGCAAAGATTGTAGACGTTTATGGCAGCTACGACAACTTGCATTGGGAATTTATACAGAATGACAAATTGTATAATATTGATGATAAATCAAAGCTTAGCATTGAGTTTAATAAACCTCAAAAATACACCCACTACCGATTTCAACTGGCAAACAATCTGGAAAAAATCTCGTTTGAAGCTGTGGATTTAGTTTACAGCATTGCAATAAGTGAGAAAAACTATTTTATTGAAAGTCTTACTCCCACATTTAGTATAGAGGAAAAGGATAAAACGACATTTATAAAAATTGAAGGATTAAAGAATTTGCGATTGTGTGATGTAACAATCGAAACAGACAGTATGTTCAAGCGAACGGCAAAGGCACCGCTTACATCGGGTAAAGAGATATACAACTTATCATTGAATGAGACATCATACACAGATACAACACTGCCACTTAATTGGCAGATTTCACAGGAAGACACTTACGTCATTACAATTACCAACAACGATGATAAACCTATTAATATCACGGGCATAACTGTACGCTATTACGCTGACGAGGTGGTTTTTGAGGGGAATGGGAATGAAAGCTATACGCTTGATTTTGGCGCAGATGCTACAAAGACATCTCCAGTATATGATATCACAAAGTACAAGGATGAAATATTAAAAGGTACAATTGACAAAGTCACAATTAGCGCAATTAATTACGACAAAGAAAATGAAAAATCGGCAGAACGGGATTATAAAGTTATCTTTAACATAGTGGTGATAGGAATTACAGTATTATTGGGTGGTTTGATCTTATTCCGCTTAAGACGTATACCGGACTAGTTCTTTTAACAACCTGATTTATCTTCGTCAGGCCACTACAGAATATTGGAAGATACAGTTATCAAAATTTGGTGAGATTATTGCTTATTTAGGATTCTAATATCCTTGGCAGAAAGGTATGAACAGGCTATTTCTGATTAGAAATAAACATTGAAAATATAGCTGAACATATCTCTGCCATTTACAAATGTTGAATATTAAATTCTTCAAGACTTAAGTTCATGAAGAAGGAGCCATAACTCCAATAGACGAAGAATCTATTGGAGCTGTGGCTCCTGTTTCTTTAATTGGTCAAAAGATATTTAAAATTCCGCAGAAGCACAATTGTCGCCTGAAGCAAATGTCATTTTCTTTATGTTCAATTTGTCCTTTAGCAGACTGTAGAAAACCTCAATGAGATTCTCGCAGGTCGCAACTTTTTCAACTACCACCAGACGACACTCCGGATAAGCCTTTGCCAAGGCAGTATCAAATGGTTCGCCAATCATGGTATTTGTTTCTGAACCATCACGGATTCCCTGTGCTTCATAAACTTTTAGGATTTCCGGTAAGATAGGATCTTCCTTCTGCAGGATCAATGCATGATCAAAGTTTTTCAAGTAATCCCAGGCAATACGTTTGATACTATTGCAGGGATACACAAAGCCTGTTCTGCCGTCAACATCACCATCAACCTCAATGGTAAGTAATCCTGTATGACCATGAAGATACTGGGCTTCTCCCTCGTAATTGAGAAAACGATGGGAGTACTGAATGTTTAATTTAGTTATGGATTTCATATATAATACCTCCTTTTATATTTTAAGCACATACTCCTTAGAGTTATGCTTATTTGCTCACTGTTCCCTGTCTGCAAGAAGGGCAGATGTAACTAACCTTTAAATCATAAGAAAAAATTTCTTCTCCAATTTCTTCTTCCAAATTTACTGTCAGATCCTTAAGTACAATATCAGATAATCGTCCACATTGTTTACAGACCAGATGATCATGCCTTATGATGTTTTTGTCATATCTATCTGGACTTCCTTCTATTACAACCTTTCGAATGAGATTATTCTCATAGAGTGTGTTTAAATTATTGTATACAGTTGCTAATACTATTTTTGAGGAAGTCTCCTTCAATTTTAGATAAATCTGTTCAGCAGTAAGGTGATCATCTGATGAATTAATAATATTAAGAATTAGTGTTGAATAGGTAGTCATATCATCACTCCTTTTTAGAATTATTCTAATTATAATACATATGTCCGTTTTAGTCAAGACTAATCTTTAAAAATTATCATTAAGCAAAAACCACGATAGCGCTATAGGAACAAATTGAGGATGCTTGGTTGAAA
>NZ_BRYH01000064.1:0-87994 GCF_054772055.1 Lacrimispora brassicae | reverse complement strand
ACGCAGCCAATGACTCAGCCTCAAACGCAGCCGATGACACAGCCCCAGACGCAGCCGATGACGCAACCCATGACACAGCCTCAAACGCAACCCCAGGCACAACCTCAGACGCAGCCCATGACACAGCCCCAGACACAACCCATGACTCAGCCCCGGACACAGCCCACAACGCAGCCCCAGACGCAGCCGATGACGCAGCCCACAACGCAGCCTCAGACACAACCCATAGCGCAGCCAATGACGCAGCCCCGGACACAACCTATGATGCAGCCCCCAGTTCAGGGAGAACTGGATCTTAGCAACGGTATGAACAATTGCTCAGGAGGGATGCAGTCCTATACAATTCAAGCCGGTGATACTTTATGGCTTATTTCACAACGTCATTCCATTGCTGTTGATGAAATTATGGAGGCGAATCCAGGCATAAACGCCAATCGTCTGTTTATTGGTCAAGTGATCTGTATTCCCCAGTCAGGCGGAAACCGCAATATACCTTCCCAGGCCCAGCCCCAGACCCAAATCCAGCCTCAGACCCAGTCCCAGACTCAGGCTCAAGGCTTAATTGAGGAGAACCGGAGGCGCAGAAACAGAATGAACCGCTGTCCCGATGGATCATATCCCTACACGATTCAGGCCGAAGACACGCTTTGGCTTATTTCACAACGCCATTTTACTACTGTAGAGGCGATTATGGAGGCGAATCCGGGTGTAACTCCCAATAATCTGTTTGTTGGCCAGGTAATCTGTATTCCACGGGGAACAAATCGAAATGTGCCTGAAAGACCACGTAACCGGCCCCGCAATGAGGAAGAGCGGAGAGGCGGTAGTAATGAGAGACCCTGCCCTGGAGGATTGCATTCCTATATTATTGAAGCTGACGATACCCTTTGGCTTATTGCACAGCGTTTCCAGACCACCGTTGAAGCAATCATGGCTGTAAATCCAGGTCTTAATCCAACAAATCTGTTTATTGGTCAAGTGATTTGTATTCCATATGGACAGAGGCTGCCAACCGTTTGCCCGAGCCCCCGTCCCCAACCACAGCCTCAGCCTCAGCCCCAACCGCAGCCTCAACCGCAGCCTCAGCCCCAACCACAGCCACAGCCACAGCCTCAACCTCAGCCGCCCGTCCCCATGTGTATCACTGAGGCGGAACAAAATTTAAATAACTATCTGCGGCTTTTATGGCTACAGCATGTATACTGGACGAGAATGGTTATTGAAAGCGTAGCTTTTGACCTTCCGGATGTGAACGTTGTAACAAATCGTCTTCTGCAGAATCCTGAGGATTTCGAGGAAGTATTGGTTACGTTCTATGGGCCGGATAATGCTGCAAACTTTGCGGAGCTGCTGACAACCCATCTTACTACCGCCAATGAGCTTGTTATGGCGATGAAGGAAGGCAATGTAGATGCTGCCTCAGATGCGGAAAAACGCTGGTACGAAAACGCAGATCAGATCGCAGCGTTCCTTGCAAATATCAATCCCAACTGGTCGATGGATGACTGGCAGGAGATGCTCTATGACCACCTGGCAATGACAAAGGCAGAGGCAAATGACATCCTGACGCAGAATTTTGAGAATGGCGTCACCGTATTTGCGGACATTGAGAGGGAAGCTCAGGAAATGGCTGATGTCATGACACGGGGGATCGTACAGCAATTCGGACAGTATTTCAGTTAGTACCAGGTAAAAAACGAGAATATCCCAAAAGACAGTGTATGTCTTTTGGGATACCATCCGTGATTCGCCTGAAAAAGTTCGTGTTTTCTTTCGGCAGAGAAGAAGCACGGACTTTTTTTATTATAAAAAATCATTATCATCGTAATTATTTTCAAAATTTCTGTCTTGTTTCCTTTTTCCCTGGAAAATGGCCAGGTTTGCTGAACCGGTGGCAGGCGGAAATCATTTGTGGTAAAATACTCATAAACATCCGCAATAGATTTTCGGTGCCGTCCGGGCAGACCATCATAAACCAACGAATAAGTGGGGGAGAAAATGATAATCAGAAAATATAATTCAGAGGATATTAAGGAAATGGCAGCGCTTTTTTTTGCTTCGGTCCATGGAGTATGCAGCGTAGACTATACAAAGGAGCAGCTCAATGCATGGGCGGCAGAAGACATGGATACAGAGGCCTGGAACCGCTCCTTTTTGGAGCATTATACCCTTGTGGCTGAGAAGAACGGTATGATCACCGGATTCGGGGATATTGACCATACGGGTTATCTTGACCGCCTCTATGTCCACAAGGACTATCAGGGACAGGGAATTGCAACGGCCCTTTGCGACAGACTGGAGGCCAGATTTCCCGCCGGTCCTATTACAACACATGCTTCCATAACTGGGAAGCCATTTTTTGAAGCCCGAGGGTACCAGGTTTTAAAGGAACAGCAGGTTGATCGGAAAGGCATCCTTTTGACAAATTATGTGATGAAGAAATATTAGTCCAGGGATGAAAGCCGTCACCCCAGAGGCATGGTTTTTTCCGGAAAGGATATCGTCATAGGGGGAACTCTACGGAGCGTAGATTGAAAAGTTTATGACGAACAATTACAATACTGTGTAGGGAGAAGGCTGTACAGGAGTATCTGCGGCGGAATCCGGGAAGCCCAATTTTCTTTTGAAGTAATTGAAGAAATAAAAAAAGGAAACACAGACAGAACGTGAATTTTTTGACGATGTAAATACGCTGTTGGAATTATGGCTGGTAAAGCAGCAGAAGAAGTAATAAATAATAAATGAAAAACGGAACAAAGGAACTGGATTTTTAATTCCGGATATGGAGGTAAAACATGCAAAACAGTAAAGTAGGAAGCATAATCCGCGCCCTGCGTCTGGAACACCGTATGACACAGAAGCAGCTTGCGGATAAAATGAATCTTAGCGATAAAACCGTTTCCAAATGGGAACGGGGTCTGGGTATGCCTGATATTTCCCTTATTCCGGAGCTTTCCCAGCTTCTGGGAATTGATATCATGAATTTATTGTCCGGCGATATGACGCCTAACAATTTTGTAGGAGGTAATATGAAAAATACGAAATATTTTGTCTGTCCCATATGCCAGAATATAACTCTCTGCACAGGAGAGGCGGAAGTCTCATGCTGCGGCAAGAAGCTGGAGGCCCAGGCTTTGAAAAAAGCGGAAGAGAGCGAACGGCTGTCTGTTCAGGCGATAGAAGATGACTGGTATATCACCAGTGAGCATCCCATGGATAAAGAGCATTACATTTCCTTTGTTGCTCTGGCTTCAGGCGACCGTATCCAGATAATCAAGCAATATCCTGAATGGAATTTAAATGTGCGCATTCCAAGAAGAGGGCATGGAATGCTGATATGGTACAGTACGGATTGCGGACTGCAGTATCAATTATTAAAGTAAGGCCGGATGTTCATCGGAACTTTACCGCAGTCCCGTAAGCAATGACTTCCGCGGCTCCCTGCATCACAGAGGAGGAGGCATAGCGGATGGCCACGATCCCGTCAGCGTGTAAGGCTCCGGCTTCCTCTGTCATGCGTTTTGTTGCAAGGGCTCTGGCTTCGTTCATCATATCTGCATAGGATTTCAGTTCCCCGCCTACCAGGGACTTTAACCCCTGGGTAATGTCCTTGCCGATATTTTTCGACTGGATCGTACTGCCTTTTACCATTCCCAGCATTTCCAGTTCTTTTCCCGTAATGTAATCAGTAGTTACTAAGATCATCTTCTTCACCGCTCCTTATTTCCCTGATTCGTTCCACAAGTACATAGATGCATCCTCCTGCTAATAATAAGGGGATTATGGTGCCAGGCAGCCTAACTGCAAGAGGCAGTCCCTTGATTAAAATACATGCGGCTGAAAAACCCATGTAATAGATAACAAGGAGTATGGTTATTACAAGAGGTGCAATGATTTTCTTTCTGTGCAGCTTCATGTATTCATCCTCAGGTCTTCATGCAATATTTTTGGTAGTATAAAAAGTTTCTGCATAAAGCATAAAAAATATGTATGCATGTTTTTTTGCAGACCGGATTTCGTAGCAGCGGCCAGCCCAAGGAAACTGAAAACGGAACGGCGATACTTAAAGCCAAGGTGTATCCTGTTACTGCCCAATGCATGACTAAAAAGGTGACGGAAAACAATATGGTCAAATCATTGACCCCAATATTTACAATGGCAGCGTCCGGCAAGGGAGGAAGCAGAAAAGCACAGGGAGGTCAATGCCCCCTGTGCTTTTCCTTGCGTTTTTCCTTCCGCAGTTCAAACTGGCGCTCTTTCTCCGCTTCACTCTGCATTCTGGAATGGGATCTGCGTTCCGATTTTACCTGCTCCTGCTGAAGCTTCAAAGCCTGCTGGGCCTTTGTTCCGATCCCGGTATTTTGCAGGTGTTTGTTAATTTCTCTCCGCATTCTCTTGGGATTTATGCGCTTTTCAGTCATTGCTGCTGTTTCCAGAGATGGACTAAACCGGAGCTTATGGTAGTTTTTGAGTATGAAATCGTAGACGTCATAGTCCTTGGGTTCTGCTCCAAAGGTGATTTTGCAGACCTCGTATCTGCTTTCGTATTCACGCTCACAGATGCCAACCCAAAAGGGGTTCTCAAATAATACCGTCAGCCTGGAACAAGTCTTTCTCATAGTAATACCCTCCTTTTATGTGCCTTGCAAAGAACGGACAACCAAGGAGGCAGGTTACTGACAGCTTGCGCTGCGTCCGGACTACCGACCGGAACTGTGTTTTTATCTTTGCATTTTATAAAAAAATTTAAAATATCTGTTGACTTACAGTTTGCTGTAAGTTGTAAGATAAAGCTATCACCTCCTGTTCTTTTTGTCAATACGAGAAAATGCAGGAACAGAACCGGTGGAAAGTCTTAAACGTGGGACTTAGCTGCTGGCATGTCAATCATTTAGGAAAGGGAAAGATTATGAAAACGTTAATTCTTTATTATTCTTACGGAGGCAACACTCGAAACATTGCCGAACACATCAGGGAAGCACTGGACTGTGACATAGCCGAAATACAAACCGTCATACCCTACACCGGAGATTATGATGCCGTGGTGGATCAGGGACAGCGGGAGAAATAAAATGAACAGACCTTATATTTTTTTGTCACATGATGACTTCCATGGACGGCAAGATCATGGGCTCCTATATGGATACGCCGGAAGGCGGAAGGGCAGGAGAGGTTTTACAACATTGCATTCGTCAAAGATCCATATTACTGCTATCAGGGCTGTTGACCGGCCTGTTGGCTTTGAGCTTAAAGATGCCGAAGTCAGGGAAGGCGGCAGTGTGTGGCTGGGGCTTTTGAAAAGGTGATAAAAACTGCAGGCGGTCAACTTTTACTCCCATATAATTTCCGTTTCCCAGATTCTGGCACAGGAGTTTTTAAGGTCCTCATCTTGCACTGTGCCGGGTTTTAGGCTATACTGATGTTGTTTTATACTATAATCAGGCAAAGGAAACGTGATTTACATGGACATAGAGTCAAAGCATAAAACCGCGATTCCCCGTTATCAGCAAATTGCGGCAGAGGTGGCAGCCCGGATCGCCAATGGGGAATATGAGGAAGGTGAGAAAATTTACGCCCGTTCCTCTCTTGCCAGCCAGTACAGCGTATCTCCGGAGACTGCCCGGCGGGCGATCTGTATACTCAGCGATCTGGGGATCGTATCCTCGGAAAAGGGCAATGGGATCATCATTAAATCCCAGAAAAAAGCGGCGGATTACATTAGGCAAAACGGCAAACGGCAGACCATTGATACCATCAAGGAGAATCTTTTAAAAAGCGTCAGCCGTCAAAAACAGGAAATGGAATATTTAAATGACTGCCTGAAGGATCTGATCGAGGCTTCGGTCCATTTCCGGTCAATGAACCCGTTTATGCCCTTTGAGATACGGATTACCAGCGAATGCGCTCATTTAAATAAGACCGTAACGGAAATCCAATTCTGGCAGCGTACCGGGGCCACTGTGATCGCAGTCAGCAGAAATGATACTGTCATAAAATCCCCCGGGCCATACGTTGCTCTTTCGGAAAATGATACCATTTATTTTATAACACAGGATGACACCCCGGATCGGGTAAAAGAATTTTTATACTCCTCCAAATAGCAGTTTTATGATGACGCTTGAAGCCAGATTGCTTCAGGCGTCTTTTTCTGAAATTTGACAAAGTAACAACTTTGTAATATAATGAAGTTGTTACTTTGTTAAAAAGGAGGGAGAAATATGATACAATTTGAATGTATTTCAAAACGTTATAAGACAAAACAGGTTCTGAACCAAATTACATTTACGATAAAGAGCGGCGACCTGGTAGCTATTATTGGTGAGAGCGGCTGCGGGAAGACGACACTGTTAAAAATGGTCAACCGGCTGATCAAGCCCACATCGGGTACGATTTACATTGATGATAAAAGTATTGCAAGTATGGATGAAGTGGCCCTGAGGAGAAAAATCGGATATGTGATCCAGCAGACGGGCCTGTTTCCCCATATGACGGTCAAGGAAAATATTGAACTGATCCCAAGGCTGGAAAAGATGCCAGACAAGGACGTTGAGGACAATACAAGGAAGCTGATGCAGATGGTAGGACTTGACTGTGATGAATTTTTGCACCGCTATCCAACGGAGCTTAGCGGGGGGCAGCAGCAGCGGATCGGCGTTGCCAGAGCCTTTGCCATTGATCCTAACATTATCCTGATGGATGAGCCGTTTTCAGCTCTGGACCCTATGACCAGATCGGATCTTCAGGATGAACTGGTACAGCTCCATGCAAAGCTGAAAAAGACCATTGTTTTTGTGACTCATGATATGGACGAAGCCGTTAAAATTGCGGATATGATCTGTATCATGAAAGATGGGGATATTCTGCAGTATGATACGCCGGAACATATCCTGAACAATCCGGTGGATGAATTTGTCTCAAACTTCGTAGGAAAAAACAGGATCTGGTCCTCGCCGGAATACATCAAGGTATCCGACATCATGATCGAAGAGCCGGTCACTGCGGGCAAAGACTTATCTGTGCTGAAATGCATTGAAAAGATGCGTAGGAACAAAGTCGACAGCCTGCTGGTGGTGGAACGGGACAGCAAACGTTTGGCCGGAATTGTCAAAGCCAGCCGATTAAGAGGCGTGGAAGACAGAACCCAGTTGGCAGAACAATATATGTATGAGGACTTTCCTACCCTTTTACCGGAACAGTGTATTCTGGACGCATTGAAAATAGTGACCGAAAACCAGGTGTCTACGGTTCCTGTAGTGGATGACCAAAGGCGTCTTAAGGGGCTCATTACGCGGAGCAGTCTGGTGACGACCCTGAGTCAGCAATATTTTGACTATGAAGGAGGAGAGACAGAATGAATTTTTGGAATTATATCATAAGCAATTATTCCCAGATCTTGTCATTGTTGATCGAACATCTGAAGCTGACCGCCGTATCGGTGGGTCTGGCGATTCTCATCGGAGTCCCCCTTGGTATTTTTATTTCCTACGCGGCAAAAGCCAGCAAACCGGTTTTATCAGTGGCAAATGTGATTCAGGCCGTTCCCAGTATGGCTCTTCTTGGCTTTCTGATCCCATTGCTGGGAATCGGCATCATTCCGGCGATTGTTGCAGTTGTTCTTTATTCCCTGCTTCCCATTATAAAAAACACCTATACAGGAATTGAAAATATCAATCCCCAGACCCTGGAGGCTGCCAGAGGAATCGGTCTGACGCCGTTTCAGGTGCTGACAAAGGTGCAGATTCCCCTTGCTCTTCCAGTCATCATGGCAGGAGTAAGGATCGCCTCCGTAACGGCGGTGGGGCTGATGACCATGGCTGCGTTTATTGGTGCAGGCGGCCTGGGATACCTGGTTTTTTCCGGCATACGTACGGTGAATAACAATCAGATCCTGGCAGGTGCCATTCCTGCCTGTTTATTGGCGCTCATGGTAGACTTTCTGCTGGGCCTGGTTGAGAAGCTGGTAACGCCGGTCAGCCTTCAGAAGGGAGACAGTTCTGTTAAGGTAAAAAGACGGAAAGCACAAAAGGCAATGCTGGCAGCGGCCTCTGGGCTCGTTGCTGTCATATTTCTTTTCACATCCGTTGGCACTGTATCAGGAAATACACGTACCCTATCCGTAGGGTCCAAGGATTTTACGGAACAGGAGATCCTTGGAAATATGGTGGCGGATCTGATCGAAGACAGAACCGATATCACCGTAAACAGAAAGCTGAGCCTTGGCGGGTCACAGGTATGTTTCTCAGCAATAAAGACCGGAGACATTGACCTTTATGTTGATTACACCGGAACCTCCTACAGTGATGTCTTAAAGCATCCGCCCATCAGTGATATGGAGCAGGTATATCAGACCGTGAAGAAAGAGTATAAAGAGCAGCTTAATCTGGAAGTGCTTAAGCAGATGAGCTTTAATAATACTTATACACTGGCCGTGACCCAGGAAATGGCAGAGAAACATAACCTGAATAAGATCAGTGATCTGGCCGGAATAGCGGGGACCCTTGTATCCGGTACTACCTTTGAGTTTTCCAACCGGGAGGATGGAATGTCCGGGCTGCAGAAAGCATATGGCTTTCAGATGGGAAAACGTCTGACGTTAGACGCTGCGCCCCGGTACACGGCTTTAAAAAGCGGTGAAATCAATGTCATTGATGCCTTTTCCACCGACGGACTTCTTAAAAAATTCGACTTAAAAACCCTGGAAGATGATAAGGGATTTTTCCCGCCTTATTATGCGATTCCTGTTGTCAGGGCGGAAGCTCTGGAGGAATGCCCGGAAATTGCCGGGATCGTGGAAGAGCTGGGGCCGGTTTTAACCAATGATGTTATGATTGAACTGAACTACAAGGTAGATGAATTGCAGCAGTCCCCCGCTGATGTGGCGAAAGAGTTTCTGAAGGAGAAGGGATTGATATCATGATGTATGGAATCCTGCTTTTTGCTTTTCTTTCTTTTGTGTTTTCTTCTCCTAAGTGGCGCTGGCTCATAAATCCTGAGCTGTCTCTGTCGCCAAGGGAGGAGCAAATCGGTTTTCTGTTTGGAGAGTATTTGCGGGATGCCGCCGTTGTGATGTTATTCTTATGGCTGCTGGGATTTTTGAACCTTTCCTGGGTCTATTGGATTGCAGGGGGCGTACTTTTTCTGCGCACCCTGGGGCTTCTCGTTCATATGGCCCGGGTTTTTATAAATGAGTAAATGATTAATGATTAAAGGATAATGGTCAAATGCCGTTAAGGGAAACCTTGCCGGCGTTTTTCTTTTTATCCATGGGATCACCTTCTGTTTTTTTCAGGATATTGCCATAGGAAACTACGATTCCATTGATCACAAGGGCAGGCGTGGATGATCAGATAATAGAATAAATAAAACTTGACATAAAATGTCTTATTTCCTTATAATATACGGGAGGTGAACCCTATGAAAAGCAACCGCATGTTTGGAATATTGTGCATTCTTTTGGAAAGAGAAAAAGTCACGGCAAAGGAGCTGGCGGATTATTTTGAAGTATCTGTCCGCACCATCCATCGTGACTTATTGGATTTGTCAAGTGCCGGGTTTCCGGTGATTTCACAGCAGGGAATAGGCGGCGGCGTGTCTCTGTTGCCGGATTTCAGATATAGCAAAACTGCCCTTAATAAAGAAGATATGAGTGTTATCCTTGCAGGAATACAGGGATTGGCCAGCATTGATGACAGTGCAAAAATAAAGACCCTTCTTGCGAAACTGCGTTTCAGCCAAGGGGATAAGATGTTGCTGGAAAATGACATTATCATTGACTTTACATCGTGGAACCATAACAGTGCCATCACTGAGAAGATCAAGACGATCCGGACGTCCATTGCCGGTCATCGGCTCCTTGAAATGGAATACTACGGCGGAAGGGGTTATTACCACAGAAGCGTTGAACCTTATAAGCTGATCTTCAAACAGGAAAACTGGTATCTTTTCGCATATTGCAGATATAAGGAAGATTTCCGCATCTTTAAAGTGAACAGAATGACGAACCTGCATATAAGTGAAGAACTCTTTGACGAACGGGAGGACTATACCATTCCGCCCTTGCAAAGCGATTTTTCAAATGGCAGGGGAGTGAGTGTCACAGTCAGAATGGACGAATCCCTGGAATTCCTTGCCGTTGACTTTTTTGGAACAGAGAATATGAAAAAGGTAAACCGTGATATATTTGTTTCTTTTCAAACGGAGCGTCCGGAATGGGTAATCAGCACATTTGCAGGTTTTGGGGACAGAGCAGAGATCATTTCACCGGACACCTTGCGTAATGAAATGAAATTATTTTTAAAACAGGCACAAAATCAATATGAAACATGACACCCTGTTGTCATGTTTTTGCTCTATAATAGGGAATGCAGCATGTGTTTTTACTTTATGGAG
The DNA here is from genome assembly GCF_054772055.1 of Lacrimispora brassicae. Taxonomy (NCBI): domain Bacteria; kingdom Bacillati; phylum Bacillota; class Clostridia; order Lachnospirales; family Lachnospiraceae; genus Lacrimispora; species Lacrimispora brassicae. The sequence goes on along the minus strand of NZ_BRYH01000064.1, from coordinate 77,605 downwards.
GAATAGGAGATGGCGGTAGAAATGCAATATTTATCAGATGTTGAAGCGATCATATCACACAGGCATGACAATGGGGCGGACCTTTGGGCCACGGCAGACAAACGGCTGTTAAAGGGCTCTCCGTTTTCTACCTTTGATAGTGTGCTTTATTTGCTGGAGCTTGGGATGTCCCCCGAGGAACCGGTTTTAAAAGAGGCTGCTGATTTGATTTTCAGCACATGGCAAAAAGACGGGCGTTTCAAGATATATCCTGCAGGCGGAATTTACCCCTGTCAGACGGCGATTGCCGCCCATGTGCTTTGTCACATGGGATATGCTTTTGACAGCAGAATGGAAAAGACCTTTCAGCACCTTTTAGACACCCAGTATGCTGACGGCGGCTGGCGCTGCAATAAGTTTTCATTTGGACATGGGCCGGAAACAGAGTATTCCAATCCGCTGCCTACGCTGAATGTGCTGGACGCATTTCGTTTTACCGGTCATCTGGATAAGGAGCCGGCCCTTGACCGGGCAGTGGATTTTCTGCTTGACCATTGGCTGGTCAGGAAGCCCATAGGTCCCTGCCATTATGGAATAGGGACGTTGTTTATGAAGGTAGAATATCCATTCCGCAATTATAACCTGTTTAAATATGTCTATGTTTTATCTTTTTACACCAAGGCAAGAAATGACAGCCGTTTTTTAGAAGCAGTGGAAACCCTGAAATCAAAAACCGTTGACAACAGGATCGTGGTGGAACGGGTCGTTCCAAAATTAGGGAAGCTTTCTTTCTGTAAAAAAGGGAAACCAAGCGAATTGGCGACAAAACGGTATCATGAAATTTTAGAGAACCTAAATAAGGAGGCAAGACCCACATGAAGAAAGTAGTCCTTGTATTCCTCTCAGAAGATTATGGAGACTGGGAGGGGACCTATATCTGTTCGGAGTTAAATAAACCGGAAACCGGATTTGCTGTAAAAACAATGGCAATTCCAAAGCCTTTTTTGAATTTTTTCCTGCCACAAGGCGTATCAATAGCTTCAAAAAGTAAAAAACCCGCGTAAACCAATGATTTACGCGGGGTTGATGTTGTGTTATTCGTATAATTTTCTAATCATATTGAAGTACAATTATGCTATATGGCATTCACATCGTCGTATTCAACATTGGGGTAATTTAATTCCAACAGATCTACAAGTTCTTTGTTTAATAATAAACCTTCTTTGTCCATATTCTCAAACTCCCTGCTTTTCCAATCATATTTTTCAATATCCGGAATCATACATTTACCTGATGCAATAGCTGTTACCCTAAATATTTGTTCCTTATCACTCCAAAGGGATAAGATAAATGGCATTTCAAAGGTAATTAGAATTTTTTCTGTAAGTTTTTCAAATCTTATAACATCAAAAGATTCGGAATCAAGAATTTCGGATTTATTTATTTTTGCTATTTCATCAGGCGTTATATGACCAATATTTCTCAGTATCATGGGAATTTGGTCAAGTTCTTCAATCCTGGCGGAAATGACTTCCCATAATAAAGTTGTTGATAACATATTTATTAATTCTTCTCTGTCCATAATTTCTCCTTACATGGCAACATTGTTCTGTCTGATAGATTTATTTTATTGGAATGTAGATGTCTATTTGTGAATCATTATGTTTGGGTCCAAGAAAGCGTTTATCGTAAATCTCAAAATCCTCACGATCATCCAGCGTTTCCTTCGTAAATAAAACCCAGCTACCCCAAATGTAGTCATAGGTTTTTAAAAGAGTTGCCACTGTGCCCTGGTGTGTAAAAACAGCATACCGTCCGCCTGGAATTATCTTTGTATCCACATTCTTGGGTAAAAGTTGAAAATTATCGACTTCTATGCCAACCATCTCTGAAAAAAACACATTACCATCTTTTGATATGCTTACTTTTGTCCTGTCCGTTTCACATATACCAAAACGGCGTGCGTCAGATGGGGCAGGTATTTGATTGCAGATTTCAAGCAGACTGTTCCAAAGATCAGGCAATATATTATGCAGAGTGGATGTTTCCCCACGGATACCGGCAACGAAGATTTTATCTAATTCAACAATACAAGGTTTAACCGTTATTCCCTCTGCAAGATGCTGTAATGATTCCCGGTCTAACATCTTTTTTGAACCAGTATACATATCTGAATTATTTTTTCGGTAAACAACTGGACTAACACCATATACAGACTTAAATGCACGGCTAAATGCTTCCGAAGAACCAAAACTACTCTCCATTGCAATATCAATAATACGCTTTTTTGAATATAGCAACTTTTTGCATGAATTTGACAATCTGCGCTTTTGAATATAACTACCAATTGGCTCACCAATAACAGCCGTAAATATATGGGTGAGGTGGTAAAGAGAATAACCCGCAGCATCCGCAATACATTCCGAAAATAGTTCTTCATCCAAATGCTGTTCTATATATTCAATGGCTTTTTCAAGCGATACAAGATAATCCATGCTCATTCCTCCCGTCCAAATACTTTTTTCATTATATCATAATAGTGATAAGCAAAACATAAAAACTCCGCAAAAATTATCATGAATCGCAAAACCAGATTTGTTATCATTCATTAGAACAACTTTTATGGATTATCTAAAATAAATATTTGGAGGAGAATTTCTTTATGAATGCTATTGAAATTAAAGATTTGAAAAAGAGTTTCTACGGAAGGAGAAATCAGAAAACCGTGGAAGCGGTAAAAGGAATAAGCCTATCAGTAAAATCCGGCGAAATTTTTGGTTTTTTAGGGCCAAACGGCGCAGGGAAAACCACCAGCCTGCGTATGCTTACAACATTGCTGCCCATTGATGAGGGAGAGGCTAAAATCGGCAAATTTGACGTAAGGAGAAATCCAAAGGAAGTACGCAGGTATATCGGCTATGTGGGGCAGCTTGGAGGTGCAGACATCAATGCCACTGGGCGTGAAAATTTGATGTTATCCGGAAGACTTTATGGTGTGACTAAAAAAGCTGTAGAGAAGCAATCGGAATTTTTAATGGATTTACTGGACTTACGCGATATAATTGACAGATCAGCAAAAACCTATTCCGGAGGCCAGCGCAGACGGCTTGAAATTGCAATGGGTATTATGCACAAACCTGAGGTTTTGTTTTTAGACGAGCCGACGACCGGACTTGACCCGCAAAACCGCGCCAACCTCTGGGAACATATCCGAAAACTAAAATCCGCCGGAATGACTGTCTTTTTAACTACTCATTACCTTGAGGAGGCCGACGAGCTTTGTGACCGCCTTTGCATTATGGACAAGGGGATCATTGTGGCAGAAGGAACGCCTCAAACATTAAAAAGGGAAATTTCCGGTGATGTAGTATCCATAAAGCCCAAAAATGATCAAGATGATATTGCACATATATTTGATAAGGATAAAGATGTGCTTGACATACGCATAGAAGGCGGGAAAACAAACCTATACGTCAGGGACGGTGCAATAGCTATGCCTAAAATATTCAATATCCTCAAAGCGAAGGGCGTTGAATTGGAATCAGTTTCCCTTTCACAGCCATCGCTGGATGACGTGTTTTTAAAACAAACAGGCAAATCGTTGCGAGATACGGGAAGGGAGGCTTCATTATGAGAATTTTATTGGAAATCTGGCTGTTATTCAAACGTAGAATGTTGGAAACGATTCGACAACCAGTGTGGGTGTTTATGGGGCTGATTACACCGCTTTTGTATATCTCTCTATTTTCGCCGTTATTAAAAAACTTGAGCACTCCACCGCTAAGTACCGGTACGGTTTTAGATGCATTTGTCCCCGGTGTGCTGACACTACTGGCTTTTATTGGAGGTACGGGTGCAGGATACGTAGTTATTGGCGAACTGCAGACGGGAGTTATTGAGCGTTTACGTGTTTCACCTGTATCCCGATTTTCACTGCTTATGGGTACAATCCTAAGAGATATTGTTGCGTTTCTTGTGCCGTCCGTTTTAGTTATATTCATTGCCCAATTGTTTGGTTTTAAAGTGCATGCAGGCGGCTTGCTTGTAATGCTTGTGCTTTTGAGCCTGTTGACAGCAATGGTATCTGCATGGTCGGGAAGTCTTGGGCTGATATTAAAGCAAGCTAGCAGTATGGCTGCACTCGTGGCAGGATTGGAGTTGCCCTTGACACTTCTTTCGGGCGTGTTGCTTCCAATTTCTTTAGGGCCAAAGTGGCTGCAAGCCGTAGCTCACATTAATCCGCTTTATTATGCGGTAGAGGCTTCCCGTGTTTTGGCCGGGGGCACAATTAGCGGCCCCGAGGTTTTCAAAGCCTTTGCTGTTATTGTCCCATTGACTGTAATAACTCTTTTTTGGGCTACAAAGGTATACTGCAAGGCAATTGCGTAAGATAAATGGCGAATAATAATTACTAAGTTCCTATTTTGTAATATTTATTTTATCAACTTTAGGGGGGTCTTCAAACCCAGGTAAGCAAGTAAATAAAAGCACCTGTAAAGATGTACTTTTTCATGCTTTTTTCATTAGTTTTAACGATCAGCTTACCGTTTCTATTTGATAACGGAACGCTTGGCATTCCGGTTCAAACGGCAATCTTAACAATAACTTTAATGATATTAGGCGGCGGCTTAGAGGAAGTTGGCTAAAGAGGTGAATTACAACCATTACTGGAGAAAAAAATGCCGGTTGCAATGGCTTGTGTAATTGTTGCAGTGATATGGTCTGTCTGATATTTGCCATTATTTTTGATTGAAGGAGTTATGCAGGCTGATATGAGTTTTGTTATCTTCAAAATTTCGGTGGTAGGACTATCTTTTACATTAGCGTCAGTCTGCTATATTACGAAAATTGTTTGTTTTGTATATTGTATCATGCTATACTAAATGCATTAGTAGCATGTAGCATCTTATACTCCACTGGGCATTGATACAGACAGTACTTGCTATGATTGCCATAATGTTATGCAAAAAATATAGACTTAAAAGATGAAGTTATTGAAATCGCAATAAAGTTATATTGTATATCTGTTGGAGCGTTTTACATAAAGCAATTTTCGGGCATTGGCCCAAAGTATCTCAAAACCATGAGTTATGTGTAACTTTATCACAGCATATTTATATATACTAAGGTTTTGAAAATTTTAAAAAAGAATTGAAAAGAGGGGTTATGTTATGAAAAAAGTTTTGGCAACTTGTTTGGCAATGATTATGATGTTTATGTGCATTCCAGTAAACGCAAGCGCTGCGGCAGAGAAAGTTTCTGTTATTGTGGACGGGCGGGAGATGGATTTTTCTGATACTCCTGCTTATGTTGATCCTAATGGCAGAGTACAGGTTCCTGCAAGTTTTATAGCAAGTGCCTTGGGTGCAAAAGTAGAGTGCATTCCCGGAACTGCCGCACGAGCTGTTTTTTCTCGTCAGATTGATGGAGAAGAAATTGTAAGGGCTACTTTTGTAGTAGGCAATGACGAGTATTATTTCAGTGTTTTACAGTATTCTTTAGAAAATGCCCCAAAAGAAAACCGCCAGATGGACACAAAAGCAGTGCTGGAACAAGACACGGTATACGTACCTGTCGATTATATTGCAGAAGCTTTTGAGGCGGCGGTAGATTGGAATGCCGCAACAAAAACGGTTACGATTACCTCAAAGACAAAAGTATTAGGCGGCTTTGTAGTACCTGAAAGCTACACTGATTTTAGTAATATGGCTGATTATGAAGATGGAACAAAAGGCGTAAGAATTGACTACAGCCTTCACGGTGGACTTTATACTGCTAGTCTTGAGGATAGAAAAGCGTTATTTCTGCACATTTTATCGCAACGGCTGTCACAGGAAAGCATGAAGAAAATAGATAGCTTTATAAAGGAAAACTATGATTATTTTTCCGAGGATCTGTCGGCTGTAGCAGAAGATACGTTTCTCGATTCAAATACTGGACAATATGTGCGAGTTCTTCGTTTACCAACCCAACCTCTTTTCAGGGTTTTTGTTTATGATAAAGGTGTGAATCCCCCAAAAGTGTGAGTTGTTTGGTACATTTTTAAGCGTTTAGATTTATTTATTAACATACAACACTATTTATGGTTGTCCTCACTCTCACGATACTGCTTTACTAAGGACGGCCATTCTGTGTTCTTTTTTTGTCAGGGAAACTGCGGCCTGATTCAGCCGTCAGACCGCCAGGAAAAGCGCTTGGGATGCAACTAAAATCACAGGGCGGCCTATGATGGCCGCCCTGTACGGAATTATTGAATCGGTAAAAGCTCCATGTAACCCCTTGTTCCTATGGGTTCCAGTTGGATGCGGGGGGTTGTTTTATCCCACTTTGCATCAATGACGGCAGGGTCATATTTCTTAATTGCAGCCTGTACTTCCTCAATTGCCTGGCAATAATCCTCTTCGGCAAAAGGCTCTCCCTTAAACATCAGGTATTTTGCGGCGGGCAGACGGATTACATCAAATCCATTGGGAATGACTCCGTCATAGGATTCCGGCACCTCAACGCCCTGGACGTACTGGGAGGTGCCGGGGGTGATATAATTTGCAGTCAGCCACATACACACAGGCTCGCCGCTGATGGACTTAATACTTTGCAGCAGTCCCCAGACATCGCAGCCCACCTCTTCGCAATAAGCAAAATAGTCGGAGGCTTTTATCCCTCTCTTAATGAGTACCTTTCGTGCCGGCTTTTCAATTACTTGTACAAACACATTTCTTACTGTTGTCATGGTATTCTCCCTTCTGAGCTTTTGATATTTGACTCCATAAGGCGTGAAAAGATAGAGAGGAACAGGGCTTTTTGCGTATTCCTTTGGGTTTCGCCCGAACTCCCGGAAAAATGCACGCTGGTAGCCGTCCACGCTGCCAAAACCCAGCTCTAGTGCAACATCAATGACTTTGCATTCTTCATCCCGAAGCTTAATGGCAGACTTAGAAAGCCTGAGCCGCCTGATATAATCGGCTGGCGTCATATTGATATGCTGTACAAACAGCCGGTAGGAATACCACGGCGAGAAAAGCGATACCTGGGATAAATCAGCAAGTGTAATGCTGTCTGACAGATGATCTCCTATATAATCCTGCATTCGCTGGACCCCTTCGATTTGTTCCTTCATACCTTCACCTCCTTGCGGTTATTATCTTACCTCAATGGGAGAAATCCCTCTCGACTATTTTTGCCAATCTGCTTTCCCCTTATTATAAAACACATTATAAAACACATTTACAGCTACCGCCTTTATGCAGGTACTGAAATATCCTGGAGATATGGAAACAGCACAGAGAGCCGTGAGAGCTGCTCTGTGCTGTCTGATGCCGCATATGATATACCATTGATGGAATCAGCTATTCCTCTAATTTCCAGATGTGTCTGTCCGCCCGAAACGGCAGACAGGATAGAGCGCCTAAAATGCCGATTACGAAAAACAGCATGGCAGCTCCTGAGCCTTTCCCCGTTCCAAATAAGGAAACCCACAGACTGTCAGTCCATTGAGCAGCCATAAAGGGCTCAAACACCCGGTCAACCAGAAGGCCGCCTGATAAATATCCCAGGGGAATTGTGAAAAACTGAAGGGTATTCCTTGCAGAATAAACCCGGCCCTGGATTTCAACCGGTATTTTTGTGCGGAAAAGCACATCCATGTTGGCATTCATTACAGGAATGAAGATCCACCCAAGGACTGCCCCCAAACACCAAATGGGGGTATTCCGGCCAAAAGCAAGAATGAAATTCTCCGTACTCATGGAAAAAAGCAGGCAGTTGCAGATAACCCGGACTCTGCTTTTGGGGGGCGGCATAATGGTGACCATAATACTTCCAACCACAGTCGCAATCCCTGTAAGGGTGTTGACCATGCCAAGGGCAAATTCTCCTCCGCCTGTTCGAGAAAGCAGCATTGCCGGTAAGGCGGCGCTGAATATGGAGGCCGTAAAGTTGATCACTGCAAGAAACAGGATCAAATCCAGGATCCCCCTGTTATCCCCAAGGTATTGCAGGCCGCTTTTGATTGACTGCAAGATGGTTTCCTGCCCGGCGGTTTCCTGCACCTTCATCTTGGGGATTTTAACAAAACACAGAAGCCCCACAAATGCAACGGAAAATGTAATTAAATCAAATAAGATGACAAAATGGATGCTTGTAAATGAAAGCATTGCGGTGGCAAGCACAGGCGTCAGCACAGTGACCAGGGATTGAGAAAAGGACCGCATCCCGCTTACCTTCTGATAATGCTTTTCAGGTGTCAGAAGGGTTATGGCAACATCCGAAGCCGGCTGCTGGATGGTGTTCATCAATCCGCTGCATGTGTTGATCAAGTATAAGTGCCACACCTGGAGATTGTCTGTTACCAGCAAAAGGAGTACCATAACGGTACAAAACGCCGCAAAACTGTCGCTGACCAGCATTGTGACCTTTTTATTCCACCGGTCGCTTATGGCTCCTGCAAAAATGCTAAGTAAAACGTAAGGCGCATAGGAACATACCATTAACAGCGCGGTGGTAAGGGCTGAACCCTGCTGCTCATAAGACCAGATCACCACTGCAAAATTAGTCATTGCGCTGCCCAGTGACGAAAAGGACTGGGTAATCCATAAAATCAGGAATGAACGAAGTTCCAGAATATTTGTTTTTAAATCTTTTATCATGACTTTGCTCCTCTTTCAAAAAATTTATAAAATTCCATGAAAGTGCAAAGTCCAACGGACGAGTTTGATCCGCTCCGTGCAGTTTCGTCCGGTTCAGACTTTGCACGGAGCTGTGCCAATGCATAGCTTCATTTTTATTGTTCCTCAACAATTTTTATTTTTATATAAAACAGAATTACTTATAAAATAAGTGATATCTGAATTTTACTACAGTTAAGATAGAAAAACAACGGCACAGCCATAAATTTGGCGGAAATGGGGCATTATGGGGTGTCAGACCGCCATCTTTGCAAAAGTCATCTTCCGACAGCAGGTTTAACCGTCTGACCGTGGGCTGTTTAATGCCTGCGCCATCCTCCTGTGGACTGCTTTGAAGAAGGGAACTCTGCTTCTGGACATGTCAACGGTCATAAATAATTCAAAAAAGTTCTTATTGAGAAAATGTATGCTTGACATACAATTAGTTTGGTTGTATGCTAAGCATACATTTGAGTTAGATAGAACTAACTAAACAAGGAGGACGAAATATTGGAAACGAAAGTTACCCCTGATATTTATTATCAAACACTCAATCAGTATCAGGCAGCGCAGTTGCTGCTGGAGGCAATTAAATTAGATATATTTTCTTATTTGGATCATCCGGCTATGGCGGAAGAGATTGCCCGTAAGACAGGCTTTTATGAAAGAAACCTGGAGCTGCTTTTACTTGCGCTTTCTTCATGTGGTTACATTGAGAAGCAGGATAATTATTACTGCAACACAAAAGAAAGCGGGTCTTATTTATCAAAAACAAGCCCTTATTATCTTGGGAAAACAATTTTATTCCGTGAAACAATGACCTCGCTTTACAACATTGCTGACAAAGTTATGCATGGTCCGGAACATGTATCAAATCCCAGCTACGATTTTTCTGCCTTAGCAGAAGCTGCAGTACCCGAAATGTACGCCACCGGGCGGGTAAAGAGTTTCCTGGAAGAAATGAAAGCAATTTTTACGGACGAATTATCCCGGTTAAAAATGCTTGACTTAGGCGGTGGCTCCGGCGTATTGGCCATGGAATTTTCCAGGCACTATCCCAACAGCAGGGCCTGTGTATTTGAACATCCAAGTGTGGCAAGCACTACAAACAAAATAATGGCTCAGAATAACATGGAAAACCGTGTTATGGTTTTGGCTGGTGATTTTAATACAGATGATATCGGCGGCTCATACGATTTAATTGTGGCTTCCGGGATATTGGATTTTGCAGCAGATGACTTAAACGGTTTTATGGGAAAAATTGCAGGGGCATTATCAGATCATGGATATTTTCTGCTGATTGGAGGCTATAGGGAAGGGGGAGAGTGTCCAAAAGAAAATATGCTAAGCTGGCTTTCAGGATACATGAGCGGCATAAAGCTGCCCCCAACAAAAGACCAGGTTGAAATAGCGTTGGACAAATCACGGCTGCAGGCTGTCAGGGAGATTCAATCCGGACGTTTTCAAGGCTGTTTATATAAAAAGGCGGTGTAGTATGGAACGGTTGGAAACAGAGGTTATCAATGGGTTTATTGCCCTTACAGAGAGCATTGCTAACAGCAGGACAAATGTTTTGAATTTTGGCAGTGAGGATATGACATTTTACCGGGGGGAAATCCACATTATTAAAATGATCGGTGATTATCCGGGCATATTCAGTTCCGAGATTGCCCGCCGTTTTGGCATCACCCGTGCCGTTGTCCATAAAACATTGCTCAAACTGGAAGACAGGGGCCTTGTCAGTAAGGAACCATGTGATGATGATAAAAAAAGGCACAAACTTTTTCTCACCGAAAAAGGCCGGTTGGCCTATGACTGTCATGAAGAATACCACAATCAATATGACAAGGTACTGTTTGACTATGTGGCCGGATTGCCAGACAGCCAATTAGAAGCGATTAAATGTTTTCTGGAACACGCCGGCAGCTTAATAAAAAACCATGTATAAAACGGGAGGACAAAATGAAAAAATCATTTATTTGTTTATTGTCAGGAATCGCAGTATTATGCTCTCTGACCGGTTGTGTCGGAAAGGGACAGCCAGTCAGTACATTGGAAACAACCGGCAGCATAAAAACCCAGTCCAGAACAATTACAGATCTGGGCGGCGCCGTGGTTGAAATCCCTCCGGTATCAGAAATCCAACATGTTGTGGTCATCACACCGCCTGTTACATCGGTTTTGCTTGAAGTAATTCCTGACAATGACAGGATCGTGGGTCTCAGCCCCAAGGCCTTTGCTTTTTCAAATGCAGATGTTATTGAAAAGCTGTTTCCCAATTACAAAGATGTTGAAACAACATTTGTAGGCGATGATTTTTCTATCAATACCGAGGCCTTATTGCAGCTTGATCCTGATTTGATTCTTTACTATGGGGAAGTCCAGAAAAAAGGACTTGAAAATATCGGGCTTCCTATGGTCAATTTCTTTTCGCCAAAGCTGACTGATCCGAAAGAAGTTACAATTGCCTGGGATAATTTACTGCGGGAAATCTTTGAGGCTGACAGGAGTGAAGGTTTGCAGGCAGAATGGGAATATTCTGACGAAAAGGTGAAAGAGATTTTAGCAAAGCAGACCGGGCAGCCCAAACGGGGGCTATGGGTATTCAGCAATATGGGGGGCAGTCTGGTGGTTGCTGGCGACAGCTCCTTTGACGCTTATGCTCAAAGCTTTTTTGATAAAGCAGGATTAATCAATGCTGCATCCGGTATACAGGGAACCGCAGAGGTTGACATGGAACAGGTTTACCAGTGGAACCCTGACATTATTTTTGTTTTCCATAATGCGCCGGCGAAAGGGATTTTGAACAACAGCATTGAGGGGCAGGATTGGTCGTTATTGGACGCCTGGAAGAATCAGGCGGTTTATGATATTCCCCAAACAGCCTATTCCTGGGGCGCGCCTTGTGCAGACTCTCCCTTAATGCCGCTGTGGCTGATCTCAAAAGCATATCCGGAACTGTTCAGCGAGGAAAACTTCCGCAGGGAATTGGCCGGATATTATGAGCGATTACATAATGTCAAACTGACCGGCGAAGATATGAACTCCATATTAAGCCTTAGGGAAATGAACTAGCCATGGAAAGAACTTCAAAAAAACAATATTCCATCGTCATTACGGTGCTCTGGGTTTTGCTTATTTTTGTAGCAGCCGGCGCTCTGATCGTCGGACGCTATGAAATGAGTTTTACTGATATCCGGAATGTATTTATAAACCGCCTAAGGGGCACCCAGGACGATACCTTAAAAATTATTGACCATGTTCTGATAAATGTCCGGCTGCCAAGAATATTGTTAGCCGGTTTGGTGGGAGCCGGATTATCCATATCAGGAGCCGCCTTACAGGGAACATTTCAAAACCCCCTTGTAAGTCCTGACCTTTTGGGCGTCTGCGCAGGGGCCGGCTTTGGTGCGGCCTTAGGAATACTGCTTTTTTCCGATCATCATATGCTTACGTCACTCATTCCCTTTGCCTTTGGAATATTCAGTATTTTTCTGGTGTTTTTCCTTGCCGGTGCAAAAGGACGTGGAGAGACCATGTCCCTGGTTCTTTCAGGCATTATAGTTTCATCCATCTTTAACGCCCTTACTTCTCTTGTAAAATATGTGGCAGACGCAGGGGACAAATTACCGGCCATAACCTTTTGGCTGATGGGCAGTTTTTCGAATACATCATACACCCATATAAAAATTGCAAGTATTCCCGCTTTATTGGGCATAATTGGCCTGCTCGCCCTGCGTTGGAAAATCAATATCCTGTCCCTTGGGGATGAAGATGCTTATACCATGGGAATTAACCCTCAGCGCACCCGCTGGCTTATTATTCTTTTCTCTACACTGGTAACGGCCGCTTGTGTCACAGTATCAGGCATTATCGGCTGGGTCGGCCTTGTTATTCCCCATATATGCAGACGGCTTGCAGGAGTTAATCATGGCAGACTGCTGCCTGCCTCCTGCTTAATGGGTGCCGTATTCATGATCCTGGCAGACAGCATTGCAAGAAACCTGACAACAGCCGAGATACCTATTGGTATTTTGACCGCCCTGATTGGAGCTCCTTTCTTTGCTGTAATCTACCGGCGGACAAAAGGAGGGGCGTAATGCTTTTGGAAGTTAATAACGGGACATTTTACTATCACAAAGAAAGACCTATACTGCAAGATGTGAATTTCACAATGAAAACCGGAGAAATTATGGCCGTCATGGGGAGAAATGGCATTGGCAAAACAACGCTTATTAAATGCATAGCAGGAATATTAAAATGGAAAAGCGGTTATTCCGTGGTTGCAGGGCAGAAGAGTGATAATAAGAAACCTGTCAGCAAAATAGGATATGTGCCCCAAGCACATAAATCCTCGTTTCCCTACACAGTCCGGGATATGGTCGTATTTGGAAAAGCAGGCCGCAATTCTTATTTTGCAGCGCCACGAAGTGAAGATTACCAAAAGGCTGATGAGGTTTTAGAACGAATCGGTATTACGGACCTGCATGACAAATGCTGCAATGAATTAAGCGGAGGACAGCTACAGCTTGTTTTTATTGCAAGGGCATTAATAAACTCTCCCCAGCTTTTAATACTGGATGAGCCGGAAGCCCATTTGGATTTTCGCAATCAAATAAGGCTGTTAAAGCTGCTGCAGAGTTTTGTTTCGGAACAAAATATATCCTGTATGATCAACACTCACTATCCCAACCACGCAATAAGGATCGCAGATAAATGCTTTTTATTGGGTGATCATGATTACAAGGCAGGAGCCATACAGGAGGTAATGACAGATCATAATATTGAAAAATATTTTTCAGTGCGCTCCCAGACACTTTACACCACATATAAGGGAAAACAAATACCAAATTTTGTATTCTTAGATGAGGTTTAAGCAGCAAATAAATTATAATTCCGCCAATGTATTGACATTCTTCTAATCAGGTAGTATTATTACACCAATTGAATAGCAATCTTCAGGGCAGGGTGAAATTCCCTACCGGTGGTAAAGCCCACGAGCCGCAAGGCATGATTCGGTGAAATTCCGAAGCCGACAGTAAAGTCTGGATAAAAGAAGATCAAGCAGTATCCATGTATTTTGATACGCCAACTGATATTTCCGCTCTGAAATGAATCCTCATTTCAGAGCGTTTTGTATTAGTAGCGGTGTAAATCCATGGATTGATGCAGAAAATGCCTTGGACCTTGTGTTCAAGGTATTTTCTTTTTAAGGTGGTGTGATATGGAAGATATCAGATATATGGGTTTGGCTCTGGAGCTTGCCAAAAAGGGGTGTGGTCTTGTAAATCCAAATCCTATGGTTGGAGCCGTGATTGTAAAGGAAGGCCGGATAATCGGTGAGGGATATCATGAACGGTATGGCGCCCCTCATGGGGAACGGAATGCCCTTGCAAGCTGCAGGGAATCACCGGAAGGCGGGACCCTGTATGTAACACTGGAACCTTGCTGCCATTATGGGAAAACACCTCCATGTACGGAAGCCATTCTGCAAAGCGGAATCTGCAGGGTGGTCATAGGCAGCCATGATCCCAACCCGCTTGTTGCGGGGAAAGGGATCGAGGTGCTTCGAGGCCAGGGCATCCAGGTGGTGGAAGGGGTTCTCAAGGCGGAGTGTGACAAGCTCAATGAGGTGTTTTTCCACTTCATTCAAACCGGAAAGCCTTATGTGGTGATGAAATACGCCATGACCATGGACGGAAAAACTGCAGCGTACACAGGTGTTTCCAAGTGGATCACCAGTGAGACCGCACGCTGCCGGGTGCATCAGGACCGCCACAGGTACAGCGCCGTGATGGTGGGGGTGGGCACTGTACTGGCAGACGATCCCCTTCTTACCTGCCGCACAGAGGGCGGCAGAAACCCGCTGCGCATCATCTGTGATACCCAATTGCGCACGCCTCTGGATTCCCAAATTGTTGTGACCGCCAAAGAGGTTCCTACGGTCATTGCCACCGCCTCCGTGGACTTGGAAGCACAACGGCCATACATCAAAGCCGGCTGCCGTATCCTGCCTGTTTCCCAAAAGGACGGCCATTTGGATCTGGCCCGGTTGATGGGAAAGCTGGGGGAAGAAAATGTCGACAGCATTTTGCTTGAGGGCGGCGGTATTCTGAACTGGTCGGCCTTGCAGGCGGGAATCGTAAACAAGGTGCAGGCATATATTGCACCTAAACTGTTGGGCGGGGCAAACGGGAAAACGCCTGTGGCAGGAATGGGCGTTCCCTGTCCGGAGGATGGGTTTTTCCTCACAAACAGCACAGTCTCCTGCCTGGGTGAGGATATTTTAATCGAAAGTGAGGTGCAGCCCCATGTTCACAGGAATTATTGAGGAAATCGGTGTACTGAAGGAAGTACGAAAAAGTGTACATTCCTCTGTGCTTACCATTCAAGGAAGGGTTATATTTGATGATCTTTGCATTGGGGACAGTGTAGCGGTAAACGGGGTATGCCTGACGGCTGCCGGCCTTTCCTCCAACACCTTTCAGGCAGATGTGATGCACGAGACACTGAACCGTTCTTCTCTTGGCAGGCTGCGCCCTGGGACTGCCGTCAATTTAGAGCGGGCAATGCCTGCAAACGGACGGTTTGGCGGACACATGGTTTCCGGACATATTGACGGCGTGGGCAGGGTGAAAGCCATACAAACAGACGACAACGCCATTTGGTACACCATTGCAGCGGACAGCAGTATTTTGCGCTACATCGTGGAAAAGGGTTCCATTGCAGTGGACGGTATCAGCCTGACGGTGGCAGCGGTTACTGCTTCGGATTTCAGCCTGTCTGCCATTCCCCATACGGTAAAATCCACCATCCTTTCTCAAAAAAAAGCTGGCGACCCTGTAAATCTGGAAAATGACCTTGTAGGGAAATACATTGAAAAGTTTATGGATTCCCCTCCGGAACAAGAACGGTCAAGGGGCATCACAAAAGAGTTTCTAACCAAATCTGGCTATTAGGAGGATAACGATGTTTCAATACAATACCATTGAAGAAGCGCTGGAAGCGCTTAAGCAAGGAAAAATCATTCTTGTCACGGATAACGAAGACCGGGAAAATGAAGGCGATTTCATCTGTGCCGCCCAGTTTGCCACAACAGAGAATATCAACTTCATGGCAACCTACGGCAAAGGATTGATCTGTATGCCAATGAACGAAGAAATTTGCAGGCGCCTGAATTTTCCGCAGATGGTTTCCGAGAATACGGACAATCACACCACCGCATTTACCGTTTCGGTGGATCATGTGGACACCACCACCGGAATATCCGCGGCAGAGCGCTCCGTCACCGCTATGAAATCCGTGGATGATACGGCAAAGCCTGAGGATTTCCGCCGCCCGGGGCATATGTTCCCCTTGCTGGCCAAGGAAAATGGGGTCTTGGAGCGTGACGGACATACGGAAGCCACCGTAGACTTGATGCGGCTGGCAGGGCTTAAAGAATGCGGTCTTTGCTGCGAGATCATGGGCGAGGACGGCACGATGATGCACACGCCCCAACTGATCCAGTTGGCTCAAAAGTGGAATCTTCCATTTATCACCATTGCCGCATTGCAGGAATACCGAAAGAAAAACGACCGGCTGGTGGAGCAGACCTCTGTCAGCCAAATGCCCACCAAATACGGTGACTTTAAGGCCTGCTGCTACGTGAACAAGTTAAACGGCGAGCACCATGTGGCACTCGTAAAAGGTGAAATCGGTGATGGGCAGAACATCCTGTGCCGTGTCCATTCCGAATGCCTGACCGGAGATGCCTTCGGTTCCATGCGCTGTGACTGTGGACAGCAGCTTGCCGCCGCTATGACACAGATTGAACAGGAAGGCAGGGGAATCCTTCTCTATATGCGCCAGGAAGGGCGGGGAATCGGCCTGGTCAACAAGCTGCGCGCTTACACTTTACAGGATGAGGGAATGGACACACTGGAAGCCAACCTTGCCCTTGGTTTTGCCGGGGATCCGCGGGAGTACTACATTGGCGCTCAAATTCTGCGGGATCTGGGAGTAAAAACCTTGCGTCTTATTACCAACAATCCGGAAAAAGTCTATGGACTGTCCGGTTTCGGTATGGAAATTATGGAAAGAGTCCCCATTCAAGTGCCGGCAAATGAGCATGACTTGTTTTACCTCATAACCAAGCAGAACAAAATGGGCCACATTTTACACTATTAAATCATGAAGGAGAATGTATTATGAAAGTATTTGAAGGAAAGCTTGTATCAAAGGAAATGAAAATCGGCATTGTTGCCGCACGTTTCAATGAGTTTATTACTGCAAAGCTCCTGGGCGGCGCCCTGGACTGCTTAAAGCGCCATGACGTCAGCGAGGAAAACATTGAGGTTGCCTGGGTGCCCGGCGCCTTTGAGATCCCTCTGATCGCCTCAAAGATGGCAGGCTGCGGCAAATATGATGCAGTGATTTGTCTTGGCGCAGTCATTCGTGGAAGCACCACTCATTATGATTATGTTTGCAGCGAAGTGTCTAAGGGAATTGCCCATGTATCCTTAAACAGCGGCATTCCGGTCATGTTCGGGGTGCTTACCACGGAGAGCATTGAGCAGGCCATTGAACGGGCAGGAACCAAGGCGGGCAATAAGGGCTTTGACTGTGCGGCGGGCGCCATTGAGATGGTTAATCTGATCCGGGAGATCCAGGCTTAACAGGCAAAGAAAGTGTTGCCGTAAATATCCGTTTTTGGTTGTCTGAATCAAAACATATCACACCGCCCAGTTTGTTTACAATTTCTTCGATAATGGTTAAGCCAATACCATGAAAATCTCGATTGGGCTTTGTTGTTTCAAAAATTCCGTTGCGCCATTTCACGTTACCGTCAAAGGAGTTTGAGATTTCGATATGCAGCCAGTTATTGGGAGCAATAATACTGCTGGTAATGGTTAGAAACCGTTGGGAATCAGGGGTGACTTTTGCACAAGCCTCTACTGCATTATTGGTCAGGTTTGAAAATATACGGACAATATCAATATCTGGCAGGTTATGACTTTCAGGAAGGCAGATCATTGCTGAAAAACGGGTGGACTGCTCAGAACATCGGTTGGCAGTATCTTGCAAGATGGCATCAAGTATAATATTGTTTGAATAGGTTTGATGAACCAGAACCTGCTCCTCCATGGTCTTTTCAATCGTATCAAGCAAGTTTTTTGCTTTCTGATATTCTTCAATAGATAACAGGGATTTCACAGAGGTCATCATTTTATTGTAATCGTGTTTAAATGTCCGAAAGCTCTCGGTATATATTTGATACGATTTATAATGCTGCAATTGTCTGTCAAGCTGCTGCTGCAGCAATTGCGTATGTAATTCATATTCCAAAAGAGCACTGGTTCTTATTCCGCGGTTGACCAGAAATCCCTGTGCAGTAAAGCAGATGATACAGGAGATGATATAAGTTGTTTTATACCATGGCAGATCGACCCCATAATATCGACCCAAGTTGATAAACAGCAAATATCCCAAAAAGCATATTTGAAAAATAGCTACAAATCGGATTTGTTCGTTGCTACGGTAAAACTTTTGGATTTTAGCTTTAGGAGCAATAACATGGCGGAAAAGCATATTGTAACTGAGTATCATGCACAAGGAGAGAAACCATGCAATAGGGTAATAAAATTTGTCATGCCTTACCCATTGTACGCTCCTGTTTAATATTAAAGCAAAAGCCGGAAGCACAATTCCTCTTCCCCAGTATAGAATAGCGACAAAATAACTGCTTTCAAAAAGAAGCTGCATTGGGTTCATTTGATACAAAAATTTTAATTCCAATATAACAATAAATAAGAGGGCCAATGCTCCATAATGTGAGGATATGGCCAATCCCCAAATTGCGCTGAAGCTCCAATTGATTAATACAGAAATTATAAAAAATACCCAATAATTTTCCTTAATCAAAAAATTCCCTCTATGGTGAATCAGGAAAGATATACTGTAAACGGTAAATAAGCATTCTGCTAAAATACGCAATAACAGTGTCATCAGACACCTCCCTCACTTGAAAACTCTCTATTGGGGCAGACAGGTACTCCGGCAAAGAGAACGTTGGACAACAAATGAAACAAAACGCATTTATTCCTGCCATTGTCAAGCAGAGAAGATCAGGCGCAGACATTCTGCTTAATTGATGGCATATAGATCATTTTTCGCCGGATCTTAAGTGTGTTAAACATGCATAAGCTGGAAGCGATCCATTTAAGTGGTTCATAGTTTGCGCGTTATGTTTCGAAAGGAGATAATACTAAGAAATAAAGACCATTTTGGGATGCTATTAGAGAAAATATCACTTTTAACTAAGTTTTCAGTTTGTTATGTTCTTAATTCCTTGTTTAATGTTCTAAATTTATAATGATGAAAGAAATCACTGATTAATTCTGCCATGGAAGATATTATTGCTGTATATGGTGAACCGACAGGGCGCATTGAAGCAGCTTATGTCCAATAGCTTAAATTATTTTACGACTATTTTAGATTTGAACTTGAAGGATAGTACATTTTGGAACCGAACTTGACATTATACTGAATTAGTGATATATTAGATGTGTTAGCACTCACTAATTATGAGCGCTGACAAAATACAAATAAATAGAGCTAATAAAAGTCACTTTGTATAAAGTGGCTTTTTTTTCATTTATGGGCTATCTGAAAGGAAAACTGCCACCGAAGGCACTTTGTTCTAAATTGTGCAATACAATCATGATTTCAATAAATAAAATTTATCTAAAAAAATGAATAAAGGAAAAAGAGGTGATTTTAAATGGGAGATAAAAATCCAAAGAAGTTGTTAAAAAAGAAAAAAGTCAGGAAAGAATCTGTACAGCCGGAAATTGCAGTAGAAACAGCCCCAGCAAAGAAAACGAAGAAAAAATAATAAAATAAAACGAAAGCGAGATACTTAATTTGGATAAAAAAAGAGTATTAGTTGGCAGCCCGGTTTATCAAAAAAAGAATATTTTAAAGGCATTTTTAAAGTCACTAAAAAATCTTAGACGGAATACTATTTCCATTGACTATATGTTTGTTGATGACAATATTGATGATGACGCCAGTCAGCTTTTAGCTGGTTTTGAAAGAGAAGAATCAAAGGTTATTATCATTCGTGGTAAGGGACCGGGAGTGTATGAGTGTAATGACGAATCTCATCTATGGAACGACAGCTTAATGTTAAAAGTAGCAAATTACAAAAATTCCATCATCAATTATGCAATAGACAATAATTATGATTATCTGTTTTTTGTGGACTCCGATCTGGTTTTGCATCCTAATTTGATAGAGCATTTGAAAACTCAAGATAAGGATATAATTTCTGAAATATTTTGGTCTCAATGGCATAAAAACAGACCTTTTGAGCCGAATGTCTGGATGTTTGACGAATATGATTTGGTTCCTAAGAGATTAGGCGAAGTTTTAAGTGATAAAGAGATGGAAATACGGCAAACTAAGTTTTTAAACCAGCTTAGGATACCGGGCGTGTACGAAGTTGGTGGATTGGGAGCGTGCACATTGCTAAGCAGAGCCTCATTGGTGAAAGGCGTTAATTTTAAGCCGATTAAAAACTTAACCATACATGGGGAAGACAGATTCTTCTGTATACGTGCAGCGGTGCTGGGCATTGATCTTTTTGTTGATACTGCTTATCCGGCATATCACATTTATAGAGAGCAGGATTTGGCTGGAGTTGAAGCTTATGTAAAAGACTGCCAAGCTGACCTTGCCTTTGTACGTCAATATAAAGAAGAAGGAAATAAAATCACTCTTTCCATGATCGTAAAAAATGAAGCAGGACGTTATCTGGAAGAAGTATTAGAAAGTTTAAAGGGGCATATTGATGAAGCTGTTATCATAGATGACGCAAGCTGTGATGATACAGTAAACATGTGCAGAGCCATACTAAAAGAAATTCCAGTGCATATGATACAAAATGATACATCTATGTTTGCCAGCGAGGCCGAACTTAGGAAAAAGCAATGGGATGAAACTGTAAAAACAAATCCAGATTGGATTTTAAACCTTGATGCCGATGAAATATTAGAAAAGAATTTTTGGAAAAATGCACAAAAACTCATTAATAACCCGGATTACGATTTGTATTGCTTTAGACTATATGATATGTGGAATAAAACTCAATATCGAGAAGATAAATATTGGAATGCACATAGCGTTTATAGACCATTTTTAATGAGATATCAACCTGATTTTAAATATATGTGGAATGAAGCAGCACAACATTGCGGAAGATTTCCTATAAATACATCCTCTTTTCCAAAGGCAGCATCAGAATTCAGAGTAAAACATCTTGGTTGGGCAACGCCAGCCGATCGAGAAGAAAAGTATAAAAGGTATCAGCTTTTAGATTCGGATGCTATATTTGGAATTAAGGAACAATACGATTCCATCCTGGATACCAATCCCAACTTAGTAAATTGGGATGAGGATCAAATGCAATGAAAATTGAAAAAAAGAAGATAAATGTTGGTGTTGGTTTTGTGACAGGACGAAAGAATTTTAAAAATGTTGTAAAAACCTATGTGGATAACTGGAATGAATCCGGACTTATTGATAAGAAAAAAATTGCTGTTCATCTGTTTGTAGCATATGATTTAAAGTATTATAGTACAAAAGTGAGCGATTACAAAATTACAGACGATGAGATATTGACATTGGTGGATTCCGCTTATTATTTAGGAAATTCTGCAATAACAAATGAAATGCAATATCTGGTAGAAAAAGATGTTATCACCCTAAAAGAAGCGAAAATGATCTTTGGTGAAGGCTATGCGATGAAACGAAATGCAGTTTTATATTTTGCTTTAAAAAATAAAATGGACTATCTCATTTTCCTTGATGACGACGAATATCCAATTGCAACGATTAAAATTAACGACAGCATTGTTTGGAAAGGCCAGGAAGTTTTATCAACACATATTAACAATATTAAATATGCGGATATGACACATGGGCATCATTGCGGTTATATTTCTCCGATCCCTCAGTTGGATTTTAACGAAAAGCTTTCGGA
The DNA here is from genome assembly GCF_054772055.1 of Lacrimispora brassicae. Classification (NCBI taxonomy): domain Bacteria; kingdom Bacillati; phylum Bacillota; class Clostridia; order Lachnospirales; family Lachnospiraceae; genus Lacrimispora; species Lacrimispora brassicae. The sequence goes on along the minus strand of NZ_BRYH01000064.1, from coordinate 55,939 downwards.
AAATGAGTTTAGAATTTTTATTGAGTCCATAAGCAATGATATTATTAACTGGGACTCAATAAAAGAAAAAATGAAGGATGGAGGCGTTACATATGCCGACCTTGATGTCATTAATAACGAAACAATCGAAACAGTAAAAGAAGTAAATGGAATGAAATTTATTTCAGGCGCTAATTTGGGTTTTAACCTAAAAAACCTTGATAAATTATTTCCGTTTTATAACCCACCGGGAGCAAGAGGAGAAGATACTTTTTTAAGTACCTGCATTGGTGAATGTAATATAAGAAAAGTTCCTTGCTACACCTTCCACGACGGTTTCTCTAATTATGAGCATTTACTTCTGGGAGTTCTTCCTAATAAATTAAAAGCTTTGAAAGCGGATTCAGGAGCTATTACAATAAGATTTTTAAAGGCTTCCATAGGCTGGATCAGATACAAACCGCTTTTGCTTTATATCACCCAAAGAGATAATTACGAAGCTGAAATAAAAAAAATGAAAGAAGACTTAACAATAGTTATTCCGAAGATCTGCAATTATTTTGGGAATGATCAATTTAAAAATATATTAGATGAACTTGAATTTTATCATGCACATGTAGAACAGCACTATATAGATTTTGAAAATACAAAGTCAGCTTGGCTGAAAATAATTAAGTTTCTAAAGATTAATGAAAATATATCAAAAAAATAAAATTAAATTTAAGCGGCACATGATCTGACAATACAAAAGGAGGGAATGGCGGAATGAAAACAGTTATGCTGATCTTCGGTACACGCCCTGAAGCAATTAAGATGTGCACTTTGGTGAATGAATTGAAGACTCGAAAGAATATAAAAACAATAGTCTGTGTATCTGGGCAGCATCGTCAAATGCTGGATCAGGTATTGACGGCTTTTAATGTAATACCTGGTTATGATTTGTCAATTATGCAGGAACATCAGACGCTATTTGATATAACAACCAACATTCTCAATGGCATTAAAAGTATTTTAGAAGAAGTTAAACCTGATGTGGTATTAGTGCATGGCGATACTTCTACCACTTTTGTAACTGCTCTGGCTTGCTATTACCTGCAAATTCCGGTTGGACATGTTGAGGCTGGACTTAGAACTTATAATATTTTTTCACCATATCCGGAAGAGTTTAATCGTCAGGCAGTCGGTATCATTGCAAGGTATCATTTTGCACCCACAGAATTATCTAGAGATAACTTAATTCATGAAGGGAAAGCCCCATCAACCATTTATGTGACTGGAAACACTGCGATTGATGCACTAAAAACTACGGTGAGAGAAGACTATACGCATGAGCAGCTTACATGGGCAAAAGGCAGCAGGCTCATCATGCTGACGGCTCATCGCAGAGAAAATCTTGGAGAACCACTTCACAACATGTTCAGAGCAATAAAAAGAATTGTGGATGAGACGCCAGATATCAAGGTGCTCTATCCCATTCATATGAACCCATTGGTGAGGGAAGCTGCCAATACAATCTTTGGCAAACATGATAGAATAAGAATCATTGAACCCATTGATGTTTTGGATTTTCACAATTTTCTTTCAAGATGTTATTTGATATTGACTGATAGCGGTGGGATACAGGAAGAAGCTCCAAGTCTGGGAAAGCCGGTTCTGGTTATGCGTGATACAACAGAACGGCCCGAGGGGATTGCGGCCGGCACTTTAAAGCTGGTTGGAACAGATGAAGGAGTCATCTATAAAACATTTAGACAGCTTCTTGATGATAATGTTGAGTATGAAAAAATGAGCCATGCCAGTAATCCATATGGTGATGGACATGCAACTGAAAGAATTGCTGATATATTGGAGAAATCATTTGGTTATTGAAACGTTACGATATAAAAATATGTGAAAGGATGAAAGGGGTGGAATACCCGCCGCACCTTGCTCCTTATGTAATTATATAGCAACTCCCCCTTTACTAATTTGAAATTTTAATGAACCAGAGAGATGATTCTTTAAAAAGGATAATTTTCTCCCAAGGCCCTGCTGGCTTCAAACAGCATCATTATTATTTCTTCAAGGTACGTGGAGACGATTGCAAAATTGTGTCAATATTAGATAATATTTTTAAGGCGTGAGCAGTAGTGCTTGCGCCTTTGTTGTAATTTTATTGTGCGGATTAATAGTACCTTGCTTTCTGGCAGATCTTTTTATATAATAAGTTCATATGGATATATAAATGATGTTAATAAAATTATAAATATAAATTTATAAAAGGAGTCAATATGTTCTCAAATAAAAAATATGTTTATGAGGTATATAAAGCAAAAAGCTTTTCTAAAGCGGCAGAAAAGCTTTTCATTTCACAACCATCCTTAAGCCTGACTATTAAAAAAATTGAGAATGGAATTGGCTCACAACTGTTTGACCGAAGTACCACGCCCATTCAATTAACGGATTGTGGTGAGGAATATATTAGATGCACAGAAAAAATCATGGATATTGAATACGGTTTTGAGATGTACCTCAATGATCTCAATCATCTGCGGACAGGCCGTCTTGCCATCGGAGCCGGTAATTTCTTCGCTTCTTATATCCTTCCCACCCTGATCACAAAATTTAAAGCCCTGTATCCCCGGGTTGTCATCAATTTGGTGGAAGCAGACACCGCACATTTGGAAAAACAGCTTTATTCTGGAGATTTGGATTTGATTATTGACAATTACACCTTCAATGAAGCTCTTTATAAAAAACAATTTTTCTATCGTGAACAGATGATTTTAGCGATTCCTGAAAAACTTCCATGTAATAAGCATATAAAGCAATACCGATTGACTTCAGAAGATATTATAGGAAATAAACATTTAAATCCACAAATGCCTGCAGTTCCACTAAAATTGATTGAGGACACACCCTTTGTTTTGCTGAGGTATGGCAACGACACAAGGGTTCGTGCAGACAATATTTTTGCCGAAAACCACATAAAACCTAATATTGAGTTAGAATTAGACCAGTTGGCCACGGCGTTCCATGTTGCCTGTCAGGGCATTGGGGCGACGCTGATCAGTGATACGCTGGTCCGGGAAGTCGCACCGGATCAGCGTATGGTCTATTACAAAATCAACAGCAAATTTGCCACAAGAGAGAATTACTTTTATTTTAAGATCAGTAAGTATCTCACACAGGCAATGCAGGAGTTTCTTAAACTTGCCGCGGAGCAGAAACAGATAGAAAACCCTATATGTTCATGCTATAATAAATCAAATATTAATTTGAACGAATTAAAGTGAGGATAAGTCAATGCCTACAATCAAAGATATAGCTGCAAAAGCCGGCGTCTCCCACGGCACTGTCTCCAATGTGCTGAATAAGAGAGGAAACGTTAGCGCTGAAAAGATTCAATTAGTAGAACGGATAGCCAATGAGATGGGGTATAAGATGAACGTCCAGGCACAACAGTTACGTGCCGGCATGGCCCGCAGAGTCTGCATCATTGTGCCTAAAATTACTTTGAAGTGCTATAATGACTTATATTCTGGCTTAGAGCAGTACTTGCGGGACCATGACTTCAGCATAGAATTAATTTGCACCAATAATATGGAATGCAGTGAGGAACGGGCAGTAAAAAAAGCTCTTTCTTTAAATCCCATGGCTGTGGTGGTGGTCAGTTCCCTGTTAAAGAACCGGGGGTTGTTTACGGATGAAGCAAATTATTTCTTTGTGGAGCGAAAGGTTAAAGGGATGCCTGACGGTGCTGTCTACGTTTCTTTTGCATTTGACAAAGCGGGACAAGACATTGCCATGAGGTGCATTGCAGATGGTCATAAGAATGTGGCAATGCTTTGCGAAAACAGCATTTATTCCAATAACAAAAGCTTTATAAACGGGGCAGTGGATGTGTTTGAGGATTATGGCTGCTCTTATAAGATATTTCCTAGTGATGACAGCAAATGGTTCAATAAGGCGTTTGATATCTTAAATTCCAAAGAGGAGTTTGATGCCGTCATTGCCATGAGCAAAGAGGATGGGGATTATGTAAAGGCAGCCCACCAATATAACCCTGATAAGAGGATGCCAACTATTTATGCCCTGACCAGCAAAATCATTGGCATGGATACGGAAGTGTGCAAATATGAGCTGAATTATAAGCTGCTGGGAAGGATCATAGGCAAGCGAATTGTTGGCCTTGGCCAGGAAGAACGGGAATTGGATCAGTCTGAAAAGGCAAAAGAACAGGGAAAACCCCGGATAGAACAGATTCTTGTAGAAAATGATGGATTTTATTATAATGCTCCTCCCATCCAAAAGGACAGCAGCATATGTTTTCTCACCATTCAGAATCCCACCAGTAAGGCCATTAAGATGCTTCTTCCTTCCTTTACCAGGGAGACTGGAATTAAAGTAAACATGATAGAGGTTTCTTATGATGAGCATTATAAGATGTCTCGTGGATGCATCCAGAACAATCCTTACGATTTGATTCGGATTGATATGGCGTGGATGACAGAGTTGGGAGATAAGATATACCGTCCTTTGGATGATACCAGACCGGTAGTGAGATGGCTGAGAGAGCAGATTCTGCCTGCATTGTCTGAAAATTATTCCATAGTAAATGGCGTCCGGTATGCATTTCCCTTAGATGCCTGCGTGCAGATGTTGTTTTACCGGAAGGATTTGTTTGAAGATGAGCTGATCAAGCGGGAGTTCTTTGAAACCTGCAAAAGGCGCCTGGAGATTCCAAAGACTTTTAAAGAGTATAATGAAGTGGCGAGATTTTTTACGAAAAGAGAAAACCCGGCTTCCAGAACCAGGTATGGAGCGTCAGCTACTTATGGGCGAACGTTCCTTGCGGCCTGCGATTTCCTGCCAAGGTTCCGGGAATTTAAGAAGGATATCTTTGATGCAGACGGATATGTGAATATCCTCATCCCTGAGATGAAGCAGGCGATTGTAAATTACCTGGATACCTGCCGCTATACCAGCAATGACATTTACCAGTGGTGGCAAGAACCAACGAGACAATTTTCAGAGGGCAGCACTGCCATGCACATTGTATTTTCTAATTATGCTTCTGAGATGATTCATAATTTGGAATCCAAGGTAGTGGGAAGAATTGCCTATGGAACGGTTCCCGGGGGACAGCCTTTGTCAGGGGGCGGTTCTGTTGGTATTTCTAAATTCAGTGATAAATATGAAGAGTGCATGATGTTCTTAAAGTGGCTGTACCGAAAAGACATTGCTGAAACCATTACTTATCTTGGGGGGTATGTATGCAATCATGAAATCAGCAGGGATATGGACATACTGGAGCTTTATCCATGGCTGGAGGATATGGAGAAATCCTTTGAGCCTGGCTGGAGAATATCTCATCATGATAAAAATCATGTTTTTAATGAATTCTTGTTTGAAGATATTCTGGGAAAAGCGATCCGTTCCATTGCTTCGGGAATTGAGGAGGCAGATATTGCTCTGGAAAAAGCACAGGCAGAGTGCAGCAGAATCTTTAATCCTGTGCCAGAGAGCACTTAAATAATATGAAATCTGGAAAAGGTGTTGCAGTAGGAGTGTCAGGAGTCAAACGCTGGCTGATCTCTACTGCAGCACCTTTTTGTTGTGGCAAAAGGAGAAGGAAGAAGTTGCTAAAAATTGAACGTGTCAATAATTATCAATGTAAAATGCTGGTAAAATCGATGTTATATTTATAATATGCACAAAAAAATGTAAAATTATTGATAAAATCGTGTAAAATAAACAATTATATTATAAATAAATATTGACACGTACCAATTTGTGGTGTATAAAATAGATAAAGAGCCAAGGAGGGAAGGATAATGTACACAAAAAATCAATCAATTAGAAATCTTGTCAAGAAGAATAAGATTTTAATTGCGGCACATCGTGGAACCTGCGGGGGAAATGTGGTTCAAAATACATGCATGTCATATAAGAATGCATTGCTTCATGGAGCAGATATGATAGAGGTGGATGTTTCCATGACCACGGACGGAGTGTTTTATGCGTTTCATAATGGGGAAGAGCCTTTGGAACTGGGGATTGACCGGGATATCAGAACCATGACTTCAGAGGAGGTGGATCAGCTTTATACTTTGAATTCCGTAAGGCATGTATGCAGACAGAAGTTGGAGCATTTAGAGGAGGTTTTAGAAAGTTTCCGGGGAAAATGCCTGATTAATATTGATCGGTCCTGGTTTTACTGGAAGGAAATCATAGCGCTTCTGGATGGAATGGATATGAAGGACCAAATCCTGTTAAAATCAGGAGTGGAAGAGGATTTGCTGAAGGAGCTTGAGGAAAGCGGCACAGGAATTATGTATATGCCCATCATGAAACGACTGGAAGAATGGGATACTATAAAGAAATATAATATCAATGTTGCAGCAGCGGAATTGATTTTTACAGATTTGGAAAGTGAATTTTTAAGTCCGGGATTCATGGAGCAGTTAAAGGAAGCGGGCATTGTACCGTGGGTTAATGCGATTACACTGGATGATGATACCATTCTTTCCGGGCTTTTGGATGATAATAATGCCATTAAGACCGGTTATGAGGAAACATGGGGAAAGTTAATGGACTTTGGGTTTGAAATTATCCAGACTGATTGGCCGGCATTGTTAAAAGGATACATATTAAATAAATTTAAGGAAAAATAGGAGAAAAGTCATGAAAAATTTAAAGAAGTTTGCAGCACTTGGATTATCTGTAGCTATGGTACTGTCCCTGGCAGCCTGTGGGTCCGGCGGCAAAGAAACAACGGCTGATACGGCAGCCCAGACAACAAGCGGTGAGGTGGATAAAAGCCAGAAGCTGATCGTCTATACCAACTCAGGTTCAAATGGCAGGGATGCATGGTTAAAGGAAGAGGCTGCAGCGGCAGGCTATAACATTGAAGTTGTGCAAATCCAGGGCGGTGATTTAGCCAACAGAATCATTGCAGAGAAGAATAATCCACAGGCAGACATGGTATTTGGATTGAATTCTATTGAATATGAGAAACTGAAAAAGGAGAATGTTCTTGATAAATGGGAACCTTCCTGGGTTGGAGATGTGGATATGTCCTTAGGAGATAAAGACGGATATTACTATCCCATCGTTATTCAGCCATTGGTGAATATCATGAATGCTGATTTGCAAAATACCCCAAAGGATTATACAGACCTGGTGAATCCGGAGTGGAAGGGCAAATACAACATCCTGAATTTTGGCGGCGGAACCGGTAAGACAATTCTGTCCAGTCTGCTGATTCGTTTCAGAGATGACAGTGGGGAATATGGCATTTCTGATAAAGGCTGGGAGTTTGTGAAGAACTGGATTCAAAATGGCCATATGGAGCAGCAGGGGGAAGATTATGTTGGAAATGTAATTTCCGGTTCTATCCCCATTACAGAGATATGGGGCAGCGGTGTGCTTCAGAATCAGACAGAGAGAAATTATAAGTTCCAGATCATGGTTCCGGAACTGGGCGTTCCATATGTCACAGAGCAGATTGCCATGATTAATGGCTCCCAGAAGAGAGACCTTACAGTTGATTTTGCAAATTGGTTTGGTTCTGCAGAGACACAAACAGCCTGGATGAAGCAGTTTGGCACCATTCCATGCCAGCCAAAGGCATTGGAGGAGGCTCCTGCAGACATTAAAGAATTCATTGACCTGGTTCAGCCACAGGATATGGATTGGGGATTTGTAGCTGAGAATATTGACCAGTGGGTTGAAAAATGTGAACTTGAGTTCTTACAGTAGGTGATGGAGGGCGGTATGGTTTATGTAAATAAATGATACCGCCTTTTTGCAAGGAGAAATCGGATGATTGAATTTAAAAATATAGAAATAAAATATGGGGATTTTACGGCAATTAAAGATTTAAATTTAACAATCCAGGATGGGGAGTTCTTTACATTTCTTGGCCCATCAGGATGCGGCAAAACTACTACCTTAAGGTCTTTGGTTGGTTTTATCCAGCCAAGTGCCGGTCAGATCCTGATAGATGGAAAAGATATTACTCATACGCCGGTGGAGGAGAGGAAAATAGGTATGGTGTTCCAGAGCTATGCCCTGTTTCCCACTATGACTGTATACGAGAACCTGGCATTTGGACTGAAAGTCAAGAAACTTTCAGCCGCAGAGGTTGATAAGAAAGTGAAGGAGGTTGCAAAAGTAATCGAGGTTAAAGAGGAACATTTGGTGAGAAATGTGTCGGAATTATCCGGAGGACAGCAGCAAAGAGTGGCGCTTGCCAGAGCCATTGTCTTGGAGCCGAAGATTCTGTGCCTGGATGAGCCCCTTTCTAATCTGGATGCGAAGCTGAGGGTAGGGCTTCGAAGCGAGCTTAAGAAGCTGCAGAAGAATCTGGGAATTACAACTTTGTATGTCACCCATGATCAGGAAGAAGCCCTTACCTTATCTGACCGGATTGCCGTGTTTAACAACGGATTCGTGGAGCAGGTGGATAAACCGTATGATATCTATAACCATTCCAAGTCCGAATTTGTCTGTGATTTTATTGGTGAAATTAACCGTCTGAATGCAGCGGTTGTGGATGAAATTAAGAGACAGACAGATTGCAGGCTGGATGGAAATAAAAGTGCCTATATCCGTCTGGAGAGAATCAGCTTAAAGGAAGGCTTTGGCTATGGGAAATTAAGTGGAGTTATAAAAGATTGTGACTATAACGGTGTTATGACCAAATATTGTGTGGATGTCATGGGATGTGTGCTTCGTGTCATCCATATAAACGATGGAAAGCCATTTTTAAAATCTGGTCAGACGTTGGATTTATACATTGAGCCAAAAGACATTATGCAATTTTAAAAGGAGGGTGTTTGTATGAAGTATATCACAAGAAAGCAGTCTTTCCGTATACAGACCTTGATTTTGAAAATTGTCATAATATGGGCCATTGTTGCATTTGTCATATATCCTAACGTGAACCTGCTGATCAGTGTATTCTACAAAAGCGGCCAGTTTTCCACTGAGGTATTCGGCAAGGTATTTGGCTCTGCAAGAGCTATGAAAAGCCTTGTAAACAGCTTTATTCTGGCATTTACTCTTGTGGTTACCGTGAATATAGTGGGAACGTTAAGCGTACTTCTGACAGAATACTGGGATATCAGGGGAGCAAAGGTTTTAAAACTTGCTTACATGAGCTCCCTGGTCTATGGAGGTGTAGTTCTGGTATCCGGCTACAAGTACGTTTATGGGGCCAATGGATTGCTGACAAAGCTTTTATTGAGTATGGTTCCAGGCATGAATCCCAATTGGTTTGTGGGATATGGGGCAGTTGTTTTTGTCATGACATTTTCCTGTACACAGAATCACATGATGTTTTTAAAAAATGCTATTCACGGATTGGATTATCATACGATTGAAGCTGCAAAGAATATGGGGGCTTCCGGCAGCAGAATTTTCTTCCGGATTGTCATGCCGGTATTAAAGCCTACTTTTTTTGCTATTACGATCCTTACGTTTCTTACGGGTTTGGGAGCCATGTCAGCGCCGTTAATTGTCGGCGGAGATAACTTTCAGACCATTAACCCCATGATCATTACATTTGCAAAGTCCAGTTTCTCCAGGGAGGTAGCGGCATTCCTTGCAATCCTGCTGGGACTTGCTACCATGCTTTTATTGGCAGTATTCAGCAAAATTGAAAAAGGCGGCAATTACATTTCAGTATCAAAAACAAAGGCCAAACTGCGCAAGCAGAAAATTAACAATCCTGTGTGTAATATACTGGCACATGTGATTGCATATATCATGTTTGTCATTTATGTCATTCCAATTTTTTTGGTTGTTGTATATTCTTTTTGCGATTCCCTGACCATCAAGACAGGCAATATCACCATGGCTTCCTTTACACTGGCTAATTACCAGAAGCTGTTTACAAGCGCAGAAGCTGTCAAGCCGTATCTGGTAAGCATTGTGTATTCCCTGGTGGCAGCGGTGACAGCAGTAGTAATTGCTGTTATCTGTGCCAGATTTGTACGGGCAGCTAAACATAAATATGATGTATTCTTTGAATGGGGAATGCTGGTTCCATGGCTGCTGCCTTCTACCTTAATTGCACTTGGCCTGACCATAACATATGGAGAACGTCATGCAATTCTGTTTCATTATGTTATGGTAGGAACCCTGGTGCTGATGCTTGTAGGTTATACAGTAGTTAAATTGCCATTCTCTTACCGGATGGTAAAGGCGGCATTCTTCAGCATTGACGATGACCTGGAGGAAGCCGCAAAGTGTATGGGTGCCAGTACCTTTTATACCATGATAAAGGTAATACTGCCGGTCATTTTTCCTGCAATCATGTCTGTCATTATTTTAAATTTTAATGGTATGCTTTCAGATTACGATTTATCCGTGTTTTTGTATCATCCGTTATTCCAGCCCCTTGGTATTGTTATTAAGGCGGCTTCTGATGAGTCTGCAGCGATTGATGCCAAAGCAATGGGGTTCGTATATACGGTTGTTTTAATGATACTGTCCTCCATTGCCTTGTATTTTGGACAAGGAAGCGGAATGGCAGGGATCAAACGCTGGAAACAAAGATATATGCAGAGGAAAGCGGTAAAAGGATAAAAACATAGACATCAGCTCGTTTTGGAATGACCGGAACTGCCAAAGGATTGAATTAGAACATACAACAGAGGAGAAGGAAGCATGAGGATGGTGGCTGAAGCTGTGGAGTATTTAGAAAAGGTGAATCTGATTTCAATCAGTGTGCGGATTCTGATGTCTATGATTTGCGGTGGTTTGATTGGTGTTGAACGGGGAAGATCCAATCAGCCGGCTGGAATGAGAACCTATATGTTGGTTTGTATGGGGGCTGCCGTAGTTATGCTCACAGGGCAGTACATGTATGATCATTTTCAGACCGGTGACCCGGCAAGACTGGGGGCTCAGGTAATTAGCGGCATTGGTTTTCTTGGAGCAGGAAGTATCATTACTTTTGGAAAGACAAAAATCAGGGGGCTGACCACGGCGGCAGGTCTCTGGACAGCGGCTTGCATCGGACTGAGCATTGGAATCGGATTTTACATAGCTGGAATCATCGCTACGCTGGCAGTATCTTTGATCATGACACAGTTTAAGAAATTGGAATACCGTCTGATTTTTGATGATGTGTGGTTCAGTGTGTACGTGGAAATGGATGATACCGCCAAAATGGCAGATATCGCCCGGGAAATTGCAGGATTTGGTTTGGAAATTGGTGAGGTTCAGTTTGGAAAAAAGAGAAAGGGATTTCAGAAGGCTGTTATTAATCTGAAGAATACGGAACACAGGGGCCGGGAAGAAGTGCTGAAATATCTGGAGAATATGGAACGGATTCAGTTTGTAAAATATACGTCTTAGAAAAAATTGTTAAAGAGCATCTGCAGAAGGTGCTGAAGTAATGGGCGGCAGAGCGTTGCTGCTCTGCCGGATAAAAAGGGATCCCCCAAAGGACTGAAATTCTTTGGGGGATTGTTTTGCATTGTCATGAGAAAATTTTCAAAGGAGCAAAAGGCTTCGCTGGGGGAGGAAGTCAAGGACATGCCCTTTTTATTGAACTCCATAGCAAATAGGAGGTTGCCGCTGTGCTTTATTTCATTCAAGGCTGTCCAACGCCTATCAGCTTCCTGTTTAAAGAATTTAGTACGTAAAAGTGCTAATTCGGGAAAATCCAGCGCTGATTATCGGTAAATTGTGCTATCGTAAGTATTAAAAAGTAAGGGTTCAAGTGAAACCAGGAAGTAAAATCTGCATTGAAGTTTAAATAATCGGTTGCAAAGGAGAAATCTCACTTTCTTTTCACCATTGGTATCTTATTACATACATCCTGCCTGTAAAAATGCATCCTATTATGCCAACAGTGCTGTGGTAAGCGCTATCCTATCATGGGTAAGATTCATCAGTCCACCCTCCAGGGCTTTTTATTGTTTGTTCTGCGGATTTTCTATCGCAATAAAGCTTTTATGGAAGAAAGGTACAATCGCTGCCCATGAACTGGGTCAGAAGGATTTATAGCCTATGTCAGCCCGGAAAGTTTTTCTGCACGTTCAGAGAATGGCGTGCCACTGGATAAATTGGCCACCAATCCACCGCCGGCTGACTGTGGGGCCAGCAGCAGTGTATAAAATAAATAGGGATTTACTTGAATTATATAAGTTTTGAAGATTATATAATATGGGCTGCTGCAACGGGCATACAAAGCCGTTGCTGCCCTATGTTTTAAGGAGGAAACCAAATGAAACCATGGATAGGGATTCTTGCGGTATGCCTGCTTTTAGGAGGTTGCAAAGCGCTCCCCAATCCGGTTTCTGATCTGACACCTTCCCAAGCCAAAATTGCGGGTACCGTGATCACAATGGGAAAAACGACGGCGGCTGATCTGATGGACGCAGGCTTTGAAGTGCTGCAAGTTGATAAAAATAGGGTGCTAGATGTATTTCCGGCCAATAGGCTAGAGGTCGCTTTTGCTTACCCCACAGAAACATACTATATTCGCATGGAAAAAAAGGGCATCCTCATCTATATTGGCATACGCAGCGACTTTGTGAACATGAAGGATACACTCCCAGTGACGGAGATCCCTTTCTATGATCTCCAATGGCTGACCCGAGCGGAGAATACACCGGAAGATGCAACGATCCAGGCCGGTCCATATACGATCCGTAAGGGCATGACCCAAGAGGAGATTGTCGCCTTGCTTGGGGAAGGAGAGGAAAGCAGCCTTGGTGTCCTGTATCGGTTTAAGGAGGAGGGTCTGGAGCACGAGGTGTTGTATAACGACGATGACATCCTGCTTGACTATATTCTATGTTGTCATATTAAAAGTCCGAAATGAGAGTATAGTGTGAAACATTCACCAAGTCCTGTGATTCTGTGGCTTATAAAAGAGCCGATTGCCAATGCATTGGCAATCGGCTCTTTTATAATGCCTGTGACTGGGGGCTTCTTGTATGACTGCAGCAGCATGAAGAGAATTTGGCTGCCACGTAACCTGAATCTCATCAACAAAATGTGTATATGGAGCTCCAACGGAAGAAATCATTTTTTACTATGGTATAAATGATCTTCTTTTTGATAACATATCGTATCCGCATTTCTCCGTTTTAAAAGGATAAGGTTTGTAATCACATATTACAAAGAATAAATCCTTTTTTTAAGGGATAGTATATTGCTTTCAATCTGCGTTATAACATCAAGATACTCTTGATCGCTTTTTCCGGTTGGATCATTCAGTCCCCAATCCTCCCTATATTTGCAGGGAAGAAAGGGACAGGTAACGTTGCAGCCCATGGTAACTACGACGTCAACCGGAGGAATTTCGGAAAGTAGCTTGGAGCGCTGTGTTTTCTCCATGTCAATGCGATAGAGTTGCTTCATTAACCTAACGGCATCTTGATTGATCTGCGGCTTTGTTTCTATTCCAGCAGAGTAACTTTCAAACACATCAGCGGCAAAGTGCTTGCCGAGTGCTTCCGCAATTTGGCTGCGGCAAGAGTTGTGAACACAAATAAATGCCACTTTTGGTTTGTTTACTTCCTTATTCATGAAAGATCTCCTTTTATAATTCTCTTAGTTTATCACCCTTAATATCATCTGCATTCCAAGGGATTAAAGCAAAATTACCATTTGTGTGTTTGGCTATTTTATTTATCCACGGAATTTCATTGCTGGCTTTTGCCGCTAACATGGGATTAGTTGTTTTGGCGTGATAAAGAGAGGAATTCACAATCCACCACTTTGTAGCAATATTGGCACGTTTCAAATCTTCTTCCAGACGCAACGCTTCATAAACCGGGGTAGCTTCCGGCAAAGCCACAATTATGACCTCTGTTTCAGCGCTTCGCAAACGCGGCAGCAGCTTTTTCACGGAATTCGGGATATTGCCTTGTGTCCTCTGAACCTCCTTGTGATAGCTCAAAGTAGAATCCAAGAGCAAAAGCGTATGCCCTGTGGGAGCGGTATCAATGACAACAATCCCATTATCTGCACGTTCCACTACTTCCGCAAAAGCCCGAAACACGGCAATTTCCTGTGTGCAAGGGGAACGCAAATCTTCTTCGATATAGGCAATATCTTCTTCCGACATGGTTTCCCGTGCCTTTGATAAGATTTCCTCCTGATACCGTGCCAGTTCCTCATGTTCATCAATATGGCTCATGGTAATGCTGCTGTTTTCAGCGAGAACAAATTTTAAGTGTGCTGCCGGATCGGTAGTGGTTAGATGTACCTTTTTGCCTTTGTCAGAAAGCCCTAAAGCGATAGCGGCGGCGAGTGTGGTTTTGCCAACGCCGCCCTTGCCCATCGTAAAGATGACTTTTTTACCGCTATGATACAGGTCATCAATGACATCCTTTAGCTGGGGAATACTGTCTGCTTTGATGGTTTCATTACTGATGATATAGCTGTCCTTTGTAAGCAATGACCTGACATTCTCCATGCCCATAATATTATATGCCCGCAAGGGAATCATGCAGGTTTTGATTGCCTGTAACGATTTTGGCATATCTGCAAGTGCTTTTTGCTGTTTATCATAAAGACTTTTAGAGATGGTATCGTTATAATCAGCCAATACGCCATTGATTACCAAAGACTGATTGAGTACGCCAAGCTCCCCCAATTCGTGAGACGCACGCTCTATTTCTTTGAGGGGAGCTGTTTCAGGGCGGGTTAAAAGGATTAGGGTTGTTTGTGCGCCGTCTGTCAGTGTTTCAACCGCAGTTTTATACATTTCCTTTTTGCTTTCAAGCCCGGATAATTGCCCTAAGCAAGATGCCCCATGGGTGCTTTTATTAATGAAATTGCTCCACGCAGAGGGAAGCTGCAACATTCTAAGAGTATGCCCCGTCGGTGCTGTGTCAAAAAGAATGTGGTCATATTCCTGCTCTAAGTCTTTATTGGTAATGAAGTTGGAAAACTCATTGAAAGCAGCAATCTCCACTGTACAGGAACCGGAAAGCTGTTCTTCCATATTAGCAAGGACTGATTCCGGTAACTTACCACGATAAGGTGCAATTACGCTTTGCCTGTATTCTGCTGCTGCCTGTATAGGGTCAAGGTTTGCCACATGAAGATTGGCTACTTCTGCAATGGGAGTGGCTTTCCCTGAAAGTGTGGTGTTAAATACATCCTGCAAATTGGAGGCCGGGTCTGTACTGACAAGTAGAATTTTTCTTCCCCTATCTGCAAGATTGACAGCCGTTGCACATGCAACAGATGTTTTCCCAACACCTCCTTTGCCTGTGTAAAATAAGTATTTTGTTAAGGTGGTTTTGTTTGGGTTAAAAATTTGCATTGAGGAACCTCCTTTCCCATTTTAGCAGCAATTCCCGCCAGAGCAGCAGCAACCGCCTTGCTGTGCAGATTTTGATTCGGTCAAGTAGCTTTCAGGAACCTCAAGCAGAGAAACAAGCTCCTCGTTGGTTGGATAGCGTCCTGTAATCACAATTTCTTCATCGACCATTACAGCGGGCAACTCGTCGACGCCTTTTCTATTGATAAAGGCGTTGATAACTTGGTTATTGACAAAGGCCATTGGTGCACTGCTTAGATTAAAGCGGTCAACTGCCACTCCGTTCTTTTTCAGCGCATTCAAAACAGTGGAAATGCGGAGCAGTTCCGGGTCAACACTCACACCACAAAGGCCAGTGTCACAGCACATGGCAGGTTCAAATATTTGCATTTTCTTCATAATAAACATCTCCTTTAAATGATTAAATTAAATTGCTTCTTCGTTCCATGAGAACGGTATTACGCCACTGTCCAAAACGGTCTTTCCCAATTCGTTCACGGAACCCCACTTGACGGAATCCGCATTTCTCATGTAAACGAATGCTTGCTTTGTTATCAGCCATAATTCCTGATTGGAGTGTCCAGATACCATCTTTTTCAGATCGTTCTGAAAGGAAGTTCAGCAGTTGGCTTCCCGCACCTTTTCCTCTATGGGTATCATGGATATAAATGCTGACTTCCGCCACGCCACGATAGACACAGCGGCTTGATACCGGCGTTAACGCTGCCCAACCGGCAATGACATCACCATGGGTTATCACAAAGCAGCATTGCTTCATATGTGACTGTTCAAATTCTTCATAAGTGGGGCATTTCGTTTGAAATGTTGCAAGGTTGGTATCCATGCCTTGCTGGTATATTTCACTGACTTGTTTCCAGTCGCCTTTTTGCATTTCTCTAATTTTGTAATTCATTTTGATGAAACCAGCCTTTCGTTTTATTAATAAACCTTACAAGCAAGAGCATAACCGGTACTTCTGTGAGAACGCCAACGGTACAGACCAGTACTACAGGGGAAGTAGGCCCGAAAAGTGCGATAGCAACAGCCACCGACAGCTCAAAAAAGTCTGATGCACCAATGAGTGCGGCAGGAGCCGCAACGTTATGGGGTTGCTTTGTCACTTTACACATCCAATATGCAAAGGCGGCAGTAAGTACATTTTGCAGTATTAACGGGACAGCAATCAAGAGGACATGCAAGGGATTTTCCAGTATGGCATCCCCTTGGAAAGAAAAGATGATAACCAATGTCAGGAGAAGCCCAACGGTTGTAACATTATCAAATTTAGGTATAAATCTTTGTGTGAAATATTCTTCGCCTTTGTTCTTTACCATGAAATACCGGGTAAGAAAACCACCTGCGAGAGGAACTACAACAAATAAAACAATGGAAAGAATTAGGGTATCCCAAGGTACAAAAATATTTGTCACTCCCAATAGAAAGGATACAATCGGGACAAATGCAACGAGGATAATAAGATCATTAACCGCTACCTGCACTAAGGTATGGGCGGGATCACCCTTGGTCAAATTGCTCCAAACAAACACCATTGCGGTACAAGGGGCTGCACCCAGCAAGACGGCTCCAGCGACATAACTTTGTGCGAGTTCGGTCGGTATAAAAGTCTTAAAAACAACGTAGAAAAAGAATGAGGCAAGACCAAACATCAGAAACGGTTTAATCAGCCAGCTTGTTCCACTGGAGATAAGAAGCCCCTGGGGATTGTTGCCTACATTTTTGATGGACTGAAAATCTACTTTCATCATCATGGGGTAAATCATCACCCATATGAGTACGGCAATTGGAATGGATATTTGTGCATACTCAAAGCGACTTAAAAATTCAGGAATACCTGGTAGGAACTTACCGATTAAAATTCCCGTTGCCATACAGATTAGTACCCAAATTGTCAGATATTTTTCAAAGAATCCAATTTCAGTACTTTTTTCCTCACTCATAGTCATCACATCCTTTGCAACAATTTGAATTTTCCTTACAGATGCAATTTTCTTTGTCGCTGGTGATAGAGCAGAAAAACTGTTTTGTTTTGCTGATAGTTTCCTCGTCCAAAGAATAATATGTCCATTTACCTTGGTTCCGGCCTTTGACAAGCCCACATTCACATAGGAGCTTCATGTGGTGGGACAGTGTGGATTGAGACATCTCAAATTTCTCTAAAATCATGCAGGCACAAAGCTCTCCGCAAGAGAGCATATCTACAATCATAGCTCTTTTGGGGTCGCCCAGCACCTTAAACACTTTTGTATACTCCGAATAGTTTTCCATATTAGCACCTCACATCTATATTCTTCGATATGAGTATTATATGCACCAAATTGAAAAATGTCAATGTGAAATTATATTAATAAAATAAGACACCCGTAAATACACGGATGTCATACCTTCTGGTGGATTTTCTATGTATCCTTTGTTAAATTCCTCTGTATGTGAGTTCATGACTTCCCTCCATTTTTTGAAATTTATTTTATCACAGGCTGAGTGCCAGAAACACAGCGAAAAAATGACTCAAATTTCTAAGTAAATTGATTCCTCTCACATGGGTACTTGATTATTTTATAAAAATTCAGTACACTAAATTCAAAACTGTACATATTGCTTTGGATTTCATATAACAACTCCATATAGGTGGCACAACCGATTGTGTGATGAATTTCTGATCCATGGCATACGGAGAACTATGATCAAAGGCAGCTAAGGCTGAAAAAAGTTTAAAATATCTGTTTCCGTTATGTTATGACGTATGACGTTACTGATGGTATCACTGCATATTGTGCAAAGGTAATCACCGGCCTGGTAGGTGCAGTAATCCACCGGAAGCATCCGCGTATTAATAAGGCTGGGATCATGCATAAAACCGGTGCCAATTTTTTTGAGATAAGCTTCTTTTTTTGTCCATATCTCGTAAAACTTCTGGACTTTTGTCTTAGGTGAAGCAGATTCAATGTAAGATATCTCATCCGGATGGAAGGCTGTTTCCATAATTTCGAATGGTGGGGGATTTAATTTTTCAATATCTGCCCCCACCGGCTGATGATCGGATATACAAAGCAGAATACAACTTCGGGTGTGAGATAAATTAAAGTGCAAATTTTCTGTGTTTACCAAATAAGGTTTTCCCTTTGCTTCATAAGCTATTTCCAGTCTGTCTGCGGGAACTCCCATTCGTTTGCTCACGGCCATACGCGTCAGCAGCGCGGCATACAGAGACAGCAGACGGTCGGGAAAAAAGCGGTATCTTTGTATTTTTTCTTTTCTTTCATCCGGGACAAATTGCAGTAACTGCATTTCCTCATGGGAAAATACAGATTTTGTTATTTCTAAATGATAATTCTCAATCATTGAATCCTCCGCAGGAATATCATGTTTTTATGTTATATCGTACCATTTTAGGGTGATTTGTCAAATTATTTTATAAATTTTAGAATAAATAATAAAGGGCATTCTGTAAGCGGAATGGGGCCCTGAAAGGAAATAAGATTTGGAGGCAGCCAATGAGACCAACCAATGAAAAATTAAAACAGGCTATTTTAGATGCGGGAAAGCAGGAATTCTTAACCCAGGGATACCAGAAAGCATCAATGCGCAACATCGCGAAATCAGCAGGGGCCACAACCGGTGCTGTTTATATTTATTTTACTGATAAACAGGCGTTATTTCACGCACTTGTATCAGAAGCTGCTGAGCAGCTTGAGGATCGGTACAAAGAACAGCAGCGGCAGTTTTGGGATCTGGATGTGGATCGTCAGATTGAAAATCTGGATCAGCTTGCAAAACATGACCAGAATTGGTTAATTGAATATGTTTATGATCACTTTGAAGAGTTTAAATTGATTTGCTGCTGTTCAGCCGGGACAGTTTATGAGAACTATATTGATCAACTGGTTCAAATTGAAGCAGAAGCCAGCCTGACCTTTATTGAGCAACTGCAGGCTGAAAGAGGAAAACAGTTAAGAATCGATAAAGAGCTGGTCCATATTGTCTCCAATGCTTTGTTTTCAGGCATTTTCGAAACAGTGATTCACGATATGCCCCGGGAAAAAGCCAGAGAATATATTGAACGGCTGTATGTTTTTTATGAAGCCGGGTGGTTTAAACTTCTGGAAATAGAATTATAGTCAGAGCCGTGTGGGCTGGTTCCCAGTGAGGAACGTAATATTTTATGATCTGCACCCCAGAGAATAGAATGTTACGTTCCCTTTTTTGGTTAAAATATAGATGCTGGAAGGAAAGCTTTTTCCATGTAATTTCCAGTTCTTCCATAAATTACCTTGACAAAAGTTATAATTAGAATTAAAATATCAGTGTTATCTAAAGAGGTTGAAGCTCGGAGTAAATGATTGCTCCGTTTTTTAACACACTGCAGTTAGTTGTATCTAACTGCGCGTTTTATTAAAGATATCCCATTGCATGTGTAACAGGGGAAACAGATAGGAAGGAGTCTTTTTAATGGAGGGTCATGAAAAACAATCTTCGGTCAGGATTTTGATGGAATGGGGAAAACAATACCAATCACAGTTCATTCTGTCAATTTTTTTTGCAGTGATCGGAGTCGCAGGAGGAATTGTTCCATATTTTTGTGTGGCTCAAATGGTAGGCGGGCTGTTGGAACAGAATAATAATTTTAATTTTTATGTTACATGGTGCGCGGCCGCACTGGCAGGATATCTGGTAAAAATCATATTTTCCTGTACTTCCACGTCCATATCTCATAAAGCTACATACAGATCGCTGAAGGATCTGCGGATCCGTTTAATTAAAAAACTGACACGGCTTCCCATGGGAACCATATTAGATACCCCTTCCGGACAATATAAAACGGTAATTGTAGAGCGGGTGGAAGGAATGGAACCAACCTTGGCCCATTTGATTCCGGAGATGACCGCAAACATATTGATTCCCATTTTTATCTTTATTTATCTTCTTTTATTGGATTTTAGGATGGCATTTATCTCAATCATCACACTGATTGTGGGAATGGCTGTTATGATGTATGGGATGAGAGGATATGCCAAACGGTATGAAGGAGCGGTAATTGCAGGCCGGAAAATGGTAAATGCCATTATCGAATATATCAACGGGATCGAAGTGATCAAGACCTTCAACCAGTCAGCCGGATCTTATAAAAAGTATGCGGATGCTGTATCCTATAATGGAAATTACTATATTGACTGGATGAGAGATAATCAGAAGACAATGTGCGCCTATCAGGCCATACTTCCGGCCAATTTACTGACGGTGCTTCCGGCGGGACTGTATTTCTGGGCCACAGGAAGTATTGCTTTTCAAGAACTGCTGACAATTATCATCTTAGCTCTGGGCATTATCGGGCCGATTATGGCTGCTTTCACATTTACAGATGATATTGCGGTACTTGGTGCCAATGTTGCTGAAATTAACGATATATTAAATGCCGGGGAACTGAACCGTTCAGAAACCGATGCAGTATTGAAGGGGAGTGATATCCGGTTAAAAGATGTTTCTTTTACCTACGGTACGGGCAATGAACAGGTGCTTGATCATGTCAGCTTAAAGTTTCCTGCAGGGACGATGACGGCACTGGTGGGCCCCTCTGGTTCCGGAAAATCCACTCTTGCCAAATTGATTGCCGGTTTTTGGGATGTAACAGAAGGTGAAATTCATATCGGCGGTGTGGAGATGAAACAGATTCCGGTGTCACAACTGAATTGTCAGATTGCTTACGTTTCACAGGATACGTATTTATTTAACCGCAGCATCCGTGAAAATATCCGGATGGGCAATTTAAATGCATCGGATGAAGAGGTGGAACAGGTGGCAAAACGTGCCGGCTGTGATGAATTTATCAGGAAACTGGAACATGGATATGACACTATGGTGGGAACGGCCGGAGGCAGTTTGTCCGGCGGCGAAAGGCAAAGAATCACCATTGCCAGAGCCATGCTTAAAAATGCCCCGATTGTGATTTTAGATGAAGCAACGGCAGCAATGGATCCGGAAAATGAAGCTGAAATTCAAAGAGCACTTTCTTCCCTGACCCAAGGAAAGACATTAATCATAATTGCCCATCGTTTATCGACAATTGTTGATGCGGACCAGATTGTAGTGGTAAACCATGGGCATATTGAAGCAGTGGGCAAACAGGATGAACTGCTTGGGCAGTGCCCCCTGTATCTGGAAATGTGGAATGCACATATGGATGTCAAGGATCAGGTGTAGAGGAGGAAATAAAATGATACATATTTTTCGAAAAATCTTTACCTTTGCCGGACAGCGGAAAAAGATGCTGGTTCAGTCAATCTGGATTAGCTTTCTGGGATCTGTTTTTGCGGCGCTTCAGTTTTGGGCATTGTTGATTTTGATTCGGAATATTCTGGCGGATAACCGTGAGTTAAAAACTGCCGGATATCTTTTGGGGATTATGCTGGTATCCATTGCCGGAAAGGCCTGGGCGACTTATGGATCGGTAATCAAACAGACCGAAACCGGATACGGCATGGTCATTGATAAAAGAGTACATATCGGGGATCGGTTAAAGTACATTCCCATGGGATTTTTTAATGAAAATAATCTTGGCAATTTAACTGCAGTTGTAACTACTTCTCTGGCAGATGTGGAAAATGCGGCGGCGCGAAGTCTGGCCATAATACTGAGCGGTATTTTACAGTCTCTGGCTTTTTCCATTGCTGTGGTGATCATTGATTTCAGAATTGGCCTGGTTGTTTTTGGGGGAATGATTATTTATCTGATCATTACGGAAGTGGCTCAGCGCCGCTCCCAAACTGTTTCCCGGAAGCGGCAGACTGCACAGGAAGAGCTGGTGGGAGCAATTTTGGAATATGTCCAGGGAATGAGTGTTGTGAAATCTTTTAATCTGGAAGCTGCCGGAAATCAGGAAATTGATGATACCATACATAGGAGCTGTGAAAAAAATATCAACCTGACTTTGAAAAGTGTTCCCTGGGATGGTTTAAAACAACTGGTTGTAAGGGCTGCCGGAACAGGAATCCTGCTGATGACAGTCAGGCTGTATCTGAACGGGGGATTGGAGCTTGTGAAATGCCTGCTGCTGCTGATTGCTTCCTTTATGGTTTACAGTGAGCTGGAATCGGCGGGCAATATGGCTTCCATGCTTCAGATGCTGAATGATTCCATGGATAAGGCAAATGCCATTGATAAGACTCCCATTATGGACCAGAATGGCAGGGAGATCGTTCCGGAGAGTATGGAAATCGTTTTTCAGGATGTTGATTTTTGTTACGAAAAAAGTGAAAGAAAGGTACTGGAAAAAATCAACCTGGTTATTCCGGAAAAGTCAACAGTGGCGGTAATCGGACCCAGCGGCGGCGGAAAATCTACACTGTGCAGTTTGATCGCAAGATTTTGGGATGTGACCGGCGGCCGGATCCTTTTGGGAGGAACCGACATTAAGAACTATACTTTGGACAGTCTTTTAGAGCACATCAGCATGGTGTTCCAGAGCGTGTATCTGTTTCAGGATACGATTGAAAATAACATTAAATTCGGCAGACCGGATGCCACACATGAAGAAGTAGTAAAAGCTGCCAGGGCTGCTTGCTGTGATGAATTTATCCGTGAACTGCCGAATGGTTATGATACTGTGCTGGGGGAGGGGGGAGGAAATCTTTCCGGCGGAGAAAAACAGCGGATTTCCATTGCCAGGGCAATGCTTAAAAATGCCCCGATTGTAATTCTCGATGAGGCGACAGCCAATGTGGACCCTGAGAATGAAGCGGATTTACAACGGGCCATTGAGGCATTAACTCATAACAAGACCATTATCATGATCGCCCACCGGTTAAAAACAGTGAGAAATGCAGATCAGATCATTGTTTTGGATCAAGGACATATGGTGCAGAAAGGCAGACATGAGGAACTGATGAGGCAGCCGGGAATTTATGCAGATTTCATTAACGTCAGAAAAGAATCAGTCAGTTGGAAGGTGAGCCAATGAGTGTAACAGCAGCAGAGCATAAAAAAGCATTTCCCTTTGAAAGTAAATTAATTGTTAACCCGGGAGCGGAGAACAGGAAAGGCGTAATGAATGTGTTTTGCTTCCACCATGCCGGAGGAACCGCCGCATCTTACCGGAAATGGACAACAAAATTACTGCCGGTCAGAATCATCTGTGTGGAGCTGATGGGAAAAGGAACCAGGCGGGGGGAACCCTTTATTGGGAACAGTAAAATCCTGGCACAGATGCTGGCGCAGCAGATTCTGGTTAAAAACGGAACTGCACCCTTTTGCCTGTTTGGCCACAGCATGGGAGCAGCGCTGGCATTTGAAGTCTGCTGTATCTTAGAGCTATATGGGGTGAAGCCGGAAAAGCTGATTGTAGCGGGCCGCCAGGCGCCCCAGGATGAGAATCATTCAGAGTTCAAAACTTATATGGATGATCAGGCTCTGATTGAGGAACTGAGGAGTTATCAGCTCACTCCGGAAGATGTGCTGCAGAATGAACAGTTTATGAGTTATTACCTGCCTGAAATCAGAAGAGATTATCAACTGAGTGAGAGTTTTTGCTACAACGGTGAAACAACGAATGTTCCTGTGATTGCCCATACGGCCTCAGAAGATGCAGGAGCAGACAGGCAAATGATGAAGCATTGGAAAGAAGTAACTACAAATCATTTTGAGATTCGTGAGTTTAAAGGAAACCACTTTTTTGTGTTGGAAGACGAAAGCTATCTTGCCGGTTTAGTAGAAGATGTGATGAAGTAAAGAGGTCAAAGGAGGTTACTGATAAAATGAGTAGGGGAATCAGCAGTAAAATGAGTATGAAAGATATCATTATAGCATCTGTTTTGGGAGTGATTTGTATTGCGATCCGTTTTCTTTTTATGATCTTAGGGGGCATTCTTCCTGTTGCGTGGTTTGCTTCCCATATGTTTGATGCAATTTTTATTGGTCCGGTTTATATGTTGATTGTAGCAAAAACCAGGAGAACAGGACCTGTTTTTGTGATCAGCCTGGTTACAGGAATTATATTTATATCAGCAGCAATTTCGATTATCGTCTCAGAGATCATTGCCGGTATTTTAGCAGAACTGGCTCTCAGAAAAGGGAAATTTGAAAATAAGTTTTGGATCATGATCTCTTATGTTATCTTTTCTTTTGGATTTATTGGTGATTTCTATCTGTTGTGGTTCCACAAAGAGTCCTTCTTGAAATATTCGGAAAATTTTATGAATGCCGAATATCTTGAAGCATTAAACCGGCTGGTCTCTGTACCAACAATGGTCTTTATTATCATCAGTATCCTGGTTGGTTCTTTAGCAGGTGGTTTTTTAGGCTTTAAACTGATGAAAAAACACTTTGTGAAGGCAGGAGTTGCTAAGTAATGTATGGAAAAAGCAGGGGATTGGATCCGCGGATCGGCATGATTCTGATCATTTTATCAGTGGTTATTGTATTTTCCCATACAAAGTTATACATAGAATGGATTTTTATGGCCAGTATTTTATTTTTAATGTATTGGTTCGGAGTCAGAAAAACCATGTTTCAGATTTTGATCAGTTATCTGGTTTTATGCGTCATTCAGGTTTTGGTAATTCCTAATGTAAATGTCACATTGGCCAGTATGATATCGGTAGCTGTCTACTTTAAAATGATTTTTCCATGCGGTGCGGCCGTGGCCCTGTTTTGCGCAACAACGCCGGTCCGGGTTTTGCTGGAGGCTTTCCGGAGAATGCATATCCCATTATCTGTTTCAGTAGCGGTAGCAGTATCCGCCAGATATTTTCCCACGCTGATAGATGAACTGACGGCAATTTGGAGTGCCATGCGTTTGCGTAATATAAAAGGAATGGAGCAGAAAATAGAGAGTATGTATGTACCACTTTTAATGAGTGCGGTAAAGACCGGTGAAGAACTGGCACAATCGGCCATTGTCCGGGGGATTGAAAATCCTGCCCCTAAGACTTCGATTGTTGAGATCCGGATCCGGTTATGGGATGTTCTGGTACTGGTGTATTTCCTGCTGCTGGCAGCGGCAGCCATTTGGGTGGGGTAAAATTCATGGGGAGGCAAAATGATTCGTATTTGTGATGTGACGTTTACATATGAAGGAGAAGAAAAGGCCAGCTTGCTCCATTGCAGTATGGAGATTAAACGGGGAGAGTTTGTTCTGCTTTGCGGGAAAAGCGGATGCGGGAAAACTACGCTGACAAAGCTGATCAATGGCCTGATTCCCACACAGATTCCCGGGACTTTAAGCGGCTCAGTGTGGATCAATAAGGAGAATACAACCGATCAGCCAACCTGGAAACGCTCAGAAACGGTAGGTTCTGTTTTTCAAAATCCCAGAACGCAATTTTTTAATTTGGATACAACCAGCGAGGTGGTATACGGACTGGAAAATAAGGGAGTTCCCAAAGATGACATTATGGGACGCTTACAGCAGGTTGTGGCAGAATACCATCTGCAGACACTGATGGAGAAAAGTGTCTTTGAACTGTCTGGAGGAGAAAAACAGAAGGTTGCCATTGCTTCCGCATATATGGAACAACCGGAGATTTATGTACTTGATGAACCTTCCGCCAATTTAGATCAGGAAGAAATACTGCGGCTGCAAGGGTTGTTAAAACAATTAAAAAAGCAGGGGAAAACCATTGTGATTGCGGAACACAGAGTCTGGTATCTGGCTGAGTTGCTGGACCGGGCAATTTGGATAGAAGAGGGGGCAATTGTAAAAGAGTGGAGCCAGGAGGAATTTAAGGCTTTAACTCTTGAACAATGCTCAAAGTGGTTAATCCGTTCGGTTAATCCGGTGGAAGTTTATGAGGAACGGGTTCAGATCCAGAGCAGTGACGGTCTGATGGTGAAAAATCTGGCGGTTAAAAGAGGACAGCGCATTCTATGGAAAAACCTTTCTTTTACTGCATTGAAAGGAACCGTAGTAGCAATTTGCGGCAAAAACGGAGCGGGAAAAACCACTCTGGTTCAGTGTTTGTGCGGTCTTAGAAAGTGTAAGCAGGGGGAGCTGTATCTGGATGGCAGGCAAATGAACCGGAATCAGCTTTGCAAAAGCAGTTTTTTAATTATGCAGGATGTCAATCATCAGCTTTTTTCCGACAGTGTTCTGTCAGAAGTTATGCTTGGAAATGGTGTTTCTGAAAAAGAGGCCATAGAAGTTCTAAACACCATGGAGCTGAGCGGGTTTTTAGAAAAACACCCTATGGCTTTATCAGGCGGACAGAAACAGCGGCTGGCTGTAGCCACGGGATGTTTAAGTCAAAAAGAAATCATTATTTTTGATGAACCAACCAGCGGCTTGGACCTGGACAACATGAAACGGGTGGGAGATTTAATCAATATGCTATGTGAAAAAAATAAAATTGTCATTGTCATTACCCATGATTTAGAATTTATCAATCATTTAAGGGCATCAGTGGTTACTATCGGCTAAGCTGATAGATAATCATAACTATCGGTTAGTTATAACTAACCAACTAACTAACTGAATGCAAACGGCAAGGGGGAACTTATGATTGGTGTCATTGGAGGGTATGGGAATATTGGCCGGGAGGTTGTTAAATTGTTGACGGAACGGGGATATAAGGGGATCACGGTCGGCAGCCGCAGGCAGAATTTAGAAGATCCAATTTCATGGAGCTATGTGAATATTGAAGAAGAGGAGAGCCTTTTTCATTTTATGAACCGGCATTCTATTGTGATAAATACGGCCGGACCATCGTCTTTATTGTCTCTGAAAGCAGCGGAATGTGCTTTAAAGGCCGGATGCCATTACATTGACTGCGGTTACAACCGTGAAGTGACCAGACTTTCAGTTAAAGATACGTCTCAGTGTATTTTGTATAATATGGGTTCTATACCGGGATTTTCGGAAATTTTACCCCTTGTCTTTCGGGAAGATTTTACCCAGGTGGAGCGGTTCAGACATTTCTACAGCATTACCGGTAAATTTACCCGGACGGCGGCGATTGATTTTATAGCTGGGGTTTTTAGCGGAAATGGAGGAATGACCTTGCCGGCGGCCGGTAAAATTCCTGAATTAGATGGACTTCAGCCATTTTACAAAAACGCAGAACGCATTCTGCCTTATGAAAACGCTGATACGGCTCAGATTCAGGAGATAATGAAGAGTCCGGAGGCACAATGGTATCACGTGATTTGCGGCAGCAATATTAATGCTTTTTACAAAGATTTATTAAAGAAGTATTTTCAGGGCAGAGAAAAGCTGGCCGCCGAACTTTGTCTGGCTGCTGAACGGGATCATATACTCATTCCCTCCCAGGTAACTTTCTTACTTGAAATGGAGGGGATCAACCGGGAGGGAGAACCACAGAAAAATTTATATTATCTTCAGGCCCCAGGACAAAGCAAATTGTCGGCAGCCTTTTGTACGGCGGTTTGTGAATGTCTTTTAGAAGGCTCCATTGAGCCGGGAATCGGCTGGATTGAAAAGCTAACAGATCCGGCAGCCGTGTTTGGAAAAGTGAAGCAGTATGGCCTTTTAAGTCTGAAAAAGATAGTAAATGCAGCATTGGAGGAAAAGGAAGAAGGGGTTTTGTAACGTGCAAAGGAGAACTTATGGAAATGATTATACAGAATTTATCTGAGATGGAAAAACGGGGAATCCGTCTGAATGAACAGGACGGAAACATAAAATACCATGCTCCTAAAGGGGCATTGACACCGGAAGATATTCAGTTTTTAAAAGCCAATAAATCCGAAATCATAAAAACTTTAAAACACCGGGAAGGGAAGGCAGTTCTTCAGATTGATCCGGAACAGCAATACGAGCCATTTCCGCTTACCGGCATCCAGGAGGCGTATTTCTTAGGAAGAAACAATACGTATCAGTACGGAGGGGTTTCCTGCCATATATATATGGAAATTGAATATCCTTTCCTGGACCCGGACAGTGTGGAAGAAGTGTGGAATCAACTGATTGACAGGCACGGGATGTTAAAGACGGTGTTCATTCAGGAGGGATATCAGCAGGAGCTGCCGGAAGTTCCATATTTTCAGATTATCAGAGCAAATGGCGAACAAGGCAGCTTGGAGATCCGCAGTCAATTAGCTGATAAGATGTACCCCGTTGACCGCTGGCCGCTGTTTGATATCGGTGTGTCAGATCCGGGCGACTGCAGTATTCTTCATTACTCAACAGAGTTTTTAATCGTGGACTGGACAAGCATCTGGATGCTGCTGTCAGAATTTGAAGCAATCTATTTCAGACAGCAGCAGATGCCAAAGCTGAAACTGGGTTTCCGGGATTATGTATTAGCGGAAAGGCAAATGAAACATACCTTGAAATATAAAAGAGATCAGCAGTACTGGCTGGAAAGAATACCGGATATAAAAGCTGCTCCCAAGCTTCCCCAGGATCACAGCAAACAGTTACAAAACACATTCCGCCGGATGCAGATGGAAATCACCCCTGAGCGCTGGGAACAAATCAAGGCGAAATGCAAATCAGCCGGCGTTACCCCTACCAGTTATGTGCTGGCCGCCTATGCAAAAGTGCTCGCCAGATACAGTGAGACAGATGAATTTACCATAAATATGATCATGCTGAACCGCCAGCCTCTTCATGAACAGGTCAATCAGATAATAGGAGATTTCACATCCAATACGCTGATTCCGGTTACTATGAGGGAATACCGGCCATTTTTTAATGAGGTTCTGGAGATCAATCAGGCTGTTTTTGAAGCTCTGGATCATGGGTTGTATTCCGGTGTGGAAATTCTCCGGGAACTGTCCCGGCAAAAAGGCAGGGAGGCAGCATTTATGCCCATTATCTTTACCAGTGCCATAGGCATCAGCAGCCAGAATGATGAAATTACAGGAAAAATAAGAAATACAGGAATCAGTCAGACACCCCAGGCCTTTGTTGACTGCCAGGTAATGGATGGTGCCTTTGGCCTGCGGATTAACTGGGATGTGAGAGAGGGGATTTTTTATGACGGATATCTGGAAGATATGTTTCAGACCTTTGAAACGGTTATACTGGAGGCTGCCTCTCCTGAAACAAACTGGGAGAATGAATACTCCATTGCCTTGCCTGAATGGCAGCAGCTTGAAAGAAAAGCGGCTAACCAGACTGATGAACCAGTACTGAATAAAACCCTCCATCAACTGGTTCTGGAGCAGGCCCAAAGGACACCAAAGCTGCTGGCAGCGGCAGATTGTGAACATCAGTTCAGTTATCATCAGCTAATAGAAAAAAGTAAGCATCTGGCTTTTGCCATCAAGGAATTTGGTTTGGCAGACGGAGCCCATATCGGAATTATAATGCCCAAAAATATTTACCAGATTGTTGCCGCTTTAGGTACGCTGCTGTGGGGCGGGGTTTTTGTGCCCATCGATGACAGTGAAGCCTTTGAACGGACGGAAGCTATTATCAAAAATGCTGATATTGATTTGCTGCTGGTCCATAGCCGGACAAGGTATCAGGGGAGTCATTTAAACGTGATCGTAGTAGATCAACTGGAACAAACCGGGGAAAAAGAAACAGAAGTTTTGGTTAATGACCAGCTTCCGGCCTATATCATTTATACTTCTGGTTCAACTGGAATTCCCAAAGGAGTCGTTATCAGCCACAAGGCTGCAGTAAATACCATCTGTGATGTGAATGGCCGCTTTGGAATTGGAGAAGGAGACCGGGTGCTGGGGCTGTCACAGTTGAACTTTGATCTATCGGTTTATGATATTTTTGGAATGTTAAGTGCCGGCGGTGCTGTGATTTATCCTGACAATGATAAATATTCAGACCCATCCCACTGGGTAAGGTTAATAGAAAAATACCGGATTTCGGTTTGGAACTCTGTTCCTTCTCTATTGGTAATGCTCCAGGAATATTTGCAGACTAAAAAAGAGCAGCAACTGGATTTTATGAGAGTTGTTTTGCTGTCGGGAGACTGGATTCCGTTGCTGCTGCCCCAGAAGATGCAGCCGTTTTTGCCGTCGGCTGAAATTGTCAGTTTGGGCGGTGCCACCGAAGCTGCAATCTGGTCCATTTACCATGAATACCGGGGACTGAAGCCGGACTGGGTAAGTATTCCGTATGGAAAGCCGCTGGCAAACCAGCAGATTCATATTTTGAATAAAAAACTGGAAGAAAGCCCGGTCTGGCTGAAAGGAGACCTTTACATTTCAGGAGAGGGGTTAGGGATGGAATACTATGGTGATAAAGACAAAACAGATGAACAGTTCTTTTTCGTTCCATCCTTGGGCAAGAGAGTTTACCGCACCGGTGATATGGGAAGGTATATGCCGGGGGGAGAAATTGAATTCCTGGGCCGGGAAGATAAGCAGATCAAAATTCTGGGCTTTCGGATTGAACTGGGAGAAATTGAGTCGTCCTTAAAGCGGTTTCCAGGTGTGGAAGGGGCAATGGCTGTAACCATGCCGGTTGGCAATATGACAAAAATCATCGGAATAACATGGGGAGATGAAACCGGGTTAAAAGAGGCGGAAATAAAAGATTTTTTAAAGGATAAAATCCCATCGTATATGGTTCCCTACCGCATCATCCATGTGGAACAGGTGCCTTTGACCGCAAATGGGAAAATAGACAGAAAAACAATTGAAAATCTGGTTTGCTCCCAAATCGATTCCGTCTCATCCGGGCCGGAACAGCAGCTTATGATTTCGGATGGCTGCTGTCTGGAACAAATAAAAAGTACGGTGTGCCGGGTTATGGAATTACAGGATATCGGCATTCATGATGATCTTTATGGAATAGGAGCGGATTCTCTGATTATGAATCGTCTTGCGGCAAGCTTAACGGAAGGGTTTTCCCAGTATTATGATTTTGAAGAGATTCTCATACAGTTGTTGAATTATCCTACCATTGAGGCCTTCAGCCAGTTCATAGAGAGAAGCGAGGGAAAAGTCAGTTGAGTAAATGGATTGCACATGAAGTAAGGAATCAGGATGCCGGTATCAATTTAATCTGTTTTCCCTATGCAGGCGGAAGTCCCAGCATGTTTGCTCCCTGGAAAAATGAGATTCCGGAAAACATCAACTTTTTCCCTGTTCTCTATCCCGGACGGGAATTACGGAAACGTGATCCCATGCCGGAGACCGTGGATTTGCTGACTGCCCAGTTTGTTGATGAAAATCAGGAACTGTTTCAAAATAAGTTTATTCTGCTGGGACATTGTACCGGCACATTGCTTGCCTATCAGGTACTGCTGGAGGTGAGGCGGCGGTTTGGGAAAGAGCCTTTGTATCTTCTGGCTTCCGGTTCAGAATCACCCCGTTTTTTAATGGCCAGGGAACGTGAGATGGGAAATAAGGTTGTATCCAATGAAGAAGTAATTGACCGGATGGTGAAATATGAGCTGGTTGATCCGGATACGGCAGGCAGCGTTATGTTTCAAAAGTATTATCTGCCGATTTATCAGATGGATCTTAAGATGCTGTCAACGTATCAATTTACACAGCATGAGAAATTGAATTGTCCTATCCAGGTGATGTATGGAAGTGATGACTGTACCTTGCGGAAAGAAGCGGTTCAGGATTGGAAAACATTTTCTGAAGATACGGTTGAGTTTAAACTATTTCAAGGGAAACATTTTTATTTTGCAGAAGACAAAATGCCGCTCCTTGGGTATGTAAAAGAGTTGATTAAACCATTCACATAAAAAAGAAAGAGGGGACTCCTGTTATGATGAAAATAAAATACGATATTGAACAAATCACTTTTTATCAAAAATTGACGGAATTGTCTGCCAAGTATCAGGACAAGATTGCGATTATTGACGGAGATATGCAGTTTACGTATTTGGATATGCTGAACTATTCTGAGAATCTGGCTTCCGGATATCTGGAAATGGGGATTAAAAAAGGCGACCATGTACTGCTGCAGTTGCCCAATACAGCCGGATTTATTTTTACCATATTTGCACTGGCTAAAATTGGGGTCATACCGATTATGGGGCTTCCATCACTGCGTGAAGCAGACTTAAAACACATGATTCAGTTTACCCAACCCACTGCTTATATTGCTGCGGAAAGTTATCTTGGTTACGATTATACAGAACTGGCAGCCAGGCTGCAGCAGGAATATCCGTGTATCAAGTATGTGGTATTTGATTCTGAGAAACAGGACAAGCAGACGATTCAGCAGTTGTACCGTAAAAAAACAGATCCTGCAGATGAGGCGGTAGTGCCTGAAGATCTTGCATTTTTATTGCTTTCGGGAGGAACCACCAGTACGCCTAAGTTAATTCCCAGGACCCAGGCTGATTATTTATATAATGGGAAAAAAGCAGCCAAACGCTGCCAGATGGATGAACAGACCGTATATCTGGCAGCATTGCCTGTTGCACACAATTTTGCTCTGGGAAATGCCGGTATTATGGGGACCTTTTTATCAGGTGGGAAAACCGTTCTGGCTAAAACCAGCAGTCCTGATGAGCTTCTGATGCTGATTGCACAGCAGCGGGTTACTCATACCGGTATGGTGCCGGCGGTAGTAAACCTTTTGATGGATATGCTGGAGTGGTGGGATGAGGGGGACTTATCCAGTTGGAAAGTATTGCAGGTGGGCGGTTCTGTACTGGAACAGAGCATTGCCAAAAGGATTTTTGAAATACTTCCTTGTAAGCTGCAACAGACGTTTGGAGTGGCAGAAGGCATTGTTGCCATGACCAGTCTGGATGACAGGGATGAGATCATCTTATCCACTCAGGGGACGCTGGTTTCTGAACTGGATGAAATCAAGATTGCAGATGAACAGGGAAACTGTGTGCCACAGGGAGAATATGGCGAACTGCTTGCCAGAGGTCCTTATACCATTCACGGTTATTATGGTTCTGAAGAGGCCAACGCACGGAGCTTTACGGCGGATGGATATTACCGTACCGGTGACAAGGCAATGATCACTGCCCAGGGAAATCTTGTGGTTTCCGGCAGAATTACAGAGCAGATTAACCGTGCCGGAGAAAAAATCATGCCAATAGAACTGGAAAACTGCCTGTGTGAACACCCGCTGATTAAGGAAGCCGGTGTGGTGGGAGTTCCTGATAAGATGTATGGCCATCAGGCATGTGCTTTTATTATTACCGAGGAGGATGATCTGGATCTTTTGACCGTCAACAGTTTTTTAAAGGAGACCGGACTGTCAGATTATAAGCGCCTTGACAGCCTGTACATACTGGAAGCTTTTCCCCTTACCAATGTGGGAAAGGTAGATAAGAAAAAACTGACAGAAATGGCAATTGCCAAAAAGGTCAATTGAAAAAAGGTTCTTTGCATTTATGCGAGAATATTAAGAAACGTCCTTTTGACTGCGGTCATCGGGGGGGAAGAGGAGATGAAAGAGTGTTTGAATATGAGGATATCAAGATACAGATTGGAAAAATACTGAAGATAAACCCGGAGATCATACATGATCAGGATAATCTGATTGAGATGGGAATTAATTCTTTGAAAATCATGCGTCTGGTCAATGACTGGCGGAAACGAGGTGCAAAGGTAACTTTTGCAGAATTGATTTCACAACCTACGTTCCAGGACTGGTGGAGGCTCCTTTCCATATACAATGAAGCTGAATCCGTGGAAGGGGAAAGGAAACTGGCATTGCCCAAAGACCATACAAAAAAGCAGTTTGATTTAACTGATGTACAGTATGCTTACTGGGTCGGACGAAAAAAGGGACAGGTTCTGGGGGATACCGGCTGTCATGCCTATATTGAAATTGCCGGTCAGGACATTGATGAAAAACAACTGCGGCAAGCCTGGAAGCAGTTGATCAGGCACCATGCCGCACTGCGGACCCGTTTTACGGAAGATGGGAAACAGGAGGTATTAACTGTTTCGCCTTATGAAAAGATTACTGTGTGTGATATGGGCAGCAGGACTTTGGAGGAAGTGGACCGTGGATTGAAAGAGCTGCGGCAGACGTTGTCTCATCGGAAATTATCGGTAGAAACAGGTGAGAATGCCGGATTGACTTTAACGCTGCTGCCTGAGGGGAAAGCCAGGATTCACTTTGACGTGGACTTATTGGCCGCAGATGTACAGAGTTTTCAGATTATTCTTCGTGACATGGCAAGACTGTACCGCGGCGAAAGCCTGGCTGTAAATCAGGAATGGAATTTCGGGGCGTATTTGGAGGCAGTGCAGCAGCAGACTGCAGAGGCACAAAAAAAGGCAGAGGAATTTTGGCAGGAGAAAATACCAACACTTCCTTTGGGGCCGGAGCTGCCCCTGAAAAAAGAACCGGAAACAATAGAAAAAACGGTGTTTGTTCCGCACAAGGCCGGATTTACCCCGGAACAATGGGAAATAATCAGGAAAAAGGCCGCCCAGCGTCAGATTACCCCGGCAATGGTATTTTTGACAATTTACTGTGAAGTCCTTGAACGGTGGAGTGAAAAATCACGGTTTCTGGTTAACCTCCCTCTGTTTAACCGGCACACGGAATTTGAAGGGATTGAAGATGTGGTGGCGGATTTCTCCAATATTTTATTATTGGATGTGGACTGCAGTGATACCAGAACCTTTGTGGAACGTGCCAGGCAGCTTCAGCAGCGCTTTCACAATGATATTAAATATTCCGCTTATTCCGGTGTCCAGGTGACAAGGGAGCTGGCGCAGCGTTTTCCCCAAGCCAAAAGCATTGCTCCGGTGGTATTTGCCTGCAATTTAGGGGAACCGCTGTTGGATGACAGTTTTACAAAGACATTTGGTGAACTGGAATTTATGGTATCCCAGACTCCCCAGGTGTGGATTGATTTCCAGACCTTTGATTATAACGGAGGACTCTATATCAGATGGGATGCGGTGGAAGAGCTTTTTCCTGACGGAATGATTGAGCAGATGTTTGGCACCTGCTGTGAGTGGATTGAAAAACTGGCAGAACCGGACAGTGACTGGCAGCAAGTGCTGCCGTCGGCGAAAGTTGAAGATATCCGGTTAAAACGGGACCAGCGGCTGAATCTGCAAATTCCTAATGAAATGGAAACCTTGTTAGACGGTGTGTTTCCATATGCAGAAAAGCATCCGGAGAAAACAGCGGTAATCCAATCAGAAACCGGGCAAAAACTGACTTATGGAGAACTGGTGCAAAAGAGTTTACAAACCGCTGCTTATTTACAGAAGGCCGGAGTGAAAACAGGATCTGTTGTTGCAATCACCATGGAACGGGGGATTTCTCAGGTGATCGGCGTGATGGGAATCCTGGCGGCCGGGGCCTGTTATACTCCCATTGCTCCCACCCAGCCCTCTTCCCGGAGAAAGATTATGTACCGGAAGTCAAAGGCAGAGTATGTATTGACAACACGCACAGTTATGGCTGAAATTGCACCTGATGAGCAGGTGACCATGCTATGCATAGAGGACAGTGAAGGCATATTGCCCCAGCAGAAGGCAAACCCTGTTTCACCGGACAGCAGTGCCTATATTATTTTCACTTCAGGTTCTACCGGTGAGCCCAAAGGTGTGGAAATCAGCCATAGAGGCGCGGTTAATACAATAGAAGCTGTTAACCGGATCTGTGGAATTCATGAGACGGATTCGGTATTGGCTGTTTCTTCACTGGAATTTGATTTGTCGGTTTATGATCTGTTTGGAACATTAAATATGGGCGCATCACTTGTTTGCATTCCTGATCAGGAGCGGAGAAATGCTGAGTGCTGGGCGGATATCATCCATCAATATCAGGTCACAGTATGGAACAGCGTTCCTGTTTTGTTTGATATGCTGTTGATCGGGGCTAAGAGCAGAGGGATTTTTCTCAGTTCCTTACGATGGGTTTTTCTTTCCGGTGACTGGATCGGTCTGACTTTGCCTGAGCGGATGAAAAACCAGTGTCCCAATGCAACTATGCTGTCTATGGGCGGGGCCACGGAAGCTTCCATCTGGTCTAACTATTATGAAGTGACGCTGCCCCTGGAACCGGGATGGAAGTCTATCCCTTATGGATATCCCTTAAGCAATCAAAAATACTGTATTATGGATGAAAAGCTTCGTCCTTGTCCCGACTGGATACCAGGAGAACTGTGGATCGGCGGCAATGGTCTGGCATTGTCATATGTGGGTGAGCCGGAGCTAACAGAGGAAAAGTTTATCCTTCATAACCATGAGCGCTGGTATCGGACCGGGGATATGGGCCGTTACCGGCATGATGGGCGGATTGAGTTTCTCGGCCGGAAAGACTTACAGGTAAAGATCCGTGGTCACCGGATTGAATTAGGTGAAATAGAAACCGCCATTTTAAAGCATTCAGGAATAGAGGAAGCTGTTGTTTTGGCAAAAGAGCTGCCTTCGGGGCAAAAAGAGCTGCTGGCATTTCTCACAGGAGAGAACTGCGGCATTGATTCCAATGAATGGAAGAAAACGCTGAAACACCATATTCCGGAGTATATGATCCCAAAGCATTTTATTTACCTGGAACAGATGCCGTTAAATCAAAATGGAAAAGTAGACAGAAAGCATTTATTAACACTGGAAATCACAGAACCGCACCAGCCGGAAGAAGAAAAAAGCCTGCCGGAAACAGAAACAGCGAAAACGCTTGCTAAGATATGGAAAGGAATTTTAAAACAACCGGAAATTTATTTGGATGACTCTTATTTTGAATTGGGAGGAGACTCACTGATTGCCACACAACTGACGGCTGAAATACGGAAACGGTTTGGTGCGTCATTTATGCTGGAACATGTGTTTGAACAGCCGGTATTTTCCCAACAGGCAGAATTGCTGGAGACAATGCTGCGGCAGGATGATGGCCAAAAAACTATTCCGTCAAATCAGGATTCTGTATTGCAAACAGATCCGGCAGGCAGATTTGAGCCATTTCCGCTGACTGAAATTCAAAAGGCGTACTGGATTGGACGTAAGGGAGTTTATGACTTAGGTCAGGTATCCACCCATTATTATTTTGAAATTGAAAATAACGATTTTGAAATTGCCAGATTTAAACAGGCTTTCCATGGATTTTTATCCAGTCACGATATGATGAGGGCGGTAATTTTAAGTGACGGGGAGCGGCAGGTGGTTTTGAAGGAGATCCCGCCTTATGAACTGAAAGAATATCATTTGGAAGAAATGGACAGCCGACGGATTGACAGTCATATGGAACAGATCCGTCAGGAATTGTCCCACCGTGTTTTTCATCCGGAAGAATGGCCGCTGTTTGATATCAGGATTTCAGTGCTGCCGGAGAAAAAGGTTCGTCTGCATCTCTGCTTTGACAACATTATTTTCGACGGATGGAGCATCTTCTATTTCTTCCGGGAGATCAGCAGGATGTATCAGCAGGATGAGTATTCTGTACACCGTCCGGCTGTCACATTCAGAGACTATGTATTAGAAGTGGAGCGAATGAGAAAGACACCGGCATTTAGGCAGGATAAGGAATATTGGATCAACCGTCTTTCCAGCCTCCCGCCGGCACCGGAATTACCCACCCTGGAAGCTGCGGTTCACACCTTTGCCCATGTGGAGCACCGGTTTCCTTCTGAAAAATGGGAAACAATCAAGACCCATCTGACCAGAACAGGCGGCATTACCCCATCGGTATTTCTGATCGGCGCATATGCAGAAATTCTGGCAGCCTGGAGCAGACATCAAAGGTTTACCATTAATTTGACACGGTTTAACCGGATGCCGGTTCATCCTGAAATCAATGAAGTGGTGGGGGATTTTACTTCCCTGACTCTATTGGAAATTGATATGGAGACAGAAATGACCGGTTCCTTTACGGAACGCTGTAAAAAAATACAGAAACAGCTTCTGGCTGATTTAGAACATCCTTTGTTTTGCGGTGTTTCTGTTCAGCGTGAATTGGGAAAATATTATCAAAGTCAGCAGGGAGTCATGATGCCGGTTGTATTTACCAGTTCCCTGGGATTGCAGTTAAACGGGGATAATCACAAAAACTGGTTCGAAAACCGTATTTACAGCAGCTCAGAAACGCCTCAGGTATGGCTGGATCATCAGGTGACAGAGGAGCAAGGCGATCTGGTTCTGATATGGGATTATGTAAAAGAACTGTTCCCCAAAGGGATGATTTCGGAAATGTTCCATGCATATGTAACACTCATTGACAGTTTATATGAACATTTAGAAAACTGGGAAAAGCCGGATATAGAACTGGTCACCATTCCCCGGATTAAAGAGTTTGAGCAGGAGAATGTAAATAAGGCATTGATTCCTGATGATACCCTTGTTTCATTATTTGAGCGTCAATGCGCAAAAACACCTGAAAATATTGCGGTCATTTATAAAAAATTGAAAATTACTTATGGGGAACTGCAAAGCTGTGTGGACCGAACGGCTGCTGAGATCCGTCTCAGACAAAACAGCAAACCGCTGATCGGCATTTATATGGAAAAAGGAATGGAACAGGTAATCGCAGCCCTGGCTATTATGAAAACAGGTGCAGCTTATCTGCCGCTGGATGTTCATCATCCTGGCGAACGAATTAACAGTCTATTAGAACGGGCAGGAGCCCAACTGGTGTTATCCCAGTCCTGGATTAAAAAAGAGGGAATCAAGGCCGGGCAATGGATTGATGTGGATACCGTTAATTATGCAGAAACAAAAGCATCTTCTTTTGATCCGGTGCTGCCGGAAGCCGTGGCTTATGTTATTTATACATCCGGGTCCACCGGAGAACCCAAAGGTGTTACGGTTACCCATAAAAGTGCAGTGAACACAATTATTGATATCAATCAGCGTTTTCAGGTCACGGAGACGGATCGGAGCATTGCCCTTTCCAATTTAAATTTTGACCTGTCGGTCTACGATATCTTTGGTTTGCTGTCAGCCGGAGGGGCTGTCGTGATTCCGGAGCAGGCACAGCTTAAAAATCCAGCCCATTGGGTGACTGTGCTGGAACAGCAGAAGGTCAGTATCTGGAATACAGTCCCGGCTTTTATGAGCATGCTGGCAGAGTTTTACGGTTCTAGGGAGATTGCAGCTTCCTTGCGCCTGGTGATGTTGAGCGGAGATTGGATTCCCATGACATTACCTGAGCGGATAAGACAACTTTTCCCGGCTTCCATGCTGGTTAGCTTGGGAGGAGCCACCGAAGCGGCCATCTGGTCCAACTATTACATTGTGAACGAAGTATCTCCGGATTGGAACAGCATCCCTTATGGAAAACCCCTCAGCAATCAGGTGCTGTATATTTACAATGACAGACTGCAGCCCTGTCCGGTGGGAGTCTGCGGGGATCTATATATCGGCGGAGCCGGTGTGGCCGCAGGATACTGGAATGACGAAATACGCACGGCCGGACAATTTATCACCCATCCTCTTACAGGAGAGCGGATTTATAAAACCGGAGATCTGGCAAGATATATGCCTGACGGCAACATCGAATTTTTGGGCCGGGAAGATAATCAGATTAAAATAAGAGGATTCCGTATCGGTCTGGGTGAAATTGAGCAGGCTGTGGGAAAGTTTGGGGATGTAAAGGATGTGGCAGTAATTGCAGATCAAAGCCCGCAGCAGCAGTTATTTGCCTTTGTAACGGCAAAAACGGAAGAGAATCCTTACGACCATTGTGAGTTAAAGATGGCCGATCATGGTGATATCACTGATATTGCTTCGGATATGGCGCTAAAGGAGAATATGGATGCAGTCCATAGGATGCTGGAAGAGATGAATTTTGTGAGTATTTGTGCAGCGGCTGATTTTCTGAGAGAACTTGGCATGTTAACCGATGACACAGATGAATTTTCATTTGCAGACCGGATGCTTCAAAGGAAAACAGACCGGCGTTTCCAGCCGCTTTTCAGACAGTGGCTGGAACAGTTGAAACAGGCAGGCGCAGTTTTACAGGAAAATAGCGGACAGGAAATCTTCCGCTGCAGCCAGACATGTGGACAGTGGTCACTGGCCTCTCAAAGGGTTTGGGAACTGCCGGCATCAATGAAAGCTTTGGCAGAATATTATTTGGGAACGAAGCAGACTTATCTGGAGGTGCTGGAGGGAAAAAAGGAGGTTATTTCACTTTTCCTTGATCAGGATTTTACAGCGGCTTTAAAGAAACTGAATTTTTATCAGCAGATCAATCAGTATTATTACGATGTATTGAATCTTTTATTGAAACAATATACTGATAGGTTCTTCAAAGGAGAAAAATTAGCTGTCCTGGAGATTGGAACCAGATTCGGAAATATGCTGGAAGAAGTCCTGAAAAATGAAGAAAGTGAGAAGTGGGATTACACCTATTGTGACGAGTCAAAGTTTTTCCTGGCAGAAAAAGAATGCCGGCATCAGGGAATCCATTTTGAAATATTTGATATGAATAAACCAGCCCGAATGCAGTTTACAAAAGGTCAGAAGTTTCATATTATACTGGCAGACAACACCCTGCACAGAGCTGGGGACATCAATACTGCACTTGAGAACATCAAGGAGTTATTGCTGCCGGAAGGAGTATTGTTCTTTGTTGAGAATACAAAGATGAATTGTTTTGACTTAAATATTGCAGGGCTGTATGAGTACGGATTCAGCCGTTTTACAGACCAGCGGAAGGAAACGGAGATACCCTTTTTCGATCAGCAGGAATGGAACCGCCATTTGAACATCTGCAAAATGGAATTGATTGATTTATTCTGTGACCACGACGGGATTGTGCCTGTTTATGGCAGGTATCTTTATGCGGCTAAGGCAAAAGAAAGTGTGAAAGCAATTGATACCCAAACATTGTCAGAATTTCTCTCCAAACAGCTTCCGGAATATATGGTTCCCAATCGCGTTGTAGTATTGCCAAAACTTCCTGTTACGGCCAATGGGAAAATTGACAGAAAAGGTCTGTTGGAGTTTACCGGAATGGGTATGGAAGAAAGTAAGGAAATTGCAGCGCCTGAAAATGAAATGGAAGCTTTTATTTCAGAAATGTGGAAAGAGATGCTGCGGCTGGATTCCATCAGTGTGACTGATAAGTTCTTTGAAATCGGCGGTGATTCCCTCCTTGCAATTCAAAGCATGAACCGGCTCATCAAGAAATATGATACGGAAATTTCTTTGCAGGATATTTTTTCAGCCAATACTGTCAGAAATTTGAGCCGTATGATTCAGGAAAAAGTAACAAGGTGCGCAGGCGAAATAGAAGGGGAGATATAGATGAAAGAAGAAGGACTGTTGCCGGAAACGCCATATCAGGAAATTGTGGCAGAAATATGGGGTAAGGTTTTAAAGCATAAACAGTTTGGACTGGAAGATGATTTTTTTGATGTGGGAGGGACGTCTCTGGGGGCAATAAAAGTGATTTCTGAATTGAGCCAGCATTTTGAACTGGATATTGACGATGTTTTTGCTGCAATGACGGTCAGGCATATTGCTGGATGCTTACGGGAAAATCAGGAGGCCATGAAACAGAATCTCAAGGATATTTTACAGTTTAAAGAATTAAAAGAGGTTTCAGCCGGTGAGCTGGAAGAGTATCGGTCAGCTTATGCCGGACAAAACCAGGTAAAGCCGGATTTCGATAAATACCGCCGGGTCCTGCTGTTGGGGGGCACCGGATTTTTAGGTATTTACCTGCTGAATCAACTGTTGGTTCAGACTGCCGCAGTGATAGTTGTCCTGGTCCGCGGACAGTCGGATGCTGCTGAAAGGCTGAGGAAACAGTATGAATATTATTTTGGCGGTGGTTCTTATGAGCAGTATGAGGACAGGATAGAGATTGTAAATGGAGATTTGACAAAAAAATATATGGGGATCTCCGCAGATCTGTATGGGACCCTGGCTCAATCCATGGATGCTGTAGTAAATTCTGCGGCATTAGTGAAACATATGGGTAAAAATGATGATTTTGCCTCCATTAATGTAAAAACAGTGGAAACGGTTCTGGCGTTTGCTTCAACGGGGTGTAAAAAGGCGGTTCACCATATGTCTACAATAGGAATCGCCTATGGTGAGCAGGGAGAAAATGCGAAAACACTTTTTACAGAATATGATGAACTGGTAGCGCATCCCCTGAATAATCAGTATTTGTCTTCCAAATACCAGGCGGAACAGCGGTTGATCAGTGCCAGAAGAGGAGGGATTGAAAGCACGATTTACCGTATGAGCGGTATTTTGTTTGATTCTCAAACAGGAAGATATCAACAGAATATGGAGCAGAGTACGGCTTATATCTTTTACCGGGCATTGTATAAGCTGGGGATCATTCCTGGAGATATTAAGCGGCCCATGGATATATCAAATGTGGATATGGTCAGTAAGGCCATAGTCCGTTTAATGTTCAGCAATCAGGACATCAATCAGATTTATCATGTAATCAATCCAAATCCATTGCCCATTGGAGAGATTTTAAAATTGATGAGAGGAAAGCAATGGGATGCTTCTTTGAAAGAGATGTCAGTGGATGAGATTTTTTCTTATTACCAGCAGACCGATCCGTCTAAACGGGAGCATTTTTATGAACTGGCGTTTCACTGTGAAATTATCAGTTGGATCGGCAAGAACCAATATAACATTTGTATGGAAAAAACCATCAATGCATTGGAGCAGCTTGGAATGGCCTGGAATACCCCGGATGCAGCGATGGTAGAGAGGGCTTGTGAGCAGGCGAAAAAGGAAGGATTCTGCTGAGGATATGTCTGGCAGATGACGCCGCCGTTGAGTCCCAAAGAGATTTTAAAGTAGTAATTTGTACAGAGAAATAGCATGTCAACCAGGAAAATCCACCTTGAAACGTGCTGTGCTCTCTGTTAAGAAGACAGTGAAATATTTCATTTTTAGGTTAAGTACCTGCTGATTTTTTGCAGGTGCTTTTCTTATGTTCACAATCAACCACAAAATTAAAATTATGGAGGTAAATATTTATGTCATTTTTCAATTCCGCAGTGGATGTATTGCAGATTCTTGTTATTGTCCTCGGTGCAGGACTTGTCATTTGGGGTGTTATCAATTTTTTTGAGGGGTGCGGCAGCGACAATCCCGGCACAAATGGGCAGGGTGCATAAGGAAGCAGCTACCGGATACAAAAACATGGGATAGGTAGCCAACAGACGAAAAAATGGATATAAAAAATGGATATATTAGATTGCAACCGCATGTGCCCGTGGTGGTTGACAGATTTGTAAAGCTGTCTATATAGCCTGAACGTGTGATTTATAGTAAAATCATATATGAAAAGGAGGCTATTAAATGAATTTATCAGAAAAAATATTTGAGTTAAGAAAGGCCAACGGCATGTCCCAAGAACAGTTAGCCGAAAAGACAGGTGTTTCCCGTCAATCTATTTCTAAATGGGAATCGGGAGAGTCAACGCCAGAAATGGAGAGATTGATTGAATTAAGCAAAGTGTTTAATGTGACAACTGACTATTTGCTAAAAACAAGTGAAGTAGACCAGTTAGCAATCCGAACCGAAACAATTGAGAAAAAGCAAGAACGGCTACAAGCAGAATTTCAAAAACAGCACGTTAAAAATCACCGGATATTGAGCTGTGCATTTATATATGTTGTGGCATTGGCCATCTTCGCTTTTCTTCATTTGCCGTATATTGAAATCTTTACAGATGTTGAAGATTTACGTTTTGCATGGTTGGCTCTTGTTTTATTAATTGCGACTGCGGTTGCTATACAAGTAAATTTGAGAATAACCAAAAAATATCTCCGTGATTATCCTAACTCTATCAGCCAAGAAACAGAAAATGGGGGAGTGTCAGAAGATGAAGAAAACTAATAAAGTGATAATAGCACACGTAATTACATGGATTTGTATTATGGCGGCTGGCACGTTGCTCTATTACCTTATTTCAAATGCTTTACAGTTTGAACAATTTCATTTGTCAAATGGAGAAGGTACAAGATTTGATTTTATTATTGATAGCGGTACAGAGGTTGGTTTTAACCGCGAAACAATAATTTATACGGAGAACGGAATTAACAGTATTATGTTTTCCGGCAAGATAGGTGTTGAAGGTACTGCGGAAATTTCTGTGGTTTCAGATGACGATAGCGGCATTGTTTACAGCGAAACCTATTCAAATGTCAAGGCCCAAACAATAGACTTTGAAGTTACTGACTTAGTGCCTTATTCCTATTATACGCTACGCTTTTCCAGTGACGATGCAAAAAGCGGAAAACTTACTCTTGTGACAGATCAAAAATTAGTGAAACAGCCAGAGCGGCCAGAAAGACCGATACCATCAATCCCTAACAAATAGCTATGTATACGAACAATGAAATGTCCAAGGGGGAAAAATGTTATTCGGCGGGGAATAATTGCACTATAAAAGCAGTTTTGAGGAAATCAAAGCCGCTGTTCTCTATTTAGAGGGCTTGGTTTGTTGCGCCCTTTTTATCAGACACGGT
Organism: Lacrimispora brassicae; assembly: GCF_054772055.1. NCBI lineage: Bacteria > Bacillati > Bacillota > Clostridia > Lachnospirales > Lachnospiraceae > Lacrimispora > Lacrimispora brassicae. The sequence goes on along the minus strand of NZ_BRYH01000064.1, from coordinate 11,404 downwards.
GGTATTAAGAAGGAATGTTATCGTGTTTTATTATGCCGGTTTAGATCAATGCAACAAGCTGCTAAAAATGGATAGCGTTGATAGCGGCTTGATAGCGGCCATTAGGCTGCCCACCCCGGCGATACTTTGCTGCGGAGCGGAAAGTACCGGAGTAGGTCATATGCTTCAAAAAAGCATATGACAGGTACTCCTGACACTCACTTTATAAATCGGAATTGTTCCTCCAATTATTTGGAAGTTGACTTTTTTCTCCAACTTTGCAATTCAAGAATATTGCCTTCCGGGTCTCTCGCATAAACGAATACCGCTTCTAAGTCGTTGGGATATGTTGCAGTAACCAACTCCCCAACACTGCTTCCCCCGGCACTAATAATTTCTGATAAAGTCGCTTCCACATCGTCTACCTCAAAAGCTAAGTGGGCAATCCCGGGACGGTTAATTTCTGCGGGTACAATTTCTTTTAGCTGGTCATAGGAAAATATTTCAAGCGTCGGGTGTTCTTTATCATACCCGGGCAATAGAAGATGTTCTCCTGCAGCCCAACTATGTAACGGAACACTTTGGCCGGGTGCTTGAAAAAGCTGGTCTCAAAAAAACAGCTTCCATGACCTCAGCCATACTTATGCGACAAATTTCGAGCTTTTATCTTAATTTCCTATGAAGTATACGGTAATTTATTCGAATAATAAGAATCCTGTATTTCTATTTGTGTAAATCAATAATGGTATGCTATAATTAAACCATCAATTGTAAAATGTTCGGAGATATGGTAACACACGACCTTCGCCGCCTTGGGATAATGCGTGTCAACGTAGAAATTTACATATTGTACTATATTGTCCATAAATAAGAAGGGAAAACAAAATGAGTGAGTTTTCATCTGGCATTATGATTCAGACATGTCATAAAGAAAATGTATTAAAATACATGGAAAAGAACACATATCTGATTCAGTTAAATGATTTGTGGCTTTGCAGACTGTCAGAAAGCGATCTTTGCAATCACATATCAGAGGCAGATTATTCTGAAGCAGTTTTGAACCTATCCGAACATATTCCTCTAATGCATATTGTAAACGCCGAGGATCATGGTTTTGAACTTGGAATCCTACATCGCAAAAAATTGGCTTTCACCTTTGGCATTAATTATGGAGTCGAATCAGAATTTGTTTTTCAACTCGGACAGCAATTATATGGTGAGGAATATATGGATAGATTGTTTGATGATGAAGTTATGAAAAATATTGAAAGAGAGACTCAAAAACATTCTGCTGAGGTAGAAGAAAGAATTCAATCCTTCTTTTCAGGAATCGGCGCAGAGCAGATTAAGCAATTTCAACTCTTTGGCTTTCAGCAGGATGTTTGTGAGAGGATACAACATATTTTAACTTACCCAAATTATCAAAAGGACAAATTAGGATATCGAATGATTCGAGAATTGTATGCTGCTATAGGAATTGATGAATTTTGCTTTGTATCTCATTATTATATCAGTAAAAATGAAGAAAATTTTATTATTGTGAGATGATATTTTCGAATTGCTGCTATTTTATCAAATGTCTGAGATTATGTGAAAAGAGAACATGGGAGATGCAAATCATGGAAGACATAACAAGACTCATACCAAAGGACAAGTCTGATTTTTCTACTGTTGAGGAATTAAAGACTGTAAGTATACAGGACTGTATACCGATTTTAGCAAATCTCTTAAACTGGCTTCAAGATATGAATTGGCCAGTAGCTAAGGAAATAATACAAATTCTACCAAGATTCCACAAAAAATTAATACCTCATATTCGGGATGTATTTGAATCAGATGACGATATATGGAAATATTGGGTTATAGATTTAATCGGAGAATTTCCCATGGAAACAGCTATATTACTTAAAGACGATATAAAAAGATTGGCCTACAATCCAAACCCAGGTGAAAAATGCGAAGAAGTAGATATAAAGGCAAAAGAACTTTTGGACTATATAGAACGGGTAGGTAAAAATGGTCATGAATTAGAATTTAGCAAAAGAAATGAAGGCAAAGACAACCGGATTCATGAATTGATGTATGGAGCCACAAAGTATAAAGTTATAAGACAAAGAAGAAATAACATTATGATTGAACATTCTGGAAAGAAAAAATTAATATTTATTTTTTCTCCAGAAACAGCTTCAGATGAAGAAATATTGCAGTTTATGTTTAAAGAGATTCAATTGCCAAATAAAAGATTATATGACGGAGAATAAATTGACAACATGGATACTACCATCAAAGAAAGCAGGTCGTAGAGTAACCAGTATGTGTATTCGTGGAAAGAATATATATGCACATTATTTATAATGTGTATAGGATTGAATATTAAAAGTGAGGTGTTTATTACGTCGGACTATTCTATTCGATTTATTCCTGAAAAACTTAGTTTTGCATTAAAACCATATGAGATTGAACAAATCAAAGGGCTTAATTGGTATGGGAATAAAATTGAAATCATACAGAATTATGTAGTGGAATTTGCTGATGCCGGTAGTGATTTTGAAACTGTATCATGCCCATTTTGCAGGAAAGATCTTAATGATTGGTGGGGTGATGCTATGGATGCAGCATATTTAGATGGGCAAGGCTTTGTCAATATCAAGGTGATTACACCATGCTGTAATAGGGATACAACCTTGCATGAGCTTGATTATCATTTTCCGCAAGGAATGTATAAAACTATGATTGAAGTCTATCCCGATACATCAAGAGAAGACTTTTCTCCTGAAGATTTTTCTGAAGAAATTGGAAACGGCTTATGGCATACAACAGGTGAAAGGTGGAGAGTTATTCACGCCCATTATTAGAATACACTTATTATTAAAGAGTTTAATCTAACTGTTGATGCTCGTGAGAATGAAATTGAAACAGTACATAATGATATAAAGAACGATGATATGCGACTGGGGTTATCGTAAGAGAATCCGGTTTTCCATCTTGGGATAATGCCAGCAGCAAGTAGGAAATCCATATAATATAAATACAATGTAAAGGTGGATGTTTTTGTGAAGAAACGATTAATCAGTGAATATTCTTCTTTTGTGATATTATTTTGTGTCGTGTTTCTCTATTGCGTAAATTTTACACTTCTTGCTATAATACTGTATATACTTTGGTATTTTTTATTTGGTATGGTTGGATTAGCTTTTATATTGAGCGCTATGAAAAAAACAAAGCTTTCTAATTTTTTTCTAAATATTTCGATACCAATGACACTATTGCCTTTTAGAAAAGCATTTTATTATTGGACAAAAGCTGTTAATGTAATTTTGGCTGATTCTACTTGTATTTCCGAAGCATATGAAATAACCAAGAAAGTTAATCCGGATAATCTTTATACGGATAATAATAAGAGCTTTTTTTTCTCTTTTTTAGCAGCACTTCTTTATGATTTAGGTAATAAAGAAATGGCATTGAACTATCTTGAAATGGCTCAACAGTTGCCGCATAAAAAATTGTTCGATGAGCATCTTGAGAAGCTGAAAAAGCAAATTACCCAATAAAATAAGCATTAGTGGGTGTTGCACTTTATCATAAGAATGGCAGTGGGATAAAAATCCGCTCTCCATTGAAAAAGGGATACAATTTACCCCGTTTTTACTTTACAGAAAACTTCTCAAATTACAAAAAATATTGTATGATGGATTTGAAATAAAAAATGGCATGGTAAAAGAGTGAAGGTGTGACTTTTCGATGATGTTATTTATGAAGTTTTTTGGTTCGAGTGTTGACTGCACTATTTAACGATTTTAAAAATGACGGGAGTCATGGATTTATCCATATCCTTGGACCTTCCAGAATCGTTAAAATAGTGCAGTTTTTTATGGTATACTTCCAGAGCCAAAATAGAAGTTCCGCATTTGTGGCCGCTTAGTGGATCGTATCCGAAAAACAAAAGAATGGAGCTGCACCAGTCCAAGTGCTGAAAGAGAAATTTTTGTTTCTCAGGAGAGGTACATTTACGTAGTGTTTTCTCCTGTTTATGGTGCTTGGCATAAATCCCATAATAGCGGAGTATCTTGGAATGTTTTTCCGGGATATGAATGATAAGCCGTTTAATGAAATCCATGGCGGGAATGTATTGAGAAATATATGTTCTGTGTTTTGGACAATGGAACGCCTGGGCTTTAGCTCATGAATGATATGTTCATAATAGTCAGTAAAAATGGATTGTAAAATATTCATAGATAGATTTTGAAATAAAAAAGTGCAAAGGCATGATAAGCAGGCACAAAAATCAAAAGGAACAGCCACGAGCTGAAAATCAAAAAACTGAACAAATGCCCGTCTTGGCAGAGTAAACCATGACGGGCATTTGTTTATAGCAGTTCTCTTCAAAAGCAGAAAACACAAACTCAATTCCATTGCTCAAACAACAAGAACTCGCGTATATTCATGTGTTTCATACCATCTCTGCTCATATCAAATTCATCATATGACACAACATACTTGGGAAAGTTATCTTTGATCGTATCATATGCCCCGAATTCACGCTGGATCGTTTCCTCAGATGCAAGTAGATAGGCCACCTGAACATATAGCTTTTGAGTTTGCTTTTCAGCAATAAAATCAATCTCTTTTTCTCCTGCTTTTCCAACTGTAACCTTATACCCTCGCCGCAGGAGTTCCATATACACAATGTTTTCAAAAACGAGGTTAATATCCTTCATATTGCCGCCGAAAACAGCCTCCCTGATTCCGTGGTCAGCAATGTAGTATTTTTCATTAACAGTGAGAATCTTCTTCCCCTGCAAATCCTGCCTGCGGACACGGTAGAACAGAAAGGCATCCTCGCAAGCCTTGATATAGTTTAAAATTGTTTCCGGAGCTACAGTGCGCCCCTCGCTTTTGAGATATTTTGAAATTGCCGTAGCAGAGAAAGTCGTCCCGACATTTGCCGTAATATATGCGATGATACGCTCCAGCAGATCAACATCTCGGATGCTGTTGCGTTTTACGATATCTTTAAGGACAACGGAGTTGTAGAGGTCTTGCAAATACTGGCGGCTCGGCTGCTCGGCATAACGAAGGTTGCTTAAATAAGGCATCCCGCCGTCGATCAGGTACCGGGTAAACATCCCTCTTGAATCAGAGTCAGGAAAAACGGTATGGTACAGCTCTGAAAACTCTCCAAAGGAAAAGGGATAAATCACAAACTCTACATACCTCCCCGCAAGGTAGGTAGCCAGCTCTCCCGAAAGCAGCTTGGCATTTGATCCGGTGATATAGATATCGCAGTCAAATTCCACCCGAAAAGAATTGATACACTTTTCCCAGCCAGCGACTTCCTGAATCTCATCAAAAAACAGATATGTCTTACCAGGAATGCCATTTACCCGCCGAGAGATCTCCCCGTGCAGTGCCTCAGCAAAGCAAAGGTGTGCGTTGCTCATATTCTCAAAGTTGATAGAAATAAACTGATTCTCATTTACACCGGAGGCGACCAGTTCTCGCTGAATCAAATTCAGCATGACGGATTTTCCGCTTCGGCGGATGCCGGTTAAAACCTTAATAAGTTCATTTCCGATAAAGGGACGTATGCGGCTCATATATAATTCTCGATTAATCATAAATTAAAAACCTCCTTTACCATATCTGATACTTATGTTATCACAGGCACACCTTTAATTCAAGTTAATTTATTGAATTTTGAAAGATATAACTTATGAAATTTATATTTCTACAAAGTTCATCATTATAAACCAAAATTCAGTTAAAGAGCCGGAGGAAATTATGTTAGTGCGTTACAAGAAAAATAAGAAATCAGCTTGCTACGATTCAGATGCTTTCATAACGACAGCGCCCTCTCATGACGCCGGATGAACTGAAATCCATTCCCAAGGGAAACTTTGTTGTCATGAAAACCGGCACCCATTCCATGAAAAAAGGCTACGACTGTTTCTTGATTGGGGTATCCGCTTCGGAAAGCCCTATGCCGTAGAGGAACAAGCCCGGACTGCTGCCTGCGGTAAAAACCATTGCCGCCGATTTACAGCTATCCCGCAGTACCGTCAAACGCGCCCTGTATGATCTGGTGAAAGCAGGACTCATTGAAAGAGAAGTTCGCTATTGGGAGAATGGGAGCAACACCGGTAACAGACTTATTTTGAAAAAATAATGAGCTGAACCGCACAAAAACGCAGTTTCTGCCAAGCCTCTTGTATAGGGCGAATGGCCGCTTTGGATAACAGCCAGCTTCCGGCAAATACCAAGCCTATTGCAAAGAGGATTGTCGTAATAAATTGTTGTGCGCTCAAACGGTTGGTAGGCCCTATGTACACCAGCAATCCAAGAACGATAAAAATACTGCTGATAACCAAAACGCTGAATAGTATGAACCGTTTTCTCAAACTCTTTAGCAAAGCCCCCAATCCTGTCCAAAATCTGTTCCTTTGTCAAGACCTGCCCTTGGTTGCCCATAAGGAGTTCCAAAAGCTGTGCTTCTGTTACAGTCAGTTTTGTTTTCGACCTACCTGCGGACACTTCCCAGGAGCGCATATCCAGACAAAGGGAAGCCACGCAAACCGTATCACTTGTCCTCAGACTGTCGGAACGCCATGAAAAAGCCCGTATCCGTGCCAACAGTTCATCCTTTGAAAACGGTTTGATATGACGAGGTAAATCATCTGGCTACAAAAGCCTATGAGGAGCTTGAAAGCAAACTGTGCCCGGAGATGAAAGCGCTGCTGGAGGAGTTCATTTCTCAAAACATGCATCTTTGTTCTCTTGATGAAACGCAGGTATTTATGAAGGTTTTTAGCTGGCAAGTAAGCTGTTTGCGGAGATTTATCTATAAGTATAAAAACTTGACCAGTAGAAATAGCAAAAGGGGCCCACGGTATCTCAACGTTGGGGGCTCTTTTTTTAGTGGTATATACACGAACAATCTCGTCTAAAATATAATTAATACAAATAATAGCCGAAATCACATTGACCACACGCTGTATATCGGCTATAATATAATAAACATTCATTTTAGACGAAGAGGTGATTTTATGAATTATATACACAGAGCAATGGAGAATACATTTCTCCGCTTTTCCAAGGAGTTTCCTGCTTTGTTGCTCACCGGTCCAAGACAGGTCGGAAAAACTACCATGCTGCAAAAGCTGGCTGCAGAGGAGAACATAGGGCGGGAGTATGTTACATTGGACGATTTGACTGAGCGTCAAATGGCAAAGAATGACCCGAAGATGTTTCTGCAAATTCACAAACCTCCGGTGTTTATCGACGAGGTACAGTATGCACCGGAGCTGTTCACCTATATTAAAATACATGTTGACCAGAACCATCGTGCCGGTGATTTCTGGCTGACAGGTTCCCAGGTGTTCAAACTGATGGAGGGAATACAGGAATCCCTGGCCGGGCGTGTCGGCCTGCTCCATATGGCTCCGATGTCACAGGCTGAAATTTACGGTACTGCCTCAGTACCTTTTGTGCTGGATTTGGAGAAGCTGTCACAGCGGATAAAGGAGCGAACTCCTGTTGATACTCCTGCACTTTATGAGCGTATTTTTAAAGGCGGTATGCCTGCCCTCATCAGTGGGCAGTACCGTGATTATCGGGCCGTTTATTCCAGCTATATCAGTACCTATATTGACAGGGATGTCAAAGAGATATCTGGTGCCATTGATTCGCTTAAATTTATGGACTTTATCACGGCTGCTGCTGCCCTGTGTGGGCAGATGGTGAATTATAAGACCATCTCTGATGCTGCCGGGATTGACCAAGTTACCGCTAAAAACTGGCTTAGGATTTTGGAGAGACTGGGTATTGTGTTTTATCTCCACCCATATTCCAACAATATGCTCAAACGCATGGTGACGAAACCAAAGCTTTATTTCTACGACTGTGGTTTGGTGGCATACCTGACCAAATGGAGCGATAGCGATACCCTGATGAATGGTGCCATGAGCGGTGCGATTCTTGAGAATTTTGTGGTATCTGAAATTGTCAAGAGCTATCAGAACTGCGGTCGAGAAGCTTTTATTTATTACTATCGTGACAAAGATACCAAGGAGATAGATATTTTGTTGGAAGACAGCGGCAGGTTGTACCCTATGGAAATCAAAAAAACGGCTACGCCCCAAAGCCAGCTCACCCGAGTATTCGGTGTGATTGATAAGGCTTCTCTGGAGCGTGGCACAGGGGCGGTACTTTGCACAACGGATAGGTTATCAGCGTTTGACAGCCAGAATTTGATTGTGCCGATTTGGGGGATATAGAAGATACTGGGCTGCTCTGGATTAAATATTACCGCCAATATGGGCTCAGTGTAGCCACTGGTTTTTAATGGATTCAAGGGTGTGTTGGCCGAAAGCCACATCATGCAAACATTGGTCTCCAATAGAATTTCTCCGTACTATGGAGTTCTCCTGACAAGGCGGAGTTCGATTTTTTGTTCAAGGACCGTTAGGGAAATATTTTCCCTATGGTCGTTTGATTTGATGATTTGTTGTAGCGGGGAGGGGGGTGTTGCAAAAGTAAATTGAGTAATCTACTTTTGCAACAGCTCCATTTTTATGCCTAAAAACAGAAAAGCAGGTTCTGAAGAACCTGCCATCCATGGTATAATTAATTATGTAAATAATAAAACATACTATTAAAGATTATATCGAATTCTCCGATACTTATCAACTGGTTCTTCCGTTAAATTTGGAAGGATTGATTCCAAATGATGAATCGGTTTGCCTGTTAAGCCACATATTGGAGGAATTGGACTATAGCAGTCTTTATAAGGCATACTCCCCGGAAGGGAGAAAACCTGCAGTCGAACCCAAGCTGATGTTCAAGATTTTGGTATACGCACTCAGCACTCAGGCTTATGACATTGTCAAAACACTGCCGGAGGAATAGCAGAAAATCCTTACTGATTACTTTGTGAAAACTAATCTAATTGCCGACCATGAATGCCAGCATCTCTATGTGCAGTGCTTTACGGTGAAATGAAAAACACATACCCTGCCGCCAAGGGAGTAATGCGTTCTCTTGATGACATAAGGTATGTGTCATCATGGCCTATGTAGTGAACTTTTCACTCTAACGATTTCTTTAAACACAGAGAAAGAACAATATATGGAATAGAGATAAAAGAGACCATCCTCCCGAAAAGAAGATGGTCTCTTACTTTGACTCCAACATCGCCTTCACCGTAGCGGGATTTTTACGGGATTCTCTCATGAACGCGGCGCTGGTAAGCTCCAAGCGGTTCCTTATGAGCGAAAGGGACTTTGAAAGAGTTCGTGAGTTTGGACAGTTAGAATACTTGATTGAGTTCCAACTGGCAGAGGACGTTCCCTTCCCGGCTTTCGAGGCAGCCTATCTTGATGCGGGGCTTCCGGCAAACGGCCCGCCCGCGATCACTTACACGCAAGTAAAAATGATCAATGGCATTACGGACGGCATTATGATTGCCGTGTTGGTGTTGATAGGCCTCCTTGTCATCATCGTGGCGTTTTTGTGCATCCACTTTACGCTGCTGGCTAAAATTGAAGAAGATTATAAGGAAATAGGTGTACTGAAGGCTGTTGGGATGCGGGTATCGCAGATTAAAAAGCTCTACCTTGCGAAATACGGTGCTATCGCGGGGGCAGCCTGTGCGCTTGGATTTCTGGCCTCTCTGCCGCTCCAAACGCCTTTCATGCAAAACATTCGCCTGTACATGGGGAAAAGCGGAAGCCAGTTACCCGGCGTGCTCTGCGGACTTTTGGGGGCGACGGTAATCTGCGGGGTCGCCATGCTGTATGTAAACGGTGTGTTGCGGCGTTTCCGTAAAATTTCCGCAGCGCAGGCGGTGCGGTTCGGTGCGCCGCAGGAAAAATCGAAATCGTCCAGAAGCTTTCGGCTGAGCAATAACAGGCTCTTCTCTCGGAATATTTTTCTTGGAATCAAGGATGTTCTTTCCCGTAAAAAACTGTACGTCACCATGCTGATGGTGCTGGTCATTTCCTCATTTATTATGATTGTGCCGCAAAATATCAGCAGCACCATTTCAGCGGAAAGCTTCATCACCTACATGGGCATGGGAATTTGCGACATTAATATCGGGGTGATGCGGACACAGGTGGAAGATGTTCTGGGGAGGGCGGCGGAAGTTGCCGATGTGTTGGCGGAGGATAAGAATGTTGAAAAGTATGCTTTGTTTACCAGCAGGATGTTAGATCGGAAAGCGGACGACGGAACGACGCAGAAGCTGCGGGTGGCATTTGGCGACTATTCCGCTTTTCCCATCATCTACTCCAAGGGGCGTGCGCCGCAAGCGGAATCGGAAATGGCTCTCTCAGTTCTCAATGCCGAAGACCTTGAAAAAAACATCGGGGATGAAATCATTTTAATCGTTGACGGCGTGGAAAAGCACCTGACAGTCTGTGGGATTTACTCTGATGTCACCAATGGTGGCCGAACGGCGCAAGCCATTTTTGACGCAAATAACGCAGATGTTTTGAGCGTCAGCATTGCGGTCACGTTTCGTGATCGACAGAGTGTAGAGGCGGTTATATCACAGTATAGGGAACAGTTCGCCTTTGCCAAAGTTACCGGCATCGACGAAAGCATTGAGCAGATGTTCGGCTCTATGCGGGACGCCATACAAATGGCTTCCGTCGTAGCTATGGGGGCGACCGCCCTGCTCACACTGTTGGTCACAGTGCTATTTATAAAAATGCTGGTGGCGAAAGACCGATATCCTATCGCCATACTGAAAGCAATGGGTTTTACCGGTGGGGATATTCGCGGGCAGTATCTTACGTGCTCCATCACCGTGCTGGTGCTGGGTGTAATCATAGGCACAGTTCTGGCGAATACGCTGGGAGAGCTTATCGGCGCGGCAATCATATCATCCTTTGGCGCAACAACCTTTGATTTTGTGGTAAACCCGTGGTTTGTCTATCTCGTTTCGCCTCTGCTCATTGCAGGCTGCGTCGTCGCCGCTACCATGCTTGGCGTTTCCGGCATTCGGGCATTGAAAATTTCTGAACACATTAAGGAGGCTTGACGTCATGGATAGCATTATTACAGGTAAAAATATTGTGAAGATATTTGGTAGGGGTAATGAGCAGGCCAAGGTGCTGAACGGAGTAAATGTGGAAATAGCAAAAGGTGAGTTTATTGCCATAATGGGACCGTCCGGTTCGGGGAAATCCACACTGCTGTTTGCGCTTAGTGGCATGGACGAGATTACAAGCGGGTCGGTTAAATTTGGCGATACCGAACTATCTAAACTCCGTGAAAACGCGCTTGCGGATGTTCTCCGGACAAAAATGGGCTTTGTCTTTCAGCAGCCCACCATGCTGAAAAACTTGAATCTTTTGGATAATATCCTCCTCCCCGCCGCCCATGAGGGCAAAAGGAATACCGAAAAACTCACGCAAAAGGCGAA
>NZ_BRYH01000063.1:0-34248 GCF_054772055.1 Lacrimispora brassicae | reverse complement strand
GTCCGGTATCCCCAGTAGGTCCAGTCGGTCCGGTATCGCCAGTAGGCCCTATAGGTCCAGTAGGTCCGGTATCACCAGTAAGTCCAATGGGTCCGGTAGGTCCAGTATCGCCAGTAGGTCCGGTGTCGCCAGTAAGTCCAATGGGTCCGGTAGGTCCGGTGTCACCAGTAGGCCCGGTAGGCCCAGTATCGCCAGTAAGTCCGATGGGTCCGGTAGGCCCAGTATCGCCGGTTAGCCCGATAGGTCCGGTATCACCAGTAGGTCCAGTATCGCCAGTAAGCCCAATAGGTCCGGTAGGCCCGGTATCTCCAGCAGGTCCAGTATCACCAGTGAGCCCGGTGGGTCCGGTAGGCCCAGTATCGCCGGTTAGCCCGATAGGCCCGGTATCACCAGTAGGTCCAGTATTCCCGGTAGGCCCGATGGGCCCGGTATTACCTGTAGGTCCAGTGTTGCCGGTAGGCCCGATGGGTCCGGTATTACCCGTAGGTCCAGTGTTACCGCTAGGTCCGATAGGCCCAGTAGGACCAGTATCCCCGGTAGGTCCAATAGGTCCGGTGCTGCCGGTAGGTCCGATGGGGCCAGTAGGTCCAATAGGTCCAGTGTTGCCGGTAGGCCCGATGGGTCCGGTATTACCGGTAGGTCCAGTGTCGCCGATAGGCCCGGTATTACCCGTAGGTCCAGTGTTGCCGGTAGGTCCGATGGGCCCCGTGCTGCCAGTGGGTCCAATATCCCCAGTAGGCCCCGTGGCTCCAGTCGGTCCGGTAGATCCTATAGCCCCAGTAGGCCCCGTAGCACCCATAGGCCCCGTAGCACCAGTAGGACCAGTGGCACCGGCAGGCCCAGTAGACCCAGTAGCACCGGTAGGCCCAGCAGGCCCGGTGTCCCCGGTAGGCCCAGTAATACCGGCGGGTCCAGTAGGCCCGATAGGCCCTGTGTCACCAGTAGGCCCTGTAGTACCGGCAGGCCCAGTGGGCCCGGTAACACCCGCTGATCCGGTGGGGCCGGTAGGTCCAGTAGACCCAGTAGGCCCGGTAGGTCCAGTAGGCCCCGTAGGTCCAGTGGCTCCGTCCATTTCGTTTTCTATAACAACCAGGGTTCCTTTCAGCGGAACCTGTTGAGAAAAATATACAGTTGATGTACTGATATTCACAAGTGAAAAGGTAACCGGCGGAGTTGTGACCTCAATAATTCCAACCCCATATACCTCTCCTGTTTTTATAGGAGAATTACCTATTATGAAATCTCCCTTTGATGAAGATAAAGCGAAAGCAGTCCCATTTGAAGAGGCTGAAGACTGTGTAGCTAACCACCAATGAATGATATACTTTCCGGCTTCAAGAATAAGAATATTGCCAGTTGATGGATCATAACCAATGTTTCCTGAAAGATATACGATTGAATCGAAGAGGACATTTGATCCAGACTCGATTGATGTGGATGCATTTAAGTCTATTTGTAGTGCGGAATTACTCATGGTATTTCCTCCCCATACTTTTCTAAATCATTGACACAGCGCAAAATAATGCCTGTTATATATTTTATGCGGAAGAGAGGGATTAGGAAACTCACCGTATTTTATATCCATTCAGAGAGTTTTATTCCCCGGTTTTTATTCCCCGGACATTACTTTATATAGAAGAAAGTCAGAATATTGAAAGGAAATGGAATAGAATGACCGGAAACAGGATATGAATGAATTTGTTAAATATAAAACAAAACATGTAATCAAGAATGTCCTTTTCACGGAGGCCAGGTAAGCTGATGAATTGCATCATTCATTCGAAACAATCAAATTCGGAACAGAAAAAGGAAAATAATCGGTCCAAAATCAAGGGGATCCCGTGTTTTATTCATGTCTCCCGTTGAAACAATATGCAATTTTAAGTATAATAGTATTATTACATTCAATGAAAAAAAGTGAAAAGAACCAGGGAGGCATTATGAGCATCAGGGTCATAGTAGTGGACAACTCGGAGGAATTATTAGTTAAGCTGACTCGTATTTTAAAGGAAATAGATAGGGTTGAGATGTGCGGCAGCTTTAGTGAAGCAATTACAGCCATGCAATATGTGAGAGAGAACCCGGTAGATATGGTGTTTTCCGATGTGGTCATGCCGGATATCAGCGGTATTACACTTGCAGCCAAGCTGTATGAGTTTCCGGACCCGCCGGAGGTGGTACTTCTTTCCGGCATTCCAGGTTTTTCACTGGAAGCATGGAAGATCCAGGCCTTTGGCTTTATTATAAAGCCCTATACAAAAATACAGATTGTTAAGATGATTGATCAATATATAATGGATAAAAGCAGAGTGGTATAAGGCGGAGAAAGGCGGCTGGCGGTATCTGACAACAATGAGTATATGGATGTGAGCCAAAGGGGTTTTTGCGTTTTTTACGGCGCAAAAGCCTTTTTAAAATTATTTCAAATCCACGGAAAGCCTTGTATTTCCTTAGTTTTTGTATTTTAATGGACGAACCAAGATGACTATGATATAATATTAAGATAGTGAAAAGAGAACCCTTTTTTCCATAAGGAGAAAGATATGAAAGAAAAGTTCAAAATAAAGGGACAGCTAAGGACGTATCTGCAGTGGCCGCTTTATCTGAGCGCATTGCTGATTGCCGCCAATACGGTGATCGGCGCAGCCAGTACAAAAGCGGGCATCATCATGGCGGCTTTTACACTTCTGTATATAGGCATAGCAGTCTGGCTTTATACTTACAGAAGGAGTCTTCTGATGAGCGGCCTTGTGGAATTTTCTGCGGAATATTCCTGGATGCAGAAGCAACTCCTTACCGATCTGGAACTACCGTATGGAATGGCGGATGAAAATGGAAGAATTCTCTGGGGGAATACGGCTTTTTCAGAGACTTTGGGGGAAGAAAAGCCTCTAAAGACCACTGGAAAGAACATCATGGCTATTTTTCCGGAGATAACGAAGGAAGTGTTAAAGCTTAATGAAGGCACGGCTGTTGTCCATGCTGAATGCAATGGGCGGAAATACCAGATTCGCTTAAAGGCCGTCTATATGAAGGATTCGCCGGAAGTCATTATCCCCTCCATTGGCGTAGATGCTGCCGGACACATGCTTGTGGCAGTTTATCTTTTTGATGAAACGGAAATCCTATCCTATAAGCAGATGGTGGATGATCAGAAAATGGTGACCGGTCTTATTTATCTGGACAATTATGACGAGGCGCTGGAAAGTGTGGAGGAGGTGCGCCGTTCTCTGCTTACCGCCCTTATTGACCGGAAGATCACCAAGTACATTACCAATATGAACGGAATCGTAAAGAAGCTGGAAAAGGATAAGTACTTTATCGCCATTAAACAGTCCTATATCACAGAACTTAAAGAGAACCGTTTTTCCATTCTGGAGGAAGTGAAAACAGTCAATATCGGCAATGAGATGGCAGTGACCCTAAGCATTGGCCTTGGTATGAACGGCGACAGCTATTACCGGAATTACGAGTTCGCAAGAATCGCCATTGATATGGCCCTTGGACGGGGCGGCGACCAGGCGGTGATCAAGGATGGGGAACGGATCCAGTATTTTGGAGGCAAGGCCCAGCAGGTTGAAAAGACCACCCGCGTAAAGGCCCGTGTAAAGGCCCATGCCCTCAGGGAACTGATGGAGACAAAGGACCGGCTGATGATCATGGGACACCGTTTAACGGATATTGATTCCTTTGGTGCGTCAGTTGGAATTTACCGCATTGCAACTGCCATGGATAAGAAGGCACATATCATTATTAATGAAGTGACTACCTCGGTCCGTCCGATGCTGGACCGTTTCGTGGGAAATTCTGATTACCCGGAGGATCTATTCCTGACCGGAGCCAAGGCAGCGGAGCTGGCAGATGCCAATACCCTTTTGGTGGTGGTGGATGTAAACCGTCCCAGCATTACCGATGCGCCGGAGCTTTTGCGCATTATAAAGACTATCGTGGTTCTGGACCATCACAGACAGAGCAGTGAGATCATTGACAATGCGGTTCTTTCTTATGTAGAGCCCTATGCCTCCTCCTCTTGCGAGATGGTAGCGGAGGTGCTGCAATACATTGCAGATGGGATTAAGATCAAATCGCCGGAAGCAGATGCCCTGTATGCGGGGATTGTCATTGATACCAATAATTTTACCAATCAGACAGGTGTCAGGACCTTTGAAGCAGCAGCCTTCTTAAGAAGAAACGGTGCGGATGTGGTCCGCGTGCGGAAGATGTTCCGGGATAACCTGGATGACTATAAGGCAAAAGCAGAAGCCGTCCGGAATGCGGAGATTTTCGAGAACTGCTTTGCCATCAGCGTATGTTCCTCAGAAGGAATCGGAAGCCCTACGGTTGTGGGAGCCCAGGCAGCCAACGAGCTGCTTGACATTGCCGGGATCAAGGCCTCCATTGTAATGACAGATTACAATCATACGGTTTATATAAGCGCCCGCTCCATCGATGAAGTCAATGTACAGGTCATGTTGGAAAAGCTGGGCGGCGGCGGACACCGAACCATAGCAGGCGCACAGCTTGCAGGTGTCAGCATTGAAGAAGCTAAAACCCGCGTAAAAGCGGTTATTAAAGAGATGATAGAGAAGGGAGACATATCATAATGGATATAGTATTATTAGAAGATGTAAAGGCATTGGGCAAGAAGGGACAGATCGTTGCGGTCAATGATGGATATGCAAGAAATTTCATTCTCCCGAAAAAACTGGGAATTGAGGCTACAACTAAGAATTTAAATGACTTAAAGCTTCAAAAGGCCAATGAAGCCAGGGTTGCGGCAGAACAGTTGGAGGCTGCAAAGGAACTGGGAGTCAAGCTTTCAGAAGGCTTTATCACATTATCCATGCGTGCGGGAGAGGGTGGAAGAGCCTTTGGTTCCGTATCAGGAAAGGAAGTCTCCAATGCCATTAAGAACCAGTTGGGATATGACATTGATAAAAAGAAGCTGGTCCTTCCTGAACCCCTTAAGACCTTTGGTTCCCATGAGGTTCCGGTAAAGCTTCATAAAGATGTAATTGCTAAGATAATTGTTAAGGTAGTAGAAAGCTAGGAGGCACGGACATGGATGATGCCCTGATCAAACGGGTGCTCCCTCACAGCATTGAGGCAGAACAATCCGTCATCGGTTCCATGCTGATGGACCGGGATGCAATCATCACGGCTTCCGAGATCGTTACAGCAGGAGATTTTTACCAGCACCAGTATGGCGTCATGTTTGAGGCCATGCTGGAGCTTTTTAATGAGAATTTGCCCATAGATCTGGTAACTCTTCAGAATCGCTTAAAGGAAAAGGATGTCCCCCCGGAGGTTTCAAGTCTGGACTTTGTCAGGGACATTATCACCACTGTTCCCACATCGGCCAATATAAAGTCATATGCCAATATTGTGCGGAACAAAGCCGTTCTAAGACGGCTTATTAAGGCAAACGAAGACATTGCAAACACCTGCTACGCAGGAAAGGAATCCCTGGAGACCATTCTGGCTACCACGGAAAAGACCATATTCGACCTGCTTCAGAACCGCAGCTCCGGAGATTTCGTACCCATCCGCCAGGTTGCCATGAACGTTCTGGAAAAGATCGAAGAGGCCTCCAAAAACCAGGGTACCGTGACTGGAATCCCCACAGGCTTTATTGACCTGGATTACAA
This sequence comes from Lacrimispora brassicae, assembly GCF_054772055.1. Classification (NCBI taxonomy): domain Bacteria; kingdom Bacillati; phylum Bacillota; class Clostridia; order Lachnospirales; family Lachnospiraceae; genus Lacrimispora; species Lacrimispora brassicae. The sequence goes on along the minus strand of NZ_BRYH01000063.1, from coordinate 28,600 downwards.
GACTTCCGGTCTGCAGCCTTCCGATTTCGTCCTTATCGCCGCCCGTCCTTCTATGGGAAAGACAGCTTTTGTGCTGAACCTGGTAGATCATATCGCTGTAAAAAAAGGTTTACCCGCTATGGTATTCAGTCTTGAGATGTCCAAGGAGCAGTTGGTAAACCGTATGCTTGCCATGGAATCCAACGTAGATTCCCAGAAGCTCAGAACCGGAACCTTATCCGATTCCGACTGGGATGCCGTAGTGGAGGGAATCGGAGTCATAGGAAACTCCAAGCTGATCATAGACGATACCCCCGGAATCTCCATTGGAGAGCTGCGTTCCAAATGCCGTAAGATGAAGCTGGAATACGGTCTTAACGTAGTCATCATCGACTACCTTCAGTTGATGAGCGGAAGCGGAAAAAGCGGCGACAACCGCCAGCAGGAGATCTCAGAAATTTCCAGATCCCTTAAAGGCCTTGCAAGAGAGCTGAGCGCTCCCGTAATCGCCCTATCCCAGCTAAGCCGAGCCTGCGAAACAAGACAAGACCACCGTCCCATGCTATCTGACCTTCGAGAATCCGGAGCCATCGAGCAGGATGCCGACGTGGTTATGTTTTTGTACCGTGATGATTATTATAATAAAGATACAGATATGCCGAACATTGCAGAAGTTATTATTGCAAAGCAGAGAAACGGTCCTATTGGAACAGTCAATCTGGTCTGGAGACCGGAGTATACGAAGTTTGCAAACATGGCCAAGCAATGAGCAGGATAGAAAAAGAGGGTACCCCGGTCCAGGAAAAACAAATTCATTTGCTTTTCCTGGACCGGGGTACCCTCTTTTTCTATGGGGCGAACGCCCCCCATCTGGGAGAATGGATTCGTCCTTCGAATCCATTCTCCCAGATGGTCCCTGCGGTCTAAAGATGTCCCCAATATCCCCCCCATTTCTTCCATTCCTCCCTCTTCCCATTCAAAAAAAATCTCAATTCCCTTAAAAAAAATCCAATTCCTATTCATAATCCCTTCGAATCCCGCATAAGATATAAATAGTAAGGTTATGAAAACTAAACGAACCAAAGGAGAGGATATAGCTATGGCTGAGATACATTACTTAATATCGGATGCATCGAAGAAAGTCGATGTGGAGTCTCATGTCCTTAGATACTGGGAGGACGAGCTGGAGTTAAAGATTCCCAGAAATGAGATGGGGCACCGGTATTACACTGAAGCACACATCCGTTTATTCAAGCAGATCAAAGACTTAAAGGAAAAGGGATATCAGTTAAAAGCCATTAAGACAGCGCTTGAGAAGGTGATTGAGGACGGCAGGGATCCTGTCATACCAGATGAATTATTAGAGGGACAGGTAGCTCAGGAATTAAAAGACAGTGCAATATCTGGTACAGAGGACGGGACAGGCCTGGAGATACATAACACGGCGCAGATTTCCATTGCCCACGAAAAGATGGAGCAGTTTCAGGAGATCATGAACCATATCATTGGACGGGCCTTAGAAGTGAATAATGAGCAGTTAAGCCAGGATGTAAGCAGCCTTGTCAATGATAAGGTCATTAAGGAAATGGAATATTTAATCAATTTAAAAGAAGAAAAGGAAGAAGAGCGGTTTAAGCAGTTGGACGAGCTTATGCGTTCGTATCAAAAAGATAACAAAGGGCGTGCGGAAGCGGCTGCTTCCAAGATCCCATTTTTTAACCGTAAAAAGAAGTTCGGGCGAAATGGAAAAAAGTTATAAAACCACACTACTTTCAGATAACAAGAGCTGTCAAACAGACTCAGGCAAGGAAATCCGCAGTTGCCGCTGGAAGTGGGAGCTGCGGATTTTTTACACATACAGGTCATTCTTTACGTATACAGATCATTCTTTACAAGCATTTACAAACGTCTGAAACAGTCTAAATGCCTCGGTCTTTTTTTCCCACAGATATTCCGGATGCCATTGGACCCCGATAAAAAAGGGATAGCCTGGCATTTCAACGGCTTCGATCAAATGATCGGTGGAGTAAGCAGAAGCAATAAGCCCGGCCGCCACGTCCTTGACCGCCTGATGGTGCATGCTGTTAACCTCTATGGAGGCGCTTCCTGATATCTGGGCAAGGAGGCTGCCCTTTGTTAAGGAAACCGTGTGGCACGGCATGTCATAATGAAAGGGCTGGGAATGGGCGAGAGGAAACTCCCGTGTCACCTGGGAGGGGATATCCTGCCAGATGTTTCCCCCAAGAGCGATATTTAAGACCTGGATTCCCCGGCAGATTCCAAGAACCGGCTTCCGAAGCTCCATGATCATGGGAAGCAGGGAAAGCTCCATCTGGTCCCTGGCTGGGGATACATTGCCGCAGTGTGCCTGGGTCTCTTCTCCGAAGAGGAAGGGATGCACATCAGGGCCGCCTGTGAACAGAAATCCGTCCAGCTCCTGGGAAAGCTGCTTTAAGTCTTCTTCTGAGGCATCTAAGGGCATTACGACAGGGATCGCTCCTGCCGCTTTTAACGCCCGCATATAAGTAGGACGCGCTTTAACATCACCGCTCTCAATATCGTGGGCGGGGGTCAGGCCAATCAGTGGTTTTTTCATATTAGAAATGTCCTTTCCTGATTACAGGTTGAAAGCAAAGCCTCTTTCAGCCTAAAGTTTTTGAACAGTGTGCCCCGCTTTACCGGGCATCAACTGGATATGTCTGCATATCCGTTTGCTTTATTCGTATGCACGTATGTAGAACATGATGATATAACAAAATGCCTCTTCCCTAGGGAAGAGGCATTTATGTATGCTTAATTATGCTTCAGAAATAGCTCCTGTTGGACAGACACCTTCGCAAGCGCCACAATCGATACAGGTATCGGCATCAATAACAAACTGAGAATCACCCTGGCTAATAGCGCTTACTGGGCACTCAGCTTCACAGCTTCCGCAACTAACGCAAGCGTCACTAATAACACGTGCCATGACAAATTACCTCCTTATAATTTATAGATTTTTCTATATTTTATACTATTAATAAGAAATATTCAAGTAGAAAATGATACAATTCTTGTTTAAATTTGGGAGCAATACCGATCGGGGACCCCTGTGCGGACATCCCTGATCCCACTTAAGATGATCTTTTTGGCGGCGACGGCTCCTTCCCTGGACATGGGAGGGGTATCTTTTAAGGGATAGTCCAGACCAAGGCTTTCGTATTTTACCTTTCCCATATCGTGATAGGGCAGGACATCAAGGGCCTTGACGTTCTTAAGCCCGCCTATGAAACGTCCCAGCCTGTATAAATCAGGGGTCTGGTCTGTGATCTGGGGCACCGCCACGTGACGGACCCACACCGGGATCTCCTTCTGGCTTAAGTACCGGGCAAAATCCAGAATATTTTCATTGGAATGCCCGGTAAGAGTTTTGTGCTTTGGGTCATCAATGTGCTTGATGTCCAGCATGACAAGATCCGTAGAGTCCAGAAGCCGGTCTGTTTTTTTAAAGTTATCCGGGTCATTCTTATGGAACGTAACGCCTGAGGTATCCAGACAGGTATGGATGTCTTTCTTTTTTGCGGCTTCAAAAAGCTCAGTCACAAAATCCAACTGCATCAGAGGCTCCCCGCCGGTAGCCGTTATGCCGCCGCCCCGGTAAAAGTTCCGGGACGACTCATACTGTTTTAACAGTTCCTCTGTGGTCATGGGCGTGCCGCCTGTCATTTGCCAGGTGTCGGGATTGTGGCAGTACTGGCAGCGCATGGGACAGCCCTGTAAAAAAATCACCATACGTACACCCGGTCCGTCAACGGTGCCGAAGCTTTCAATGGAATGGATATATCCTGTCATGTACATCGCCTTCTTTGCTGTTATTACATATTGTTATGGAACGTACGGGAAATTACTTCATCCTGCTGTTCCTTTGTCAGTTTGATAAAATTCACCGCATAGCCGGATACCCGTACGGTAAGCTGGGGGTAATTCTCCGGATGCTTCTGTGCATCTAAAAGGGTATCGCGTGTGAATACATTAACATTTAAGTGGTGTCCGCCTTCCTCCACATAGCCATCCAATAAACTTACAAGGTTATTGATTTGGGATTCGCTGATATTTGCCATTATATGATCCTCCTTTTGTGCTTAAAAAGTGTCTTCCATAAACAGCCGGTTGCTTTCCGGATCTTCCTCTTCTGTGTCCATTGCCTCAAACAGGGTTGGTACTTTACAGGCGGAATTTCCATCTGCACAATCCGTGGAATTCATGGTGGTGACTGATTTTGCCATTGTTTTATCGGCGCTTACGGTACCGTCTTCCGATACCCGGATATTCATGTGGCCTCCATTTCCGGCCATGAACTGATCCAGCATGGAAACGATATCGTCAATTTGTTTTTCCTTTGGGTCTGCCATAACAGCCCCTCCTTATTTTTGTATACTGATGAATGAACTGGATATGCTTTTCTTTTAAATTTGATCTTCCCTAAGATCCAGCTCTAAATCCACCTCTAGGTCACCTGTAAAGATCTGGTCTTCCTTGCCAAGGGCTCCCGGTACGATGGAGAAGGTGTTGGAGATACCATCCTGGGCATCCCTGAATGGAAGCTTTGCCACTGATGCCAGGGAGGCGACGGCGCCGTGGGTATCCCGATGGTGCATGGGATTTGCGCCAGGCGCAAAGGCTTCACCTTTCTTACGTCCGTCAGGAGTTGCTCCTGTATTCTTACCATATACCACATTGGATGTGATTGTCAAGATAGAGGTGGTAGGGATGCCGCCGCGGTAGGTGTGGTTTCCTTTTACATAGTTCATGAAGGTGTGTACCAGGTCATTTGCAATCTGGTCTACCCGGTCATCGTTATTGCCGTATTTTGGAAAGTCTCCCTCTATGATGTAATCGGTCACGATTCCGCTTTCATCCCGGACAGTCTTTACTTTGGCATACTTGATTGCAGATAAAGAGTCGGCTACTACGGAAAGACCGGCGATTCCGGTGGCGAACCAGCGGATCACCTTTTTATCGTGAAGAGCCATCTGGATGCGCTCATAGCTGTATTTGTCATGCATATAGTGTATGATGTTTAATGTGTTTACATAAACCCTTGCAAGCCATTTCATCATGTCTTTATAGGCATCCATAACCTCATCGTAATCCAGGTATTCAGAAGTGATGGGGCGGTATTTGGGACCCACCTGGTTTTTGGTCACCTCATCGATGCCGCCGTTAATGGCGTACAGAAGGCATTTTGCAAGATTGGCCCTTGCGCCGAAGAACTGCATTTCCTTGCCCACCCTCATGGAAGATACGCAGCAGGCAATGGCATAGTCATCTCCGTGGGTCACCCTCATTAGATCGTCATTCTCATACTGAATGGAAGAGGACTCAATGGAGGTCTTGGCGCAGAAGCGCTTAAAGCTTTCAGGAAGCTTTGTGGACCAGAGAACGGTCAGGTTTGGTTCCGGAGCGGTTCCCAGGTTTTTAAGGGTATGCAGGTAGCGGAAGGAAGTTCTGGTCACCAGATGGCGGCCGTCAATACCCACTCCTCCGATGGATTCTGTCACCCAGGTAGGATCGCCGGAGAACAGTTCATTGTATTCCGGTGTGCGGGCGAACTTGACCAGGCGGAGCTTCATAATGAAGTGATCCACAAACTCCTGGATATCGTCCTCGGTAAAGGTTCCTTCCTCTAAATCTCTTTGAGCATAAACGTCAATAAAGGTAGAGGTGCGGCCTAAGGACATGGCAGCTCCGTTTTGCTCCTTGACGGCAGCAAGGTAGGCCAGGTACAGCCACTGAATGGCTTCTTTTACATTGGCAGCCGGTTTGGAAATATCAAAGCCATAAATACTTCCCAGCTTTTTCAATTCTTTAAGGGCACGGATCTGTTCCGAAAGCTCCTCCCTTTCCCTGATTACGTCAGAGTACATGATGGTACGGGTAGTTGCCTTCTGCTCTTCCTTATCCTCGATCAGGCGGTCAATGCCGTAAAGGGCCACACGGCGGTAATCCCCGATGATGCGTCCCCTGCCATAGGCATCGGGAAGGCCTGTGATGATGTGGTTGGAACGGCAGTCCCTCATTTCCTGAGTGTAGGCGTCAAAAACACCGCCATTGTGTGTCTTTCTGTGAATCGTAAAGAATTCCCTGACTTCAGGATCAATGGTGAAGCCATTATCCGCACAGGCTTTTTCTGCCATGCGGATACCGCCGTAAGGCTGTAAGGAACGCTTGAATGGCTTATCGGTCTGAAAGCCTGCGATAGTTTCTTTGTCTTTATCTAAATATCCCGGGCCGTGGGAGATGATGGTGGAAATGATCTTTGTATCCATATCCAGCACGCCGCCGGCCTCCCGTTCCTGTTTGGATAAGTCCATGACCTGCGCCCAAAGTTCATTTGTCGCTGAGGTCGGCCCGGCCAGGAAGGAATCATCGCCGTCATAGGGAGTGTAATTTTTCTGTATAAAGTCCCTGACGTTGATCTCCCGTTCCCAAACACCGCCTGTGAAAGCTCTCCATTCTGTTCTCATAGTGTTGTACCTCCGTAATATCTACTGTATAAGTGGAAATTATAAATGAGTGCCGGCAAAGATTATAATTCCTACAATCTTTGTATGAATACATTATATATGAATACTGTATACAATGTCAAGACTTATTAATGAGAAAAATTTACCGGCAAGGTGCCTGAAAGAAAAAAAGGAATTTAGTCCTTGCTAATCACAAGGAAAAGTATTATATTAAAAAGACAGTAAGTACAATTTTTTTAAGGAGGAACACAAGATGCAGATCCATAAGGATATGTTAATAGGCGCACTGCTTGAGATGGACGAGAACGTTGCACCTATGTTAATGCGGGCAGGTATGCATTGCCTCGGCTGTCCGGCGTCTCAGGGCGAGTCTCTGGAGGAAGCCTGCCAGGTTCATGGAATAGACTGTGATGTTCTGGTTTCCCAGATTAATGAAGTGTTGACAGACCGATAGAATATGTTACAGGAGGCAGTCCTTAAGGACTAGCCTCCTGTTTTTTATGCAGGTAACGAGCCGGGCGAACATGCTTGCATGTTCATTCGGCGACTACTGCGGCAGCCATGAGAAACTCGTGAAGCGAGTTTCTCATGGCTGCCGTTTTTCATCTCTGTAATGCTTGGGGCTGACGCCGAACTCCTGCTTGAATATTTTGGAAAAGGTTAAAGGGTTATGATATCCGATGCCTGTGGCGATTTCCTGAATGGATAAGGATGTGGTGGAAAGCTGATGGGCGGCAATGTTGAGCCGGTACCTCATTAAATATTCCTGAGGTGAAACGTGAAGCTGTTTTTTGAAGATTGAGGTTAAGTAGGAACGGTTGATTCCGATGTAGTCTGCAATGTCCTGGACCTTGATCCGGTCGTAGTTCAGCTTGATGTACTGAAGGGCATAATCCACGTAAGTATCTATGGAATAATCATACTGGTTCTTCTTAATGGTTCTTATGGTGTTCTGCATTTCGATCAGGGTGGACAGTATCTCGTATAAGTATCCTACCCGCTTGATCTCGTTGGCAAAGGTCAGTTCGCTGGTATCCAGTATTTTGTGTATCATGGGAAGATAAAGCTGATTGGGGATCTGGGAATGGATGGAGGGAAGCTGGGAGGATAAGCCTGCATAGCTTAAATAGGCCTCCGCCATTTCTCCGTCAAAGGTGATCCACATGTATTCCCAGGGATTTTTGCAGTCTGCGTTGTAAAGAACGGGATGGCCCTTTGGAATGAGAAAGATATCATCGGTCTTTATATCATACCGTTTCCCGTCAATTTCCATGGTGCCTGCGCCGCCCAGCACAAAGTGAAGGTGATATTCATTTGGAATTTTGTGATCGTAGGTATATTCCGGAGGACACTGCTGGATCCCGCAGTGGACCAGATACAGATCATTGGTCTGCCGCTTGATGTTCCTTAGGCAGCGGAAGCCGGCTACGTTTTTATAAGTGGTTTGTTTTTCGTTCAAAGAGATACCCCCTTAAAATGGTAAAAGACCCTGTCAGACGATCCGCTTTTATTAGGATGTTTGATAGGGTCAAGTATACATGCAGCAAAGATATTTTGCAAATGCCAGTTTCAGGAGATATCTGTTAACGGTACATGTTCATGTAGTCGCCGTGGGCTGCAATGAGTTCATCCACCATGGAACGGATATCCTTTATGTTAAGCTCGGCAGCAGTATGAGGATCCAGCATGGCCGCCTGGTAAATGGTTTTTATGTCTCTGTTGTGAGCTGCTTCTATGGTAAGAAGCTGAGGATTGATGTTTGTCATGTTCATGGCTGCCAGTTGGGTGGGGATGCGGCCTACGTGACAGGGAGTGATCCCGCTTCCGTCTACAAGGCAGGGCACTTCCACACAGGCGTCGGCAGGAAGATTATCGATCAGTCCGTGGTTTAATACGCTTGCGCCGATCTTGTATGGCTTGTTGGTCAGGATGGCTTCCATAATGTAGGAGGCGTATTCATGGGAACGGGTATGGGTGATCTCTCCGTTATTCAGGATAGAGTTCTTCTCCGCCTCCCATTCATTGATCTGCTTAATGCAGCGCCTGGGATATTCGTCCAGAGGGATCTGGAATTCTTCAATCATATCCGGATATCTGGATTTTATGAACAATGGATTGTATTCCCCGTTGTGTTCACTGGATTCCGTACAATAATAACCCAAATGGTTGATGTACTCAAAGCGGACCATATCCTTATGCTTTTCTGTCTGGTTTTTCTCAAGGGCTTTCTGTTTGATGATTGGGTAGAGGTCGTTTCCATCCCTGTCACGAAGTTTTAAAAGCCATGCCATATGATTGATTCCTGCGATCAGCTCAGTCCTTCCCTCCAGTTTGTCCTCCATGTCAAGCCCCTTTAATAAGGTTTCTGAGCATACCTGGACGCTGTGGCATAAACCGATGGTCTTAATGGATGTATAACGCTGCATGTAGCCGGTTAAAATTGCCATGGGGTTGGTATAATTTAAGAAGTAAGCATCAGGACAAACCTCTTCCATATCTCTGGCAAAATCCTCCATAACAGGAATGGTCCTTAAGCCCCGCATGATGCCGCCGATTCCAAGGGTATCTGCAATGGTCTGCCTTAAGCCGTATTTTTTAGGGACCTCAAAGTCAATGATGGTACAGGGATCATATCCGCCTACCTGAATGGCGTTCACTACAAAGGTAGCACCGGACAACGCTTCTTTCCTGTTTTCCACTCCCAGATAAGTTTTTATGTCAGCCCGTCCCTGGTTCACATTTTTGTTGATTGCATTGAGAATGAGTTCCGAATCCGCAAGCCGGACCGGGTCAATGTCGTAAAGGGCGATCTGGGCGTCGTGAAGTACCGGGGTGCACATGCAGTCACCCAGGACATTTCTGGCAAATATCGTGCTTCCCGCCCCCATAAAAGTTATTTTTACCATGTTCCTTCCTCCTTGTTTTTCCTTGTCTGTTTCATGAGGATATTGTATAATTGAAGCAGGAAAAAAGATAGGATGTTTGTTTCATAAAATTGTCGTTTTGTTGTATGGAGGGATTATAATGAATCAGTCGGCAAGGGGGTTGACCATTTATTACTGCGGCCGTGAGCAGTGCACATCCGGGCATTTTTTCGGGCCGGCAATACGGAAACACTACCTGATGCATGTGGTGCTTGGGGGAAAAGGCATCTACCGGACAGGAGGCATGGAATATGCTTTAAAGGAAGGGGATGCATTTTTAATAAAGCCTCAGGAGGTCACCTATTATCAGGCAGATAAGGACGAGCCATGGGAATATGCCTGGGCGGCTTTTGCCGGCACAGAGGCAGAGCGGCTTTTAACCGATTACCGCCAGGAGGAAAACGGGTATGTATACCATTTTGATCACGGGGAGGAATGGCGTACTTATATAGAAGAACTGGTAGCTGCCTTTCAGAGGGGAGGCCATAATATGGATGAAATGGCAGGATTTCTCTATCTTTTGTTTTCCCGGTTCCCCAGAGAGGGCAGGGAGGGGGGAGAGTATGAGCAGAGCTATCTGTCCCGGGCGGAAGCGTATATCCGCCATAATTACAGCTACCCCATTCAGATCGGAGATGTGGCAAACTATGTGGGAATCGACCGGACCTATCTGTACAGGCTTTTTATGAAATACAAGGGGATTTCCCCAAAACAGTATTTAACGGCCTACCGGATCATGGAGGCAAAGCGTTTGCTGGAGGATACAGGGCTGAGCATAACGGAAACCGGTTTATCCTGCGGATTTCACGATGCCTCGGTATTCTGCAAAAGTTTTCTTCAGACGGAGGGAGAATCGCCTCTCCAGTATCGGAAAAAGATACGGGAAGAGGTTCGGTAAATATAACAAAAAACCATATACCTGTCACATTAGTCTATGTAATATGAATAAAAAATGGTTTATAATCAAAAGTGAAAAAATAAAAATGAACAAAAAATAGTTATAAACTCAGTTTGTTCTATATAAACTGACCAATTAAAGGGAGGTAACAAAATGAAACGAAAATGGTGGTTAACAGCAGCAATGGCGGCGGTTATGGCAGCAGCACTGGCTGGATGCGGAAACAAGTCAGGGCAGGAAACGGTTCCTGCAGGCTCCGAGGGAACAACCCAGGCAGCGGAAAGCTCCAGTGAGTCAGGAAATGCAGCCCCTCAGGGAACTCTGACGGTTGCGATCTGGGATAAGAACCAGGAACCGGGTCTGACAGAGATCATGAAGGATTTTACAAAGGAAACGGGAATTAAGACACAGATCCAGGTAACTCCGTGGGAGCAGTATTGGACCATGCTGGAGGCCGGAGCCACCGGCGGCTCTCTTCCTGATGTTTTCTGGATGCATTCCAATGAGATCGCAAGATATTCCGAATACGAGATGCTTTTGGACTTAACGGACCGGATCAAAGAAAGCAAGAAGCTGGAAATGGATAAATTCCCCAAGGACATCGTACAGATCTATAACTGGGAAGGCACAAAGCAGTATGCAGTGCCAAAGGATATCGACACCATCGCTCTCTGGTACAACAAGACCATGTTTGACGAGGCAGGAATCCCCTATCCTGACAAGGACTGGACCTGGGACGATTTTGCGGAGGCAGCAAAAAAACTGACCAAGCCGGACGGAAGCCAGTATGGATTTGCCTTAAGGCCAACCAATGACCAGGCAGGCTGGAACAACATCGTTTATGATATGGGCGGTTATGTGATCAGCGAGGATAAGAAATCTTCCGGGTTTGACCAGCCGGGAACCATCAAGGGCTTAACTTTCATAACCGATCTGATGAAAGAGGGATATGCTCCGCCCTACGAGGTGATGGCGGAGAATACGGAGGAAGCTTTGTTTGAAGCCGGTAAGGTAGCCATGGTTACAATGGGTTCCTGGATGCTTCCCGAGCTTTGCAACAATGAGTACGTAAAGGCAAACGGAGACATTGCAGTGCTTCCAAAGGATGCGGCTTCTGGAAAGAGAATCTCCATTTACAATGGACTTGGCTGGGCGGCTTCTGGAAATACCTCCATGCCTGAAGAAGCATGGAAGCTCATTGAATACATGGGATCAAAAGACGCGCAGCAGAAGCAGTCTGACCTTGGAATCGTTATTTCTGCTTATGAAGGAACAACAGATAACTGGATAAAGGCATATTCAGGCTTTAACCTTCAGGCATATTTAGATATGATGGGAGACTTAGTGATCAGGCCCTACTCAAAATCAACGGTTGCCTGGAACAATATGAGCCATGAAAAATTGATTGAGGCATGGACCGGAGCCAAGAGCGTGGAAGATGTCTGCAAGGACATTGCTCAGGAAATGAATGCCATGCTGGCACAAGAATAGGAAGGGCTGGGGAGGCAGGCTGTAAAGCGCCTCCCCTTTTTAACCGAATCAAGTAGCTAAGCGGATCGGGAATATCCGCTTGACAAAGAAATACGGAGGTCTGCATGAACAGAAAATCAAAGGTATCAAGGCGGGAGAAAAGTGAATTTTTATGGGGGTGGATGTTTTTGCTGCCCACCATGGCGGGTCTTATTATTCTAAACATCATCCCCATTTTCCAGACCATTTATCAGAGCTTTTTCAAAACAGGGGCTTTCGGCAAAGGTAACGTATTTATTGGCTTTGACAATTACCGGAAGCTTTTCAGCGATGGGACCGTATGGCAGGCGCTGTGGAATACATGTAAATATGCATTGGTGGAGGTACCGTTTTCCATTGCCATTGCTCTTGTGATCGCTGTCCTTTTAAATGGAAAGATCCGGGGACGTTCCCTCTGGAGAACTATTTATTTCCTGCCTATGGTGGCGGCTCCTGCTGCGGTGGCCATGGTCTGGAGATGGCTTTATAACTCGGAGTTCGGACTCCTTAACCATCTGCTGCGGGAGATAGGCCTTTCGGGGGTGAACTGGATCTCCAATCCCAATATTGCCTACATTTCCGTGGCAGTTGTAGGAATCTGGTCCGTGATCGGTTATAATATGGTGCTGTTTTTTGCAGGGCTTCAGGAGATACCCAGGGACTACTATGAGGCGGCCCAGATTGACGGGGCAGACGGAATCAGCCAGTTTTTTACCATTACCCTGCCCTTAATATCACCCACCATGTTTTTTGTGGCCGTGACCAGGATCATTGGGGCCATGCAGGTGTTTGACAGCATCTATATGATGATGGGAAGAAACAATCCGGCCCTGGGAAAGACCCAGTCCCTGGTGTATCTTTTCTATAAATATTCCTTTATAGAAGGAAACAAGGGATACGGCTCTTCCATTGTCATGCTGCTGCTTTTGGTGATCCTTCTGATCACGGTGATCCAGATGATCTGCCAGAAAAAATGGGTGAACTATAGCTAGGAAAGGAGAACTATGAATAAGAATAGAAAAATCAGATCAGGTATCATTTACGTAATCCTTGTCATAGGGTCCGCCATTATGCTGGTACCCTTTTTGTGGATGTTTTTAACAGCCTTTAAAAGCACATCAGAGGCCACCCAGATGAATCCGTTCATTATCTTTCCGACTGTATGGAGGAAGGAGGCTTTCCTGTCGGTGGTGAGCAAGATGAACTTTTTTAAACTGTACTGGAACACTCTGCTGCTCATTGTGGAACGTGTCATTTGTGCGGTGCTTACTGCAACAATGGCAGGATATGCTTTTGGACGCCTTCATTTTAAGGGGAAGAATCTGGCCTTCTCCCTGGTTCTTTTCCAGATGATGGTACCTTCCCAGATCTTTATCATTCCCCAGTACTTAATGGTGAGTAAGCTGGGAATGTTAAACACCTCCTTTGGACTGCTTTTTCCGGGGCTTGTGACGGCATTTGGAACCTTCCTGCTCAGGCAGGCCTACATGGGGCTTCCCTCTTCTCTGGAGGAAGCGGCCAGGCTTGACGGCTGCAATATCGGCCAGACATTTCTCTATGTGATGGCCCCACTTACGAAATCTTCTATGGTGGCTCTGGGCATTTTCACCGCCCTGTTTGGATTTAAGGAGCTGATGTGGCCCCTGGTGGTCAACACGCAGCAGAACACCATGCCCCTATCCGCTGCCCTTGCAAAGCTGCAGGGCCAGTTTGAAACAAACTATCCGGAGCTTATGGCAGCATCCTTGCTGGCCTGTATTCCAATGATCATTATATACCTGATATTCCAGAAGCAGTTTATAGAAGGAATTGCTACATCCGGAGGAAAATTATAAAAGGAGTCTGAATTATGCCTATTAATTATCATGAAGAAGCGAAACAGTTTCATCTGTATAACAAGTCCGTGAGTTATATCATCCAGATCATGGCCAATGGACAACTGGGAAACTTATATTATGGGAAACGGATTCCTGACAGGGAGTCCTATGGATATCTCCTTGAGACAGGAGAGCGTTCTCATGCCGCCATCACCTGCCCGGAACCTGTCAGCCTTTGCCTGCAGTATACAAAGCAGGAGTATCCGGCTTATGGGACAGGGGATTACCGGTACGGTGCCTGTACCGTCAGACAGGAGAACGGCAGCAGGATCACCAGCTTTACCTATGTGTCCCATGAGATCTTTAAGGGAAAGCGGTCCATAGAGCCTCTTCCTGCCACCTATGTGGAAGAGGATAAGGAGGCCGCAACCCTGGAAATCACACTTCATGATGACGTGATGGAGACGGATCTGATCCTTTCCTATACCATCTATGAAGAGATGCCGGTCCTCACAAGGCATGCCCGTTTTCACCACCGGGGCAGAGGTGAGATTGTTCTGCTCAATGCAATGAGCGGAGCGGTGGACTTACCGGATTGTGACTACGAGATGATCCAGCTTTCAGGGGCATGGTCCAGGGAACGGTGTTTAAAGAGGCGTCCCTTAGAACAGGGGATCCAGTCCATCTACAGCATGAGAGGGATCAGCAGCGCAGAACACAATCCCTTCCTGGCCCTGACAAGGAAAGAGACTACGGAAAAAAGCGGCCAGGTATACGGCTTCAGCCTTGTGTACAGCGGAAGCTTCTTAGGCCAGGTGGAGGTCTGCACCCATGATACCACCCGGGTGCTCATGGGAATCCATCCGGATACCTTTGAATGGCCTCTGAAAACAGGAGAGTCCTTTCAGACCCCGGAGCTTGTGATGGTATATTCAGAGCAGGGACTTTCACATATGAGCCAGATTTTCCACCGCTTATACAGGACCCGGCTTGCAAGAGGATATTGGAGAGACAGGGAAAGACCTGTGCTTTTAAATAACTGGGAAGCAACCTACATGGATTTCAATGAAGAAAAGATCCTGGACATTGCCAAGAAGGCAAAGGAAACAGGAGTGGAGCTGTTTGTTCTTGATGACGGCTGGTTCGGCCAGCGAAACGATGACCACAGGGCTTTGGGAGACTGGTTTGTGAACACGGAAAAGCTTCCGGAAGGAATTTCCGGGCTGTCAAAGAAAATTGAGGCCCTTGGCTTAAAATTCGGTTTGTGGATTGAGCCGGAAATGGTCAATAAGGACAGTCGTTTTTACGAGGCTCATCCCGACTGGATCCTGTCTGCTCCCGGACGCTATGAAACGCCCAGCAGAAACCAGCATGTTCTTGATTTTTCAAGGAAAGAAGTGGTTGATGCAGTTTACGGCATGTTAAAGGAGATCATTGCCAATGCAAGAATTTCCTATATCAAATGGGATATGAACCGGTATCTGACGGAATGTTACTCCAAAGGAACTTCTCCTGACGGACAGGGAATGGTGATGCATAAATTTATTCTGGGGGTTTATGACTTATATACCCGGTTCACCAGGGATTTCCCGGAAATCCTGTTTGAATCCTGCGCCAGCGGAGGGGCCAGGTTTGATCCCGGAATGCTTTACTTTGCTCCCCAGGCCTGGTGCAGCGACAATACAGATGCCATGGACCGGCTGAAAATCCAGTACGGGACCACTATGGTTTACCCCATTTCCAGCATCGGAGCCCATGTTTCCGCAGTTCCCAACCACCAGGTCCACAGGATCACACCCCTGGAATCCAGGGGAAATGCAGCGATTTTCGGGGCGTTTGGATATGAACTGGATTTAAATAAACTGACCTCTGAGGAGATAGAGGTGGTAAAGCAGCAGATCGCATGTTACAAGAAGTACCGGAAGCTTTTGCACCAGGGCACATTTTACCGGCTTAAGAGTCCATTTGAAGGAAATGACACGGCCTGGATCACGGTGTCGGAGGACATGGAACAGGCAGTCGGCGCATATTATCAGGTTTTAAATCCGGTCAATGTAGGCTGGCTCAGACTAAAGCTCCAGGGCCTTTGTGAGGATATGCTGTATCATGTCTCCCTGCCTGGAATGACCGGTGAATATTATGGAAGTGAGCTTATGTATGCCGGTATTCCCATTGACAGGGGACGCCTGTTAAAGGAAACAGGAGATTTTGCCTCATTCCTCTTTTTTATCAAGAAAAAGCCGGAATAAGGAAAATAGTCCAGGCAGGCATTGTCTGGACTATTTTAATGTAATAAATTACATTATTTTTTAGGAACCTTTCTTTTTTATTGAAAAATATTTTACAGCATGTTATAATTCCTTAACAATAATGCATTATTCTTCAAAAACAGGACATAGGGGATGATTACAATGAAGGATTATAATGTACACTTAACACTGATTGACAGAATTATACTGGATTCCTATAAGATCATGCTGGAAGGGCTGGCGGATTACCTGGGGGGAGGCTATGAGATGGTACTTCACAGTCTGGAGGATACGGAACATTCCGTCATTAAGATCATCAATGGACACCACACAGGACGTACGGAAGGGATGCCCATTACGGACCTGGCTCTTCAGATGCTGGAAGAAATCGAAAAAGATGGGGAAAAGAGCTATATTTCCTATTTTACCAAGAACAAAAAAGAAGAGCCATTAAAATCCTCTACCATTGTGGTACGGGGAGAGGAAGGACGGATTATCGGACTTTTATGTATCAATTTCTATTTGAATACAGGTTTAGCCGAGATCCTATCCAGCTATTTCCCCCAAACATCCACTCATTCCCTGATTAAAACTGAGACTTTTGCAAATAATCTGGATGAACTAATTTTCAGCAAAGTCCAAAAGGTTCGGAAAACGGTAATGGAAGATGATGAGATACTTCCGTCTCTTAAAAACAAGGAAATCATTAATTCCCTGCACCAGCAGGGGGTTTTCACCCTGAAAGATGCGGTTATAAAGGTGGCTGATTATCTGGGGATTTCTAAAAACACCGTATATATGCACATTCGGAATGCAGGAGTAAATACAGATAAAAAGAATGAATAAACTTTAATACAGCAGAATTAGTTGGTAAAGAAAAGTCCTGCAGTTTTTTGTGCAATATAGCAAAGAAACTGCGGGATTTTTGTCTGATTATTAGAAATATATAATGATATTGCAATCCGGACATGTTTGTGATAAAATAAATTACATCAAATGAATAAATTTAATAAAATTTATTTTATTCAATGAAAGGAAGGTATTGATATGGAGGAAAGTAAAAAGAGTAAGAAGGGGTTGGGGTTAGTACCAAGGCTGATTATTGCAATTATCATTGGTATTTTAATCGGAATGTACTGCCCCAGCTTTGTAACTTCAATATTGATTACAGTATCAGATTTGTTTAAACAGTTTTTAATGTTTATTATCCCTCTTATGGTTGTGGCTTTTGTTACCATGGGAATTGCGGACTTATCCCAGGGAGCCGGAAAACTGCTGGCGTTTACCGCGGCGATTTCCTATGCTTCCACGCTGCTGGCAGGAAGCGCTTCTTATGCTGTAGCCAGTACGTTTTTCCCTTCTTTCGTCAATGAAGAGGTAGTGGCGAAAGTTGCTTCTGCAAGTGACAAGGCCATCAGCGGATATTTCTCTCTGGGCATCACTCCGCTGCTTGAAACAACAGCCGCTGTTGTATTGGCCTTTGTACTGGGCGTATGCATCAGCACCATGCGGGGAAAAGAGATCGGAGATGCTCTGTACAATGTGATCAAAGAGTTTTCCGAGATTATTACAAAGGTACTGAACCGGGTGATCATTCCGATTCTTCCTTTGTATATTTGCGGGACCTTTGCCAAGATGACTTATCAGGGGACAACCTTTGCGATTATGTCCGTGCTTTGGAAGGTATTCGTAATCGTTATACTTCTTCATTTGATCTATCTCCTTGCAGCCTTTAGCCTTGCAGGTATATTGACAAAACGAAATCCCATCACAATGATGAAGAACCAGTTACCCGGCTACTTAACTGCGATCGGCACCCAGTCTTCTGCTGCTACCATTCCGGTTAATATTAAATGTGCGGAAAGCAATGGTATTTCAGAAGAAATCCGTAATTTCGTAATTCCGCTGTGCGCCAACATTCATATGGCCGGTTCCATGATCACCATTACCTGCTGTGTGACCGCGACCCTGCTTATTTACGGCATGCCTCATGGCTTCCTTACCCTGTTTCCGTTTATCTGTGTATTGGGAATAGCCCTGGTTGCGTCTCCGGGAGCTCCGGGAGGCTCCATTTTCACTGCAACTCCATTCTTCCCCATTGTAGGAATAGCGGCAGTTGGAGATATTGCCAGCCTTCTTCAGGCAATGTATATTGCACAGGACAGCTTTGGAACTGCATGTAACGTATCCGGAGATAATGCCATCAGCGCACTGGTTGATATGTACTACCACAAATATATTAAAAAAGACAAGTTAGATTAAGGTGACTGGGAAAGGAGAAGACTGCTTATGCCGTCTATCAGTGTTTTTGATGTAATCGGCCCCAATATGGTAGGGCCATCCAGTTCCCACACTGCGGGTGCCGTGGCGATTGCTCTTCTGGTTAAAAAAATGTTCAACGGGCCGATCAAAAAAGTGGAATTTGTTTTGTATGGTTCTTTTGCAAAGACCTACAAAGGCCATGGAACCGACCGGGCGCTTCTTGGCGGCATCCTGGGATTTGAGACTTATGACTTAAGAATAAAAAATTCCTTCCAACTGGCGGAGGAATGCGGGCTGAAGTATTCCTTCCGTGTGGATGAAAAAGAAACAGAAGTGCATCCAAATACAGTAGAGATCCATGTATCTGGAGAAAAGGATGGAATCATGTCGGTCCGCGGCGTCTCCTTAGGAGGCGGTAAAGTGAAAATTATCAGGATCAACGGCATTGATGTAGACTTTACCGGAGAGTATTCCACACTGGTCATACGGCACTTAGACTATCCTGGCATGGTGGCCTATATCGCCACCAGTTTAAGTGAGCGCAATGTAAATATCGCTTTTATGCGTTTGTTCCGGGAACGGAAAGGGGAGACCGCGTACTCTGTGGTGGAATCTGATGAGGAGATTCCCCAGGAATTGCTGGAAAAGCTGCGGGAACATCCAAAAGTAGAAGATGTTATGCTTATTCAGGTTTAGGAGGCTTTTATGGATTTTATATCAGGAAATGAATTGCTGAAATTATGTGAGGAAAATCACTGCCGGATCTCAGACGTGATGAGGGAACGTGAAGCAAGTGAGTTCGGTGCCAGTCCAAAAGAGACCATTAGCCGGATGAAGGAAGCTTACCGGATTATGAAAGAATCCTGCCACAAGCCCCTGGATGAACCTGTGATTTCCATAGGCGGACTGATCGGGGGAGAATCTGCAAAGGTACGTGACAGAAGGAGATCAGGAAAATCCATATGCGGAAGCATGCTGTCCAAGGCGATTACCTATTCACTGGCTGTTTTGGAAGTGAATGCTTCCATGGGACTTATTGTGGCAGCGCCTACGGCCGGAAGCTCCGGGGTATTGCCTGGGCTGCTGCTTGCCCTGGAGGAAGAGTTTTCATTGGATGGTGATCAGATCATAGATGGACTTTTTACAGCAAGTGCGGTTGGTTATCTGTTTATGAGGAATGCTACCGTGGCCGGAGCACAGGCTGGCTGTCAGGCTGAAGTCGGTGCAGCTTCTGCAATGGCAGCGGCAGCGGCAACGGAAATCATGGGCGGAACGCCGCAGCAGTGCATGGATGCAGCTTCTTCTGCCTTAGTAAATCTTTTAGGTCTGGTCTGCGACCCGGTAGCCGGCCTGGTGGAGTATCCCTGCCAGAACCGCAATGTTCTGGGTGCTGCCAATGCACTGGTATGTGCAGAAATGGCATTAGCAGGAGTCAAACAGTTCATACCTTTTGACCAGATGCTGGACACCATGATGGCGGTGGGACGTTCCATCCCATTTGAATTAAGGGAAACTTCCCTTGGCGGCTGTGCGGCCACGGAGGCTGCCTGCGGAAAGGCTTGTGAGATTTTTAAATCAAAGTAATAGGTTATTATGATAAGCGGTACCGGCAAAATCGGTATCGCTTTTTATTTTAAATAAAAAATAGTTGCGAATGCAACTATTTTGTGATATGCTGATTTCACCTTAAAAAGTGTAATTCGTCCTTATGGCTTGGAGGTGGAAAGCATGAACGAGCACAGGGAAATCGGGAAATATATTTCGATTCTCCAGAGACTGAACAATATGTATTTTGCAAATCAATTATCCTTTTATCAGATAGGCTGTGGACAACAGTTTTTTTTATTGCAGATTTTTAAAAATCCAGGTATGAGCCTCCATGAGCTGGCTTCCTTTGGTCAATACGATAAAGCGACTGCAACCAGGGCGGTGAAGAAGCTGGAAGAAGAGGGATATGTCCTGACGGAAATGGCAATGGAGGACAAGCGCATACGGCGGATTTACGTTACGGACAAGGCGGCGGCTGTTGTGGAAAAGACCTTGGAGAGCGTAAATGAATGGGGGGATGTTATATTAAAGGGGTTTACCAAGGAGGAACGTGAAGCAGCGGAGCAGATGCTCATCCGTATGGCCTGCAATGCCCGCGATCACATCATGGAACAGAAAGGAAAGGAATAGAGCTTTATATGGAACAGAACAAGATAAAACAGGGGGATAATCCCCTGGGATATAAGCCAGTGGGACATTTGCTGCTGCAGTTTGCACTTCCGGCGATTGTTTCCATGCTGGTAAATTCGATTTATAACATTGTTGACCAGATTTTTATCGGACAGGGAATCGGATATCTGGGAAATGCGGCCACTACCATTGCATTTCCCATCGTCACCATCATTTTAGCCATATCCACCTTGCTGGGAGCCGGCGGAAGTGCCTATGCGGCCATCAAGCTGGGGGAAAAGAATGAGGAAGCGGCGGACAAGACTTTAGGGACTGTTTTCCTGGTGACCCTGGCAGCCAGCGTTGTGGTCATGGCAGTGGCCTTCCCTCTTATGACTCCCATGTTAAAGGTTTTTGGAGCCACTGAAAATACCATGGTATATGCAAGGCAGTACACTTCCGTCATACTGATGGGTACTCCCTTTAACATGCTTTCTGTTGTCTTAAGCAATATGGTCAGGACCGACGGGAATCCGGCCTTATCCATGTATGCCATTTTAGCGGGTGCCATTTTAAATACCATTCTGGATCCCATTTATATTTTTGTATTTCATTGGGGCGTGACCGGGGCAGCCGTTGCCACCATCACCTCTCAGATCATTTCCACAGTGGTGCTGGTGCAGTATTTTGTGTTTAAGGGAAAACACATGCACCTTCATAGAAAAAGTTTACGTATTGATGGAGGTATTTGCCGTCTGGCTCTGCCCCTTGGAATTTCCAGCGGCATCACCCAGATCGCCTCTACTATTTTACAGGTTGTCATGAACAATTCTCTGGTGTATTATGGAAACCAGACAGCCATTGGCGGCGATGTGGCCTTAAGCGCCATGGGCATTGTAAATAAGATAGGAATGATCCTCATTTCCATCTGCATCGGGATCGGTATTGGCTCCCAGCCTATTCTTGGATTTAACAAGGGGGCGAACCAGCCAAAGCGTATGAGAAGAACGTTTCTTTTGGCAGCCGGGGCGGCAACCACGGTTTCCCTTGCTGGCTGGCTTGCCTGCCAGGTGTTCCCGAGGCAGATTTTAAGCCTGTTTGGGACGGAGGATGTGCAGTTCACCCAGTTTGCCATCCGCTGTCTGAAGATTTATATGCTGGGTATTTTTTCGGCGGGCTTCCAGGTTGTGACCACCAGCTATTTCCAGTCCACGGGACAGCCGTTAAAGGCCTCCGTTTTATCTATGCTGCGCCAGCTTTTGTTATTGATTCCGCTGATCCTTACCCTTCCCTTGTCCTTTGGTCTGGAAGGGATCCTGTATGCAGGGCCTGTGGCGGATATTACATCAATGATCATTGTCAGCCAGTTTGTATTGTATGAGATGAAGAAATTAAACCGATTATGCAAAGATTCGTAATATGGAAGTTACAGTTGGGCCACGCAGACATTTTTCGGAAGATGTTTTGACTGCCAGGTGATGAATGCCATGGCCGGGCTGTACCATTTGGAATACAGGGAAAGGAGAGATGGAAATCATGAGCATGAAAGCGGAGATGGCAAGGATTTTTGCAGGTCTTAGAAAAGCAGACAGAAAAATGGCTCTTGAACTGGAACGGCCGGCAAGGGGAACAGGAGCCCTGGACCAGGAACGCTTTACGAAAAGGGTGCGGGTGAAAGCCTGGAATGTGGATGGCTTTCCCGTTGTCACCATAAATGGAAGCTATACGAAGACGGCCCATATCCTTATGCTGCCGGGCGGGGCCTATACCCTGGAGCCGTCAGGGCGTTACAGGGAGCTGGCTGAGCATTTTGCCATAGAAAAACAGGTAAGGGTGACCATACTCCAGTGCCCTCTGGCCCCGGAGTATACGGCACTCCACGTCCACCAGTATCTGGTCAGGGTTTACAGCCGCCTTGTGGCGGAGTATCCGGAGGATGAATTTTTCCTGTTTGGGGATTTTTCCGGCGGCGGCCTGGCTCTTTCGTTTTTACAGGAACTGCGGGACATAGGGAATCTTCCTATGCCGGTGAGAACCGCCGTGGTTTCCCCGTGGCTTGATATCGCTCTCAACAACCTGAAAATAAAGCTCGTGAAAAAAACAGACCCCCTCCTTCCTGTGGAAGCGCTGAAAGAAGCCGGCGTCCGTTACCGGGGTGCCCTGGAACCGGATCATCCCTTTGTCTCTCCTCTTTACGGGAACTGGGATCATCTGGGACAGATCCTGATATTTTCCGGGACAGAGGAGATTCTCACCCCGGACTGTGAGCTTTTGGCGGAGAAGGCAGGGAAGCTGCAGGGAACGGAAATCATTTACAAAAAGGGGGCAAAAATGGTCCATGACTGGATTTTGATTCCCAGTAAGGAAACCGATGCCACCCTGGATTTGATTTTTGCATTTTTTCTGGAAGAAGCTTTGGGATTTTAAAATGAGGCTCGGCCCTTTTACAGGGTCGAACCTCATTTTTGGTTTGTGATGAAGTACTATGAACAAAGGAACGGATTAAAGTTTTGCAAGAGACTGAAGGGCATGGCCTTCAATCAGCACCTCGTAATGTTCCTTGTAGTACGCTTCGGAGGCGTAGTCCTGATGAATCTTGGAACCATATTCTGCAAGCAGGTTGCAGACACGGCTGAAATCCAAAGACTTATCAGGGGTGTTCTTGATCACCAGATAATACTGTCTGGTATCAGGCTTTTTATATAATGTATTCTCGCCATCGTAAACCTGTCCGATGGTCCTTGCAGCATCAGATATCTGATCCAGGCTTTGAAAACAATAGATTCGTATAGAGGAAGCGCTTGATTGCTCTTTTGGCTTTTCTTCTTCCGATTCTTCCTTCTTGTCAATACCTAACAGGTTTAACAATCCTTCGGCGCCTTCCAAAAGTTCGCTTGCCAGGTCTCCTGGCATAGAATCCAAGTCTTCATCGGATGCTGGTGAAAATTTAGCAAACCTTGTATCTAATTCTTCCGGGTCCTCGATTTTCGTGATCACCAACATTACGCTTTCGTTGGACAGCGGAATTGCTTCTACCATGAGAGGAATGTCTTCTGCTTCGAATCCCACTTCATTAGAGGCTTTTTGAATCATCTCACGGAACAGGTTGCGGGCTTTTTCACTCCCATAGGCTAACTCGCCTAAATTTAAGTTTCGGACGCTTAAATCAAAGCTGGTAAGCGTACAACGAATTTGATTTTCATTAATACGTTCTATCTTCATAGGATCACTTCCTGTTCTTCTTAAAATGGTGAATGAATATTTACATACTTCCTCAACATAACTATACTATATAATATAGCGAAAAAGCAATTACTATGTGAAAAAATTTATATATTTTTAAGGTTTGTATGCTAAAAACCGGGAATCCTATTTGATTATTGGAATTTCCCGGTTTTATTTTCTGATATGATTCTAATTTGATATTATTTTATATGATTTTTCAGGAATCCCCACAATGCAGTTTGGCTGGAAGTCTCTATAAATATTATTTGACATATGGCTGTATGGCTAATTCGTACCGCTGTAAGGTGTGGGGAAGATCCTATATTTATAAGAGTAGAACGGGAGTGTTCCCGTATAGTATAATAAGGAAGAATTCCAAAATCCTTATATTCAGAGGGTTTTAGGTTTGACCTTATATTTTCCGGTTTTTATTAAAAAAGCATTGCTTTTCATGAATTTATCATAAAGAAGGTGTTTTACTGAGGATAAAAATTTGCACAGAGCTTAGTATGCTAATCTTAGTGTGCTAATACAAGGAAAGGCCCTTATTCTGGCTGTGGGTGCCGGAAAGAATTAGGCGAATGTATACTCCATTGGAATAAAGCGAATTCCATTTACAAGTTGCTCGGTGTCTGTATCCACAAATCCAAGTTTATGATATATCTCTACGGCATAAGGCGATGAATTAACGGTCATTTCCTGATGATGGTTCCTTACCCCTTGGGGTTAAATGGTATAGGTTTTGGGCCCCTCCGTAAAGCTGAAAGTTTCCACTTCCTCTACATCAATGTAGAAAAGCTCAAACACGGGATTGCCAGGTGTTTTGTACAGGCCCTTTATGCCCGGATTCTCGTCTAGTGCCCGGGTTTTCAGGGAAATATCGTTGACAAAAACGGCTTTGCCGTTGACTGACACCACCGGCGCAAAGTCGGCAGGGTAGGTGCAGAAAGAAACATAGGGGCTGGCCTTGATCTGGTCGTAGACCGGCTTTTCGTTATTGGTGCAGAAATATACTTTGCTTCCGTCTGTAAACAGGTACTGAAACACCCGGGTTTTCACCTTACTGCCATCCTGTGTCGCCAGGACGCCGTTGGGGTTCTCTTTTAAAATAGTTTCATAATCAATCATGATTGATCCTCCATTCTTTTGCAGGCAAATTGTTTTTTGCCTGGCTTTATGCTACAATTATAGTATGTACAAATTAAAATACAAGTACGATCTTTTAGCATAGTTAGTATCTAATAAGATAGTATTGGAGGATTCATTATGAAAAATGAAATTGAAAAAAAAGACCTGTTTGGTATTTGCCCTTATTTTACTTCTCAAAAGGTATTGAGCGGGAAATGGGCGCTGCTGATTCTTCACCATCTAGATGAGCAGACGCTTCGGTTTAAGGAGTTGGAACGTGAATTAGCGCCCATTACTCAGGCTACACTTACAAAACAGTTACGCAACTTGGAAGAACATGGACTGATCACCCGCACCGTTTACAATACCATCCCGCCCAAGGTGGAATACTCTTTGAGCGAACTGGGCCGTCAATT
The DNA here is from genome assembly GCF_054772055.1 of Lacrimispora brassicae. Lineage (NCBI taxonomy): Bacteria > Bacillati > Bacillota > Clostridia > Lachnospirales > Lachnospiraceae > Lacrimispora > Lacrimispora brassicae. The sequence continues at coordinate 3,530 of NZ_BRYH01000063.1, read as the reverse complement.
TAGGCCGGTATTGGACAGCTTGGAAAAATGGGGAGATTTATATATTGCTTACATGAAAAGAAATGATATTTAAGAAGATAAATTTCCCTTATCTTGATTAGATTATATTAAAGATACAGCATTGGAGAAGATAGTCAGCTCTCTGACTTTCATTTCTATGTAAAATAAGGTTTCAACGTCAGTATGGGACATAGAACGGGATGGGCCGCTGGAAAGGGAGGTGAATTCCTCCTTTGTCCAACCATGACAAAAGGCAACAGAGTCATTATAGACTACTGGTTATAGACTACTGCCGGGAAAAGTAATTGCTCATTGAAAAGGAATATGTTACCATAGTGATACGGGACAATCGTGTCACTGCAAGGGCGTTGGCCTTCCATCATTACATAGATGGGAGGTGATGCGGATGAAATATGACTTTAAGGACCTTATGGCCTTTGGTACATTCATTTTAGCATTACTTACTTTTATTTTCGTTAATTGTAAGTAACATTTTTCTATAAGACCTGGAAACAGGCGTAGAAAAACCACCCTTGTATACTTTGGCGAGTTTGAGGGTGGATTTCTATCTTCTAATGGCCAACCCCTTGTATTGGGGCGGTTGTTCCTTTTGTAATTCTAATATACCATATCTGAAACCGAAATTCAAGCCCATTTTCCCCTATGATGTCAAATGTCCAGGGTTTGCTCTGGACATTGGAAAGCTTTTTGAGACACGGATGTCAGCTTCTTTTTATGCAATAAAAAAGCAAGAAATCACAGTGTTTTTACGGTTATCAATCCCCATTTATAGATTTTCAAAAAAATAGTTGAAAAAACAGACGGAATATATTAGAATATACCCCAAGAGATGATATTGGACAGACAAAAGGAGGTGGTTTTTGTAAGTGCCGTTCTGTTTGGAAAATATCAGCTATACGGCATCTTGGGAACCGGCCGCGCAGGGACAGTGTTTCTGGCGGTTCATCTTGGGCTTGAGGAATACCGGGCGATCAAGCGGGTACCCAAAAGCTTTCTGAAATTTGAAGATCTAAGGCGTGAAGCACTGGTTCTTAAGGAACTGCGCCATCCTGGAATTCCCATTATTTATGACGTAGAGGAAGACGAATCTTATAGTTATTTAATCGAAGAGTATCTGGAAGGAGAATCTTTATATGACCTTGTAAAAAAACAGGGCCATCTATCGCGGGAACTGACCATATCATATGGAATTCAGTTGACCAGCATCATCAGTTACCTGCATCTCGCAGGACCAAACCCCATATTACATTTGGATTTACAGCCGAAAAACCTGTTGTTGTGCCATGACACCGTTAAATTGATCGACTTTGGACTTGCCGCGTCCGTGGATGATGCAAATATGTCCGGAGAGCGGTACGGAACCGTGGGATGTGCGGCGCCGGAGCAGTATTTAAAGGATGGAGTTCTGGATGAGAGAACAGATATATATGCCATTGGTACTATCATCCATTATTTATTTACAGGAGAATTTCCAAAACTTCCTTATAAACCGGCTGCATCAATGGATACCCATCTGGCTGCCCTTATGAAACGGTGCATAAAGACGGAAAAAGAAGAACGGTTTTCATCAGCACAGGAGCTGGGAGAAAGGCTCAGACAGCTTGAGAACATGGGAACGGCTGCAAAGGAACGTCTACAATCATCATCTCTTATCATTGCTCTTGCAGGGAGCAAATCAGGGGCCGGAACGACTCATATAGGGATCGGCCTGTCTGTCTATCTTAGAAATCAAGGATATCCCAATTTATTTGAAGAAAAAAATGACTCCGGCATGAGTGCCGGGCTTGGTGACTGCGGGACCGTGAAGCGGGACCAGTATGGCCTCATGAGGTACCGGGGCCTTGTTTGGAAACCCTATTACGGCCCGGGAGTGAAGCTTAAAGAGCCGCCTTTTAAGGTCCGCATCCTGGATTATGGAAAGAATATTGACCAGGCGCTGACAGGAGGTGCCCATAGGGTAATACTGGTATGCGACGGCAGTGACTGGAGCAGAAGCAGCGCCTATTTCTCTGCGGAACAGGTGGTAAAGGGCAGTATTTCCTATGGAATCGTTTACAACCACGCAGCCAGGGGAATCAGGATAAGGCTGCCTGATGGGGCGGCCTCTTCTAAATGCTTAAAGGTCCCTTATTATCCGGATCCTTTTGAGCCAAGTGCGGAAACAGGAGATTTTTACAAGGCTCTTTTGGAAGAAGTGTTAGAAATAAAAGGCAGGAGAAAGAAAGGGATAAGCGGACTTGGAAGCCGGATCACAGAGCGGCTGGCCCGATTGATCCCATGGAAAGACCGTACCCCAGGGAAAGGATAAACACCTCATGAATGGAAAGGTGAAAAAGGTATGGAAGCTTTTGCACACCGGTAAAAAGCCGGTCAGCCGGGAGATCATAGGGATCATCGGGACCGGCAGAGGCGTGGGAGTGACCCATTTCACAGTAATGACGGCAGGATATCTGGGCGGAGTTCTGAGAAAAAAGTGCGCGGTTTTGGAATGGAACAGTCACGGGGATTTCAGAAATATGAGAAAGCTGTGTGGGAAGGAAAGGGCCCAGGCCGGATGTTATCAGATACTGGAAGCGGATTATTATGAACGGGCGGGGATTGATACCCTGTTATTGTGTAAAAAGTCCGGATACCAGGCGGTGATTGTGGATTACGGAGCAGTAAAGGAAGGTAATCTGGAAGAATTTTTAAGATGTGACAGGCAATTTGTTCTCGGAAGCCTAAGTGAGTGGCAGATGGAAGCGTTTCTGGAGTTTGAGGGAAAGGGAAAAAAAGTGGAGAAAGGCTGGAAGACGCTCGTGTCGTTTGGCAGCGAGGAAGCCAGAAGAAATGCAGAAAAGAGGCTTAAAATACCCATCTCCCGGATTCCGGTTTCAGTAGACGCCTTTGCTGTCACCGGTGAAGTCATAGGCTTTTACCAGCAGTTTTTTTAAAGGCCGGGGGAGGGATTGTGTCACGGCAAAGCCCTTGTGGTCCTCTCCCGGGCCTATGCGGCATAAAAGAAAATATACGGGGGAGATGTGAATGAAAACAGAAGATGCCAGGGAAAGGAATGAGCGCACAAAAGAAGGTGATTATCTGGCAGGGCTCAAAAAATACCGGGATCAGGGAATCGCTATCCTTATAGACGGAGAGGAACTGCCGGAGAAAGACTGGAGCAAAATATTTGAAGTAAGGGAGGATGACAGCTTTTATATGGCCGATTATATTCCTGACAAAAAGACCGGAAAGCTGCAGGAAATAAGATTTGACCGGGTGTATAACCGGTAAATGATAGAAAGTTCCAAAGGGGACGCGGGCCGGATGCCATCTTCAGCCGAAAGCTTGCCACAGGAGCGCGTCGGGGAGGGATCAGGGAATTTGGAACGTAATGAAAATGTAAATTCCAAAAAAGAAGAATTGTGGTATAATCTTCACGTAAGCAATGAGTAGTGCGAAAAAGTCAGGATAAGATTTTCGTTGTGCTCGCACATAAGAAAATCTTGTCATGACCTTTTTCATAGGGCGAA
>NZ_BRYH01000062.1:0-201680 GCF_054772055.1 Lacrimispora brassicae | reverse complement strand
GCAAGGCGGGTCCAGTAAAACAGGACCCGCCCTTAATTTTCTTTCTATCATTAATTGCACCGGTTGTTACAGCACCGGTTGCCACAGCATCGATTACACCGGTTGCCGCATCCCCAGTTACATCCATTATTCCAGCCACAGTTGCATCTATTATTCCAGCCGCAGTTGCATCTATTATTCCAGCCGCAGTTGCAGCCGTTATTCCAGCCCCAGTTACAGCAGCCGTTATTAATTCCCCAGTTGCACCAGCGGTTGCAGCCACAGTTGCCTACAGAAAAACCCACATTAAAAGAACACATAAATTTTACACCTCATTTTTCAAATTATACTATATTATATAGGACATATAGACAAGGCGTGATTAAGGCCCTTTTTTCATCAATCCTCCGTACTTGACGCTCTTAGTTCCATCCAGTATAATCAAGGAAGTTCCATGGGCCTTTGGCTCATGGAACGGCTGATTGAGAGAATTATTTGACAAAACTACTATTATTGATTTTTTTTATGGAAAGGGCGGCACCAATTATGTGGATTGCAGACGGCTGGAAAGATTATGAAGTGATAGACTGTTCAGAAGGAGAAAAACTGGAACGCTGGGGAAAATATCTCCTTGTACGTCCAGACCCACAGGTGATCTGGTCCACTCCCAAGACAGAAAAAGGCTGGAACAAAATGAACGGCCACTATCACCGCAGCGCCAAAGGCGGGGGGGAGTGGGAGTTTTTTGACCTTCCGGAACAATGGACCATCAGCTATAGGGATCTGACCTTTCAGTTAAAGCCCTTCAGTTTTAAGCATACAGGGCTCTTTCCGGAACAGGCGGCAAACTGGGACTGGTTCAGTGAAAAAATAAAACAGGCCGGACGGCCTGTAAAGGTGCTTAATTTATTTGCCTACACAGGAGGCGCTACTCTGGCGGCCGCAAAGGCAGGAGCTTCCGTCACCCATGTAGATGCCTCCAAGGGAATGGTTGGCTGGGCCAAGGAAAATGCCCGTTCCTCCAATTTAGAGTCCGCTTCCATCCGCTGGATCGTGGATGACTGCGCAAAATTCGTAGAAAGAGAGATCAGAAGGGGAAGCCGTTACGATGGGATCATCATGGATCCTCCCTCTTATGGAAGAGGACCAAAGGGCGAAATCTGGAAGATTGAAGACTCCATCTATCCTTTTGTAAAGCTTTGCGCCCAGCTCCTGTCTGATCAGCCTCTGTTCTTCCTGATCAATTCCTATACCACCGGACTGGCTCCTTCTGTACTTTCCTATATGATTTCCACTGAAATCGGCGGAAAATTCGGAGGTACCGTACAGTCTGAAGAAGTGGGCCTGCCCGTAACCCGGACCGGACTGGTTCTTCCCTGTGGGGCTTCAGGCAGATGGTGGGCTTAAGGAAGGCTCACCGGCCTCCGTTAAGTAAATTCCACAAAACAGGAAGATACCGGCGCAGAAAGAGGCCGGCCCAGTAACTGAACATCACACATAGTACCGGCATAAGCAGGAAAAACCCAAGGGGCAGTGCCGGAAAAGCAGGGAGCAGCAATGCTCCCGTTTTATTTATCAAACGCACCATAGCGAAATGAACGGCATATAGAAAGAAATTCTGTTTCATCCAACCTTTCGCCTCTCCCAAAAGCCATTCCGGAACCAGAAGCCATAAGCCCACAGGAATAAAAAGACGGCAGATCACCGTTGTCGCAGCAACCTCCCCCTTAATGCTTCCGGGAAGATCCAGGCCTTTTATGAAAAGCCCGGCAGCCACAATGACAAGACCTGTGAGAAGGCGTTTCCGGCTCCATGGCTGTTCGGCAAACCTTCTCCCTAAAACCGCAGCAAAGGCGCCAAAGCTGTAATAAAAAAGGGCATCCAGATTAACAAAAGGCAAAGAAACACCGCAGTAAATTGCAGCCAGTGTTCCGGTCAGAAGCAAAATCCCTGTAAGCCTTTGCCGGATAAAAAGGTAAATCACCGGTGCCAGAAAAACCAAAATAATGAGCTGGTTCAAATACCAGAACACATAATTATACGTATAATGAAGGACTGCATCTGCTGCTACCGTAAAGTGAAAGGGAATCTTCCCCTTTCCGATAATTTCGGACACCACCGGCAGCCGGCTTCCTATGACATATCCAAGGTAATACAAAAGGTTCCATACGATATAGGGAACCAGCACGCTCCTGATCCTGGAATTCCATTTGATCCAAAGGCGGTCCATGGAGAAATTCCGGAAGAAAAGATAGGATGATATGAGAAAAAATCCAGGTACGGCAATCTGAGCCACCTGGTCTCCAAAAAAACGTTCCAGAGCGTAAATTTCAGAAGCAGCCCTGGTATTGCCCAGAAAAAGAACTGCATTGTAAGAATGGACCCATATGACCAGAACGCTGAAGAGGAATGTAAACCAGATGATCTTATTACGGAATCTCTTTTCTTCCATAGGCCCTCCTTTCCCCGCCTTTACCAGCAAAATTTAAAATAGATATATAGAATTATATTATCATTTGATGTCCAAAATGGCAACTACTGCTGAAGAACTCTTACGGTTCCATAAAAACAAAAAAAGCGGCAGAAAGCTGCACTTATGGGCTGCCATTCCTTTGATGCCAACACTGTGGTAAGGGAAAATAACCACATTGACTATATGCACTTAACCAAAGAAGGACATAAAGAACTGGCTTCGGCCCTGGCAGAGCGGATTCCCGGACTTCTTTCAGACTAATTTCAGTAAATAGTGCTATTCTTTTCTTATATAATTATACATCATTGTTGAATCGCTTTTTCAGATAACAAAAGGCTTCCGGCTTCTGATGGTTTATGGTGATCCTATTTTACCATGGGAGAAGAGAACATTTATATAAAAGATGTAAAAAAGCCAGTAAAACCAGGGGAGTTTGGAATTTAACAATTGCCTGTTATAAAATTACATAAGGAGGAAATAACCATGGGAATCTCAGGAATTTCAAATCCTTCATCCTATGAAGAATGGCAGCTCCTTCAGGCCCAGAAGGAAAAAGCACAGACAGACTCTGCAAAAACCGGTGCAGCAGAAACCGCCCAGATTGAGGCCATTGGAAATGAAGTCAATGGACAGACCCAGGACACCCGTACCGTAAGCTCTGACCGCATGGATACCATTGAAATCAGCAGCGAAGGAAGAGCCTTCCAGGAAAGTCAGACGGTTTCTAAGAACAAACCTGCTCCTTCGGCAAAGCCCGCCTCCCAGGCAGGAGAATCAGAAAGCGGGGACAGCAGCAAAGATCTCTCCACTCTGACCGAAGACGAAATCCAGAAGCTGGTAGATGCCGGAACCATCACACAGGCTGAAGCCAGTGCAGAGCTTGCCAGAAGAGAATCAGATAAAGCTCCAGAGGCAGAGTTGGATAAAAATCTACAGGAATTAGTTGAATAACAGAAGATGCAGACAATGCCCGGCCTCGGCCGGGCATTTCCTATATAAAATATTAAAATAATTTTCACATATTTTTTAATCTTCTGGCGTATGGTTTATGGTATAATTCTAAAACGAAGTATCAAATCCCGTATTGCCCCAAAAGCAGAAAATACAGTGTTAAAAGTAAATGTATTATAGTGTAGGACTAGCCAGTGAGCCGGCACTTTGATATAATAGGAACAATTTCAACGATTGTTTCAAATATAAGGAGATAGAAACCATGAAAAAAACAATTTGCGCTGCCTGTCTGATCCTCACCCTTCTTCTTACAGGCCTGCCCTGTTTTAACAGCCCTTCTTACGAGAAAGGCCCTGAAAAGACCTTCGCCAGCGCACTTCAGGCATATTCTTCCCACAGCGGACAAGAACTGCATGCTCTGGCCCTTGGCCCCGGCCTTATAAACCTATCCCCCTCAGATGAATTTTCCACCTACCAGTGGGGATTGAAAAATGACGGAGAATTCCGCCTTGTTGAGCTGAAATCCAAATTTCAAGCCATTGATAATATTTACGATGGGCGGAAATCAAACGCCGGCACCCCCGGTCCCGGAGACTATGAATCCACAGTGATCGGCGCTATCACTGGAATCGACATTAACATACAGCCGGCATGGAAGCTTTACGATCAGGCCGGGAACAAACGTTCCGTCACAGTTGCCATCATTGATACCGGCATTGATATTAACCATCAGGAGCTTAAAAATGCCATCTGGACTAATCCCGGGGAAATCGACGGAGATGGAATTGATAATGACGGCAACGGATATGTGGATGACATTCATGGCTGGAATTTCTACTCTGGGAACAACCAGGTCTTTACCGGCAGTGAGGACAGCCATGGAACCCATGCGGCAGGAACCATCAGCGCTGCCCGGGGCGCCTACGGCATTGCCGGAATCACGGATAATAACTACGTGAAAATCATGCCTTTAAAGTCCCTGGGAGGAGACAATGGGCTGGGATCTCCGGAAGCGGTGATCAAGGCCATCCATTATGCCGAAGCACACGGCGCTTCCATTTGCAATCTGAGCATGGGTACCACCGCCTACAGCGAGGAACTGGCCCAGACCATAAAAAATTCCGGCATGTTATTTGTGGTTTCCTGCGGAAACGGCGGGATCTCCGGACTTGGATATGACACTGACATCTATCCGGTTTACCCGGCTTCCCTTCCCTATGATAACGTGATTTCCGTGGCAAACCTCCTGTTTGACGGAAGATTAAGCAAGGATTCCAACTACGGCGCCACCAGTGTTGACATAGCAGCTCCCGGCAGCTATATTTTAAGCACAGTTCCCGGGGATTCTTACGGTTTTATGAGCGGCACTTCCATGGCAGCGCCAATGGTAACAGGCGTGGCCGCCATGCTCTATTCTTACCGGCAGGACATCTCTTTGTCTGATGTAAAAAATATTCTTTTAAATTCCAGCAGAAAGCTGGACACTCTTACTGGGAAAATGGTAAGCGGAGGACTTTTGGATGCTTATGGAGCTCTGACCTGGCAATAACGAAAAGAGCAGGACAGCTTGCAGAATATAAGGAAATGTTTTATTTGCATCAGCTAATAATATTATAAATGTTTAAAAAGTCTGTAAACCTGGATTAACCAGTGTTTACAGACTTTTTTCCTAACAATATTTAATATATTCTATTTATATCTTCCCCAGGCGTTTTTAATTTCACTCCAAGCCCTTTTTGAATATAGGGCAAATATTTTATATGAGTGTCTTGAACCTGCCCTATGATATTTACCCTGTCTTCCCCGGGCAAATCAACTCTGGCAATTTCAAGCTCTCCCATATACCTTAAGTAATCTTCATTGGAAATGCAGATACTTCCCTGCTTCCTCACCTGGGGCTGATTCTCCTTATGAGGCTTAATTTCCTGCTTAAACTGTCTCGATTCCTGGGAACGGATGACATATTCGCTGGAATCCGGCCTGTCGTGATGAATGATGTCTCTTACAAATTCATAAGAGGGAAGTATGTCTGCCTCAAGCTCTACATAATCATGACTTAAACATTGAATATCCTTCCAGTCCTTTTCTTCCACATCCACATCACCCACCAAAACCACATCACAGGAGCCTTCATAATAAAGCTCCAGCATGTTTAAAAGCACCTGGTCTTTCCTCTTTCTGTGCTCTTCCACCGTTGGAAGGCCTTCAAACAAAGGGCCTCTCAGCTCCAGATTCCCTGGCACAAAAGCCATGGTAGTGAAACCAAGATATTTTAGCCTTTGGTTCATTTCCTTTGTCCGTTTAAGGGACAGGGCCGTAAACTCCTTTGGATAAAAGTTATGGCATGCTGCAAATCTGGTAAAATCAGCCCCATACCTTTTCCACTCCAATAGTTCCTCCTCCATAATGGTGGAAGCATTAAACACCACATGAAAGTCTTTGGAGACCTGTACCGTCTCTTTGGCATCAAAGCCATAATCAAGGCGGACATGGGTGACCCCAAGGTCCTTTAGCTCTGAAATGCTGCTTGTTCCAAGCTTTTCCAAGGTTTCCGGGCCAACATCCACAATGAGATTTAACCCGCCTTCCCTGCACATGGCCAGGAGCTTTTGTACATCCGAGCGGTAATCCACTCCGGTCTCCTCGGGAATGTGGAGTGAAGTAAAAGCATACTTCACTCCGTTCTTTATGGCTTTTTTAATTAAGCGTTCACTTTTTTCCATTCCGTTTGAAAAATATATTGAGATTCCTGTATTCATTTATTCTCCATATACCTCGTTGATTCTGTCTTCATCCACCCCAACGAAATAAGTTAACAGGAAGCCGCCTGCATAAGCAATGAGCATGGATATTATGTAGCCAAGCTGCTGTCCCGGCTGGACAATCAATAAACCGAACAAGCCGGATACTCCCTGGGATACGGTACCAAGATGCATGAAAGCTGCAGCAGCTCCTCCAAATCCCGCACCGATACAGGCGGTGAGAAAGGATCTGCCAAGAGGCAGAGTCACAGCATACATCATAGGCTCTCCGATTCCAAGAATACCTACTGGAATGGAATCCCGGATATATCTTTTTAATTTAACGTTCTTTGTTTTTACATACAGTGCAATCCCGGCGCCCACCTGTCCGCCGCCTGCCATCATAAGGATGGGAAGGAGATAGTTGATCCCCTTTGTTGCGCCTTCCGGGTCATTTAACAGGGCATGGATGGGGGTGAGGGCCTGATGCAAGCCGACTGCTACCAGAGGAAGGAAGCCTGCCGATAAAATATATCCTCCCACAACGCCCAATTTTTCATATACAAAGCTTAATATGGCAAAGATCACCTTTGTTAAGCCTGCGCCCAAAGGCTGAATTATCAGCAGTGCAAGGATACCGCCAATGATAAGCACCAAAAGAGGGCTTACAAAGGTATCAATTAAGTCTGGCATGCGCTTTCTGATATTTTTTTCAAGAAAAGCAAAAAATGCACCTGCGATCAGCGCCGCTAAAAGGCCGCCGGAAGCCGGATTAAATACCGTATTGGTAATAGGAAGGAGAATCTGGGCATCTTTTACCGTGGCAAGCAGAGGCATCCCAGGGTTTGCAATGGACATGGCTCCTGCAATGGCTCCAAGAACGCCGGAACCGCCGAATTCCTTAGCCGCATTGTATCCAACCAGGATAGGCAGGTAGGCAAACAGAGCCCAGCCCATGGTCCGGATGCATTGATACCACCATACTCCTAAAAGTGTCCCGCCGGTAGAAACATTGATGACATTGCAGATACCGTTGATTAAACCTGCTGCAATGATGCCGGGAAGCAGCGCCACGAAAATGTTGGAAATCTTCTTTAAAAACCTCTGGACAGGCTTATCATATTTTGCTTTTTGAAGAGCCTTGTTCTCCTTTGCAACCTCATTGATGTCCTGTGCCGGGTCATTTTCCGCCTGGCCCTTTGCAAGCCCTGTAAGCTTGTAAAATTCGTCCAATACCTTATTTACTTTCCCCGGACCAAATACAATCTGGAGTGTGTCGCTTTCCACCACTCCAAGAACTCCCTCTACCTTTTTCACACCTTCAATATCAACCTTGGATGTATCCCTTAAGCCGACACGAAGCCTTGTCATGCAGGCAGCATTGGAAGTTATGTTCGCTTTTCCCCCAAGCAGCGTTAATAATTGTTCACTGATTTGCTTGTAATTCACCATATTCCTCCTTTTAAAAAATGATTAAGTCACTTGAAAAGAACCCTTAAAACTCCTTTCTTTTTATTTCAAAGCCTCTCGGATCTTCCCTCCGGCTTGTGATAACTTTTGTCTCGCTTCCTCCGGACCGCAATCCAGCAAAATCATGGCAACAGCCGTTTTAACATGCCCTTCTGCCTGCTTTAATACCTTTTCAGCCTGTTCCCTGCTGCATCCGGTGGCTGTTATCAGGATATTCTGGGACCTTACCACCAGCTTTTCATTGCTTTGCTTTACATCCACCATAAGGTTTTCATAAGCTTTCCCGATCCCCACCATGCTTCCTGTTGAGATCATATTAAGGATCATCTTTTGTGCCGTTCCCGCCTTTAATCTGGTGGAGCCAGTTAATACCTCAGGCCCGGTCACCGGTTCAATGGCAAGCTTTGCTGTTTTTCCTATATCAGAACCTTTATTACATGCAATGGCTACGGTATGACAGCCAGTTTTATTTGCATATTCAAGGCCGTAAATCACATAAGGTGTTCTGCCTGATGCCGCCAGGCCGATCACAATGTCCTTTGAGGTAAGGCTGATTTCCTTTAATTCTGCCTCACATAAGGTCTCACTGTCTTCGGCTCCTTCTACCGCCTCAACAAAGGCTTTTTCTCCGCCTGCGATCAAGCCTAGCACCAGTTCCCTGGAAACGCCGAAAGTGGGCGGGCATTCCACTGCATCCAACACTCCCAAACGCCCGGATGTCCCTGCACCGATGTATATGATACGGCCTCCTGCTTTCAGACTGTCTGTTGCCCATTCAATTGCTGTGGCAATCTGAGGCAGAACTTCCTCTACGGCTTTTACGGCCTTTTCATCTTCCTGGTTCATGACAGCCGCAATTTCAAGGGGCGTCATTTCATCCAGATTCATGGTAGCCGGATTCCTGGACTCTGTTGTCAGCACTGACAAATCAATCATGCTCTGTACTTCCTTTCTTCTGTATATAGTTTTTTGAAAACTTATTTATACATGTTTCATAATTTCTGTTCACATAAGCAGTAAAAAAAATGTCTATTACATTTAATTGTGAAATACGGGAGGACATGGCACCGCTTCGGTGTATCAGCTCTGTTGCCGCTACGGGAAGAACGAAATCTGCTTCCAAAGCCAGTTCCGATTCTACTGCCCTTGTTATGGCGATCACCTTTGCCCCGTTTCCTTTTGCTTCTTTTACACACTGGAGGATTTCTTCTGTAAGCCCTGAATAGCTGATGGCAATGGCCAGGTCATCTCTTCTTAAATTTCTGGCGGCCAGAAGCTGTGTATGCCAGTCATCGCAGACATTGCACATCACATCTGCCCTGAGGAGCTTCAAGTACATGTCTCTTGCAGCCAAAAGGGAGGTTCCCAGTCCAAACAATGTGACGCTTCTGCTGGTTTCCAAGAGCTTTACACATTCTGTCACAACCTTTGGTTCAATAAGCTTCTGGGTGGTTTCCAGGGATTCAATATTTTTCTTTGTGACCTTATAAATAATGTCCTCCATGGAATCTTCCCGGGTGATCTTTTGAAACGCAATATCCCTGCTCTCCCGGAATAAGGCCACCTCATAAGCCAGTGTGTTCTGAAAATCCTTATACCCCTTACAGCCCAGCTTCTTGCAGAGCCTTACAACCGTTGCAGGGGAGGTATAGGTCTCTTTGGCGATCTCCTTAATACTCTTTCTGAGAACCGATTCGGGATTTTTATGCAGCCTTTTTATCAGCTCTTTTTCCGCTTCTCCCGCATTTTGGATATAGCTGTCAATCCTTATAAGCAAACCCTTCATGTATTTCTTCTCCTTTCTGTAAAGCCAGAAGAAATTTTACAATTTTTTTACTTACCTGTATTCTAGCTTTGTTGTATTATTTTTTCAATATACTTGATAGTTTATGAAACTTATTTTCATCACATGATGTTTTACTTAAGATTTTTTTTGATATCACCTGATTCAGGAATCAGGGCAGAACAATTGCCCCGAAAAAAAACAGGAGGATGGGATCATTCCCCCTCCTCCTGTTTAAACAAGGAAAAACACGCTTTGCAAGTTTGTCTTAGTTACAGCGACATTCGTCCAATGAATATACAAGCATATTCGTACGGTTCACTGCTCCCGCAAATTATTAGACCGCCTTTAAAAATGCTTTAAAGGCGGTCTAAATGCTTAAATAAGCCAGATATTCAAATATTATTTCTCCAATGCTCTCCACCGGAAATTTGGAATGATATCAGACCATTTCTCAACTCCTATGATGGATTTGGCGAACTCCGTTGACTCCAGGGTGTATTTCTTTTTATCAATATCCCGGAACACCTGCCAGATCTTCCGGCGTTTTGTGGCTACAATATCATCGCCCCTGTTCATGGCACATTCCCAAAGTCCGAAGGATAAGCCGCTCCTCACTTCCAGAGGTGCATCCACCTGACGGCTTAAGATATAAGCGTCAATATAAGGATTGCTGTCCACCATGTAATAGGAATAAGCATAAGCGGCAGCCTGGATCTGGGCCACATTACCTCGTGACTGGCTGGTTGCCGTAAAGCCCTGCTCTGTCAGGATGATGTGGCGCACATGGCCGGCAGGAGCTTTTAAGGGATCCTGAGCCATATAATCTGTCAGAGTGGTAAGGTTTTTAAAGTTAATGACCGGTGAGTTATAATCATTGGTGATCAGCCCGGTCTGGTCATCATCCCAGAATTCCGGCTCTGTCATAGGGCAGGGATACGGATGATAGGATAAGCCCCAATCCATCTGCCCCTGTTCGTTGGCAATGGAATTAAAGGTATCTACAATGGCTTTTCCGCCGTATTTCACTTTATTATCGATCTCGTTGTTCCAGTTATAATCCAGAGAATAATATACTCTGTCATTGGCGCTGGTGCTCTTAATGGCTGTGTAGAAGATCCGGAAAGCATCCTGATACGCCTGCACATAGCTGTTAATATCCTTAGGTCCCATGTAATTCCACTGCTGGTTATTGATCTCATTTCCAATGATCCAGTTGGATATCTTTCCGTGGTTTGGGTTGGAACCGTTGTACCGCTCTGCTAAAAAGGACGCAATGGCTCTTGTCTGGTCCAGTCCTTCCTGGGTAGCCGGATTGAACATATAGTAAAATGCAGTGGCATTTTTCTTGGTTCCAGGATAGATCAGATTTGGTGCGGCGTCATTCCAGCCATTTAAAATAATGGCGGTTACCGTCATCCCTTTCCCGGATAAAGCGCTGATCGTCTCATCATAGCTTGTGATGGCATTCTTATCAAAGTGATAGGTCTTTCCATCGTACTGGTAATCGATTCCCTGGCCCAGGATCTGGTGGAAAGTGATATTGGTCGCAACGTGCTTCACCCCTAATTCAAAGGCATCTCCCAGCATGTTAAGCTGGATATTCAAGCCCTTCTTTGTAAGAGGATCATTAAATGGCTCGGTATTGGCCGCAACCATTTCAGGGTTTGTAATATAATGAGGTTTGCTGATTTCAATATATTTTGTTCCATCCCAGACCGCAATGACGAATTTGCTGTAAAGTCTGTCCTGAGCCGTATTGCGGTTCAAGGAAAATGTAAAGGTAACCTTGCCTCCCGGCGCTGACGAAGCCGCATAATCCGTTCTTCCGTCCAGATTATTCTGGTAAGGCTGCAGCTCTACCAGATAAAGGACGCCATCCGTTCCCGCCATATCGGCATTGCTTTCTGCCTGAACCGTTACGCTGTTTTTATCAGAATTGATCAGGCAGGACTGAATCGTCGCCTGTATTTTGGCCGTATCTGCATCTGCCAACGAAACAAAAGCAGAGGCACAGCATAAAATTGCAGCGGTAAAAAGTCCGATCACTGCCCTGCCTATTTTTCTTTCCTTCATTTTTCGCATCCCTCCATGTTGTCTTAATCAGGTTCCTTACAATGATAACCAATTTTCCTGCTTTTTACAATAACGTTTTTATTACGTATTCGTAAAAAAACCTTAAGGACCAAAAGCATCCGGCACACCGCCGGCCCTATGCTCACACTTCATTGCAGGATATTGAAAAAAGACGGAAGGTAAATGAGAGCCAAAAAACAGCAAAACTTCATATATAATACTTGGCAAATAAAAAATCACCTGTTAGACTGATAATTAAATTACCGATAATCTAATTATCAGTCTTATAACAGGAGGTGAAAGAAACAAATGTCCAAACCTGACCGTTCCATTGACCCCCGTATTCTAACCAGTGCAAAAAAAGTATTTTTAACACATGGATTCCAAAATGCATCCTTAAAGGAAATCTGCGACCATGCCGGGATCACCACCGGTGCCCTGTATAAGCGGTACAGAGGAAAAGAAGCCTTGTTTAACGCCGTAGTGGAGGATACGGTTGCTGCACTGAATGACTTTGTAGAACAGCGGTGCGCCTTAGAAGCCGGCACCCTGTCTGATGATGCATTGGTAAAGGCATGGGAAATGGACGAAAAAAACACGTTGGAGTATTTTCAATTTTTCCATGAATACAACGACGGCTTTATTCTGCTCTTAACATGTTCAGAGGGAACGGCGTATTCCAATTTCCAGCACGACTGGGTTGAGAAAATGACCGTAAAAACTTACGAGTATTTCCTGGAAGCACAAAAGCGGGGGCTGACCCACACTGACATCTCAATGGAAGAGCTGCATATCCTGCTTTCCGCATTCTGGACGACCATCTATGAGCCCTTTATCCACGGCTTCACATGGAAACAAATGGAAGCCCATTGCAAAATCATCTGCGGCCTGTTTAACTGGCATCAGGTTTTGGGGTTTTAGCGCCCTACAGATCCCCTCCCACGGAGGGGTTCCTATTTGCCTATTGGTTAGTTTTAACTAACTTACATCATATCATAAAGGAGGTAACGATCTTGTTTCAAAAAGTATTGGAATATGCCGGTGATTACCGCAAAACAACCTATAGGGCCATTGCCGCCCGGGAAAACAGCAGGGGCTGGGGCAGGATGGACGTACATAAGTGCTTACAAAGGATTGACAGGGAGGAATCATAATGAGTGACACAATCAAAGAAAAACAAAAGCAATTTATCCTGACCGGGGAGCTGTGGAAGGTTATGACACAGCTTTCCTGGCCGGCGGTGGTGGCAATGGTGTTCTATGGCTTCAATACCGTACTGGATGCCATTTTCGTGGGGCAGTTTGTTGGCGATACTGCCGTGGCAGGAGTTTCCCTGGCCTACCCCCTTTCCCAGATCAGTACTGCCTTCGGTTCTCTCATCGGCGTGGGCGCCGGTTCCGTGCTGAGCATTGCCATCGGCTCAAAGGACATACAGACCCAGGAACGGCTCATGGGTGTGGTAAACCGTTTATCTGTCATATGTGCCATTCTTTACATGGTTGTGTCCTTTGCATTTGCAAAGCCCCTCATCGCCATGATGGGCGGAACCGGCGAGGCTCTTGCCTATGGCGTCAGCTATTTCAGGATCTGCATTGTAGGCGCTTTCTTCTGGATCTATGGCCTTGCAGGCAACATGATCATCCGCGCTGAGGGCAGGATGAAAACAGCAGCATGGATGATGGTTGTAGGTCTTATTGTAAACGCCGTCTTCAACTACATCTTCATGGGAATTTTTGATATGGAGGTAAAAGGTGCGGCCTGGGGAACCAATGTGGGCATGTTTGCTTATACCCTGATGGGCTGGCTCTATTTCGGCCGGGGCAAAGCCACCTTCCAGGCAAAGCTTCTTTCACTGAAGGGGGACAGAACCATCACCACCTCTGTTTTACGCCTTGGCATGCCCTCGCTGGTAATGTCAGTCATGTCTCTGATTCAGGGCCTGGTGGTGTTCAACGCCCTGGCGCGGTACGGAACAACGGCAGACATCGCCTTTTACGGGGTGGTTTACCGGGTATTTCAATTCCTCCTTACACCCATTTTCGGATTGATGCGCGCCCTTCAGCCGGTCATTGGCATCAATTACGGGGCAAAGCAGTACCATAGGGTTATCCGCTCTTACAAAATTTTCGCCGCTGCTGCCCTGATCCTGACGCTGCCGTTCTGGTTTGCCTCACTTGTTGCACCAGGTCCGATCCTTGGCATCATGCTGAAGGACCAGGTGTTCACGGGCACCCACTTCCTGTATTTCAGGGTGTATATGGCGATTCTTCCTGCCTTATCCTTTATTTTCATGGCCATGACCTTATTCCCCTCTGTGGATAAGGGCAAACCCGCAATGATCATCGGGCTGGCAAGACAGTTTGTGTTCTATGTGCCGGTGATGCTGCTGCTGCCAAAGTGGATTGGCGTAGGCGGTGTATACTACGGCGCCCTGGGAATTGATGCCGTCATCGTCCTGTGGACGGTAATTCTTGTGAAAAAGGAGTTTAACAGCTTAAGGCACAGGCAGTCCCTACTGCAACAATGATTTACACTTCATGGGTAACCCATTGAAAGTATTTTCCCCATTTTAAAAGGCGGCTGCCGGCATTTTTCTGCCTCATCCGCCTTTTTTATCTGCTTTTCCGGTGGACGCCCACCTTGGTTTAATTGCCGGTTTCTAAGGAAAACATTTCCTTATATTTCTTTCCATCAAAGATGTGGTTATATACCAGATACTCATAGTTCATGATCAAGTCCTGATATGGGTTTCCTGGTTCCCTTAAGGCTTCCCAGGAATAATAGGTTCCTTCCTTGTTGTAGCACCCGATGGGGTGCACCACAGGAAAGGTCTCTTCCATTGTCAGGAGAAACTGCTGGTAAGGCGTCATATTGACCCCGGCTCTTTTTAATAGCTCCGAAGACAGGTAAATGGCTCCCATTTTCCCCTTTTCCTCTGCCTGGGTCTCATAATTAGTCCAGATGAAAAACGGCGTCTGATACCACATCAGCCGGTCCTTATTCTGCATAAGGCTGCTGGGCGTCCCTGAAATATCATCAAAAAATTCATCTTCCACACTGGGCTGATGATCCCCAAAAAGAACGATCATGGTAGGTTCCGTGCTCTGCTTAAAATAAGAGATCAAATATTCCAGGGCTTCATCGGACCGTTTCATAAGAGATAAGTACTGGTCAGCCTTTGGATATTTTCCTTTCAGCCTTCCTGTCAGCCATACCTCCTGGTCAAAATCATCATACAGGGTCTCATAGCCTCCATGGTTTTGCATGGTCACATTAAAAAGAAAAAGCTTATCCTCCGGATTCTCCTTGGACTCCACCCTTTCTATCAGCTTCTCGTAATCTGCCTGGTCACTGACATAGTTTCTCAACTGCTCGCTGCCCTCATAATCCTCTATAGCCAGAAATTCATCTATCCCCAAGTTTCTGTAGCACTCCTGCCGGTTCCAATTCTCTCTTGGATATGGATGCATGGCAACGGTGTCATATCCCTGGGATTTTAACGTACTCACAAGGCTATATGTATTTGGCTTCACATTAAACTGGTAGGCAATGCTGTTTGCCGGAAGCAGAGAAATGGAATCCCCTGTGAGAAATTCAAACTCAGAGTTGCTGGTCAAAGAACCGAATACGGGAACACAAAGACTTCCCTTCACCGTATTTTCCTTCAGGCTGTCTAAAAAAGGGAAGTATTCCTGATTCGTCTCAAAGCTTCCCGCTGCTTTTAAGTCTGAGAAGCTTTCATTCATAATGCATATGATATTGACTGGTGTAATGTTCTCTTCACTCTCCACGTCAACTTCTCCCGCCGAAGCCATAAGGACCTGGTTCTCCTCCCTCACAGAATCATAAATCTGTTTTACCTTTGAAAGGCTGTAGCCTTTGGGCTTTTTCTGAACCGCATAATTAAGGGAAACAGCCGTTGAAAGCACGTATCCATATTCCTGATAAGTCTCGCTTACTTCCCACATGTTAATTTCAAGGCCTTTATCAGGGATCAGGCATGTGTAAAACCAAAAGCCAAAGCTAAAAACCACCCCTGCACTTCCCCCGGCAAAGACCAGCCGCTTTTTCCTGCTTATTACCCTTTTAGGGAACAGCATGGCAAAGAGACAGATGACCTGAACTCCCAGACAGGCGAGATACATTTCCTCTGTTAAAACAAATTCATAATTTCCTGCTACACTCATAGCAGTCCGCAGCGCCAAAACGTCCCAGATCATGATGGGTCTTCCCCGAAAGCCTGCAACCAGATATTCCGCCACAGAAACAGCATAAAGAAAAACCGCAGTCAGGGGGATTCCTATCCTGGTACTTCCGCTGACTGCGAAAGCTGCAAGATACAACAAGTAGATCCAGCCTATATTTAAAACAGCCATGAACAGGGGGATTGTAGGCAAATTGCCGGTCACATACTCAAACAGAATATAAGATGCGCAGGGAATCAAAAGCATAATGACAGTGGTTGTAAAAATCCCTGCGATTTTACACCACTTTAACAGCCGTTCTCTTATCACGTAAAACATCCTCTTTTTCTATTCTCAGAATGGTTTAATCGTACCATAAAGCGGCGGCACCATCAATAGACAATTTATGACAATAACTTTTTTCAATGTACCGTCAATACTGCCGAATTTATGATTTACCGTATTTTAACATCCGGTGCATGTCTTCCAGAGAAATCTTTCCTCCCTTAAATTCCGGCCATGCATCAATGCCGTCATCTTCTTTTCTTGGAATTATATGAATATGGAAATGAGGAACAGATTGCTGGGCATTTACTCCGCTGGCATTTAGCAGGTTTACTCCTGAATAGCCGCAAGGCAAAAGAAAAAGCCGAACCCTTATAAACAAAGGGCTCGGCTTTCATTTTTAATTATTCAACGATAGTAGCAACTCTACCTGAACCTACTGTACGGCCGCCTTCACGGATAGCAAAACGAAGGCCCTGCTCCATAGCGATAGGATGAATCAGCTCTACAGCCATTTCTACGTTATCGCCAGGCATACACATCTCTGTGCCGGCTGGTAATTCGCAAACACCAGTAACGTCAGTTGTTCTGAAGTAGAACTGTGGTCTGTAGTTGTTGAAGAAAGGAGTATGACGTCCACCTTCATCTTTTGTTAAAACGTAAACCTGAGCTGTAAACTTCTTGTGGCATTTTACAGAACCTGGTTTAATCAGACACTGTCCTCTTTCGATTTCAGCTCTCTGAACGCCACGAAGTAATGCACCAATGTTATCACCAGCACGAGCTTCGTCAAGCAGCTTACGGAACATCTCGATACCGGTTACAACAACCTTACGTGTTTCTTCACTGATACCAACGATTTCAACTTCATCAGATACGTGTAAGGTACCACGCTCTACTCTACCGGTAGCAACAGTACCACGGCCTGTGATGGAGAAAACGTCCTCAATTGGCATTAAGAATGGCTTCTCTGTTTCACGAACAGGATCTGGGATCCACTCATCTACTGCAGCCATTAATTCAAGAACCTTATCGCCCCAAGGACTAGAAGGATCTTCAAGAGCCTTTAAAGCAGAACCCTGGATGATTGGTGTATCATCGCCTGGGAATTCATATTCATCTAACAGCTCACGGATTTCCATGTCTACTAATTCAAGTAATTCTTCATCGTCAACCATATCGCACTTGTTCATGAATACAACGATGTAAGGAACGCCTACCTGACGGGAAAGCAGGATGTGCTCTCTTGTCTGAGCCATAACACCGTCAGTAGCAGCTACAACTAAGATAGCGCCGTCCATCTGAGCAGCACCAGTGATCATGTTCTTAACGTAGTCAGCATGTCCTGGGCAGTCAACGTGTGCATAGTGTCTCTTCTCTGTTTCGTACTCAACGTGAGAAGTAGAAATTGTGATACCACGCTCTCTCTCTTCTGGAGCCTTATCGATATTCTCGAAAGCTACTGCCTGTCCAGTACCTAATCTTTCATGAAGAGTCTTTGTGATAGCTGCTGTTAAAGTAGTTTTGCCGTGGTCAACGTGACCGATGGTACCGATGTTACAATGGGTTTTGTTTCTTTCAAATTTAGCTTTAGCCATTTTATAACGTCCTCCTTAATTATGCTCTTTTTGAGCTTTAATTTTTATGTTAGGCTGTTTTTTATTATATGCTATTTGCGCACTATTTTCAAGCCTATTTGATGGATTCCAGGCAGTCACAGCCGCCTGGGACCCAGTGGAACCTGTTAGGAATTATTTGCTCTTTTTATCTGTAAGAACTTTTTCCTGTACACTCTTTGGCACCTGCTCGTATTTCTCAAAGAACATGGAGTAGTTACCGCGTCCCTGTGTTTTGGAACGTAAATCTGTAGAATAACCGAACATCTCTGAAAGCGGTACGAAAGCTTTGACCATCTTGCCTCCGCCGATATCATCCATGCCTTCAATACGGCCACGGCGGGAATTGATATCACCGATTACGTCGCCCATATAATCTTCCGGCATGGTTACTTCTACCTTCATGATCGGCTCAAGGAGAATGGAACCGCCCTTGTTCATGGCATCCTTAAACGCCATGGAACCTGCGATATGGAATGCCATTTCACTGGAATCGACTTCATGGTAGGAACCATCGTATACGGTAGCCTTTACACCAACTACCGGGAAACCGCCCAGAATACCGGACTTGGTAGCTTCTTCGATACCTTCTCCGACTGCCGGAATGTATTCCTTAGGAATAGCACCACCGACAACAGCAGACTCAAACTTAAACAGCTCTTCGCCATTGGCATCCATTGGCTCAAAGCGAACCTTACAATGTCCGTACTGACCACGTCCGCCAGACTGCTTTGCATACTTACTGTCAACCTCAACGGTCTTTGTAAAGCTTTCTTTGTATGCAACCTGAGGAGCGCCAACGTTAGCTTCTACGTTGAACTCACGAAGCAGACGGTCTACAATGATCTCCAGATGAAGCTCTCCCATACCGGAAATGATAACCTGGCCAGTTTCCTGGTTGGTCTTTGCACGGAAGGTAGGATCTTCTTCTGCAAGCTTTGCTAAAGCCTCGCCCATCTTGCCCTGACCAGCTTTGGTCTTTGGCTCGATAGCGATATCGATAACCGGCTCCGGGAATTCCATGGATTCCAGAATTACCGGGTGCTGCTCGTCACAAATCGTATCACCTGTTGTTGTTAATTTAAAACCAACGGCTGCAGCGATATCACCGGAATAAACCTTGTCCAGCTCAGATCTCTTATTGGCATGCATCTGAAGGATACGGCCAACACGCTCTTTTTTGCCCTTGGTTGCATTCAGTACGTAGGAGCCGGAATTCATAACACCGGAGTATACGCGGAAGAATGCCAGTTTTCCAACGAATGGGTCTGTCATGATCTTAAATGCCAGAGCTGCGAACGGCTCTTCATCAGAAGAATGCCTTTCGATCTCATTGCCTTCCATATCAACACCCTTGATCGAAGGAATGTCAGTAGGAGCCGGCATGAATTCAAGAACAGCATCCAGGAGCTTCTGTACGCCCTTGTTTCTGTATGCGCTTCCGCAGCACACAGGAATGGCCTTACATTCGCAGGTTGCAGTTCTTAATGCTTTCTTTAATTCTTCCACAGAAGGTTCTTCCCCTTCCAGGAACTTCATCATTAATTCATCATCTAACTCACTGATTTTCTCTATCAATTCCCCACGATAAATCTCAGCGTCATCTTTCATGTCTCCAAGATCTTCAGTGATGGTAACATCATCGCCTTTATCGTCGTTGTAGATATAAGCCTTCATTTCAAACAGATCAATGAGTCCCTTGAATTCATCCTCTGCACCGATGGGAAGCTGAATACAGATTGCATTCTTGCCCAAACGGCTTTTGATCTGCTCAACAGCGCCGTAGAAATTTGCACCCATGATATCCATCTTGTTGATGAATGCCATACGGGGTACATTGTAGGTATCAGCCTGACGCCATACGTTTTCGGACTGTGGTTCAACACCGCCCTTTGCACAGAATACGCCTACAGCGCCATCCAGTACACGTAAGGAACGCTCAACCTCTACTGTAAAGTCAACGTGTCCTGGAGTATCGATGATGTTGATACGATGCTCAGGAGCACCTGGCTTTATTTTGCAGTTTTCATGCATGGTCCAGTGACAGGTTGTCGCAGCCGAAGTAATTGTGATACCTCTTTCCTGTTCCTGCGCCATCCAGTCCATGGTGGCAGTACCTTCATGAGTATCACCAATTTTGTAGTTTACACCAGTATAATAGAGGATACGCTCGGTCAATGTAGTTTTACCTGCATCGATGTGGGCCATAATACCAATATTTCTGGTTCTTTCCAATGGATATTCTCTTCCAGCCAAAGCTTTTTCCTCCTATTAGAATCTGTAATGAGCGAATGCCTTGTTTGCCTCAGCCATCTTGTGCATATCTTCTTTCTTCTTTACAGCAGCACCAGTGTTGTTGGCAGCATCCATAAGCTCATTAGCAAGTCTTTCTTCCTGAGTCTTTTCGCCTCTCTTACGAGAGTACAGAGTAATCCATCTTAAGGCTAATGCCTGTCTTCTCTCCGGTCTAACCTCGATCGGCACCTGATAGGTAGCTCCGCCGATACGTTTTGCCTTTACTTCAAGTACAGGCATAATGTTGTTCATCGCTTCTTCGAATACTTCAACGGCTGGTTTGCCGGTCTTTTCTTCTATACGGCCAAATGCACCGTATACGATCTTCTGAGCAACACCTTTTTTACCATCATACATGATGTTATTGATCAGCTTTGTAACAATCTTGTTATTGTAAAGCGGATCTGCTAATACGTCTCTTTTTTGAGTATGTCCTTTACGTGGCACGTTACTTCCCTCCTTAATATCACCGCTCCTCCTTTATGGATTAGCGGCTATTCATTAGATCTTAGGTACTCACAAACATTCAAGTTGCGTTCGCGCTCGGTTTCTATATATATAACCCTGCAACCTACAGGTTCAATATCTAAAGTCCGGCACTAGAAATTCAAATGTGTGGTTCTAATTATTTTTTCTCTTTAGGTCTCTTTGCACCATACTTGGAACGAGCCTGTCTTCTGTTAGCTACGCCTGCGGTATCCAGTGTACCTCTGACGATATGATATCTGGTACCTGGCAAGTCTTTTACTCTTCCGCCGCGAATTAAAACAACGCTATGCTCCTGAAGGTTGTGACCTTCCCCTGGGATGTAACTTGTTACTTCGATACCGTTAGAAAGACGTACTCTGGCGATCTTTCTAAGTGCTGAGTTAGGTTTTTTAGGTGTAGCAGTCTTAACTGCGGTACAAACGCCTCTCTTCTGTGGAGCAGAAATATCAGTCGCCCTCTTCTGTAAAGAGTTGTAACCCTTCTGCAGAGCTGGTGCTGTTGATTTCTTTGCGCTTGTCTGTCTTCCCTTTCTTACTAACTGGTTAAATGTAGGCATTCCATTCACCTCCTGTGATATTGTCTGTGGTTGCTGTCATCTTCAGCTTAATTTACGCACAAAAACGTGACGCGTTAATGCACGCCTAATTATTATATACATTTTGTAATTTTCTGTCAAGGTTTTTTTTAATAAGAGTACATAACGGATGAAACCCGGACCAGAAGTTCCTAAAAACCTTCCTGATCCGGGTTTTATAAACAATAAATTAATTCAATTCCTTGAGCGCATCTGTAATCAGCCCATCCATGTTCTCTGTATACTGGTCCACAGTCAGTTTTCCAGCCAGCACTTCAATAAGCTTATCCCTTAAATCATTCTGGATCATTCCGGTAAAGGCCTGATACCCCCATTCTGCTCCCGGCTGGGAATCCGTGGCAGCCAGTTCCTTTGAAAAAATTTCAAAAAAATCTTTTCCATATTCATAATCCAGGCTTTCGTTTCCCTTTACCTGGGATAAGTAGCTGTTTTCCTTGCAATACTGAGCGTTATTCTCTGCCTTTGAAATCCATTCAATGAACTGGGCCGCCTCTTTTTCCACTCCCGTGTTCTGGAATGCCGTCAGATACTTCCCTCCCGGTACAGAGGAGCGTCTTGCTTCCTTTGGAAGATAGGTCACACCCCATTCAAAATCAGTGATCTGGTCTTTGTAGTTTGAAACCATCCAGCTCCCGGCAAAATGCATGGCAACCTGACCGGTCCGGAATAAATTATTGGGATTCTCAGATCCAAGCCATACCGAGGAAGGGATGATCTCCTCGTCGTGAAGTTCCTTAAAGAAGCTTACTGCCCTCCTGGTTTCCGGCGTATTAAAATTGGAGGCATTCAAGTCCGTATTTAACAGACTTCCTCCGGCCTGGTAAATCAGTGTGGTAAAACGCTGAGGGGATTTGTCATATACAAGGCCGTACTTGCAGCCCCCCTTCTCCATAACTGTTTTCATGGCAGCCTTCCATTCATCCCACGTCCAAACCTCATCCTCTGACTGGGGAACCTGCACACCCGCCTTTTCAAAAGCCGTCTTGTTGTAGATCAGTCCATTGGCCGTTATATCCATGGGAGCTGCTAAAACCTTATCATCAAAAACAAATTTCAGCCCTTCACCAAAGCTGTTCACAAATGCGTCCTTGTCCGACACATACTGTCCCAGATCAACCAGTTGATTCTGGAACGGTCCTATATTCGTAAGCCTGGCCAGTGCCGGAGCCTCTTTGCCGTTGAGCATATTTTTGATTTTACTCTCCAGATCCGCATAAGGAACCTCAATCAGTTCAATCTTGATGTTGGTATTCTCTGACATATACTGATCCGCCAGTTTTTGAAAGGATTCCCCCTCCTTTCCGTCACTGAACCATACTACATCCAGGGTTTTCACTTCACTGTCTGCCTTTTTTCCTCCTGCAGAGCAGCCGGTGAGCGCGCCAAGCGCCAAAATACCTGCTAATACCAATGATATCGCTTTTTTCATAAATAACCTCTCCTTTTTTTTCATTTTTCCGCCCTTCTTTCGGGCATATTTGACATTCCCCTTCTATCAGCCTGCCTGTATAAAAAACTGCACATTTAGAACGGGAAATCATTCATGATTGCTCTTTTTCGACTGGGCATACTTTTTCGGCGTGATTCCGGTCAGTTTTTTAAAAACTGCTATAAAATGACTGTCACTGTTGTACGATAGCTTCAAGGCTACGTCCGTCACCGAGTTTCCCTCCTTTAACAAGGCTTTTGCCGCAATAATTTTCTGATTCGCCACATACTGCATGAGCGTAAAGCCCGTTTCCTTTTTAAAATAATGGCTCAGATAATAGCGGTTCATATAAAATTCCCGGGAAATTTCATCAAGATCCAGCCGCTCTTCCACATGGGCCGCAATGTATTTTTTTAGCTGCTCAATCCTTTCCCTGTATAGAATAGGATCCTTAAACTCCTGCTTTCCCGTCTCCTCCCCCCAGCCCTTCATGCTTTTGCTTTTCTCCTCTTCCATAAAAAACCGGTACATTTCATTAATGGCGGTAATTGCTTCCAAAATAGCAATTTTAAGCCTGACGGAGGATTCGGCGCTGTTTTTATGATCGGAATTTATATTCCTTTCAATCTTTCCAAACAGTTTTTCCACCTTTTCAAGCTTTTCCCCGGAAAGGTGGAGCTTGTGAATAAACTGTTCCGGCCGGTTCTCAAAAAACATGGAAAAGTCGTAGTGAAAAGCAGCTTCCATATGCACAAGAAGCTCCGGCTCGAACATAAGGACATAACGGTTGTGGGCTTTTCCATCTGCCCCGCTGGTCCTGTGATATTCCTTGTTGTTAATAAAAAACAGATCTCCGGCCTTTACGTGATAAGCGCGGTTTCCTATTTCCATCAAGGCACCATCTGTCAGGAACAGGATAATTTCATACTGGTTGTGAAAATGGAAGCCTTTCATGGCCCAGTTTTCGGAATTTCCATGAAAATAGTATAATGATTCAAATTCTTCAAAAAATACCCGTTCTTTCATTTCCACAACCAATCCTTTCTAATGCCAATAGGGAAGCAGAGCCTCCTGGAGTACCAAAATCATAAGAGCCTGTCCATAGGTCATGGGGCAGCATGGAATTGTTTTATAAAAGTCTTCATCCATTCCAATGGGAGTGCCATAGGATACATTTGATACAGTACCGTCTTCTTCAATATAATCCAGCAGGCTTTCCATGGCTCTTTCGATCAGTTCCCCAAATTCCTCCCTGCTTAAAATCCCCAGCCGGACCCCCTTCATGATGCCATAAAGAAAGGCGGCGCTTGCAGATAATTCAATATAGGAGGAAGCATTGTTAATAACCGTATGCCACAGCCTCCGGTCAGGATCTGCATATTCCTTCAATGCCATGACCTGATTTTCGTACACATTGAGAAAATAACGTTTCAATCCTCCATCAAGTTCTATTTCATCAATAAGCTCCATGATGACAATGGTATACCAGCAGTTTCCTCTGCCCCATAAAATGCCGCCGTAATTGTCTCTCCTCTTAAAGTTAAAACCATGGTAAAAGAGCCCTTCCTTCTTATTCAGAAGGTATTTAATGTGGCTTAATATCTGATAACCGGCCTCTTCCATATAATCCCGGCGTTTTAAAAGCTTTCCGGCCCGGGCCAAAAACAGCACCGCCATAAACAGGGTATCAATCAGGATTTCATCCTGGTTAGGATCACCTGTGATCATGTGCTGAAAGCACCCGTCACCTGTCCGGATCAGCTTCTTATCCTTCATGATCCAGTCCGCCCAATCCTCAATGAAAGCCAGGTACTTGTTATTCCCGGTTTTTTCATAAAGATAAGTAAGGGTCAGCATGGGAGATGTTGTATTTACATTCCGTTCCAGAATCCCCTCTTCAATCCTCTTATCATACCAGTTTACCAGAAAGTCCAGAATCTCTTCCTTTCCGCTGACTTCATAATATTTATAAAGGCCGAAAAGTCCCACACCCTGGGGCCACTCCCAGCAATTGATGTCAATGAGGCTGATGGGATACTTCTCTTTCATCCCATTGTTCTTAAGCACCATCATCCTTCCGGATACCAGATTTAATTTTTCATCAATCACCCGCTTGTCAACCACGTCTTTTTTTCTCCCTTAATGTTATTTTCCCTTCCACGCTCCGGGGATATTCATATACCGCTTCTCCATTTACCCTTAAGAAAAATTCTTCATCTACCAGATAGCTGTCTCCTCTGTCATCCACTACCCTGGTCGTTTCCCCCTCCAAAGCGATCTCAATTTTCTGGAAGGCATGAAAAACTTCGTCAAGGCTTCCGTACTCCTCTATACTGCCCACTCTCATCACCCATACATTATCCCTGCCCCTGCTGATGAACTCCCGGAACCGGGTCGGCCCTTCTTCCTGCATAATCAGGCCATTAAGCGCTTTTACCGCCAGATATGCTCCGTCTTTTTCCAGTACAAGCACGCCGCCCTCTCCCTTATACCGGGAAAATGCACTGATGGGGATATAGGCATGGGTATAATCAATTCGTTCTTCCTCACCTATATGATATCTTAAAATTCCTGTATCTTCATACTGGACCCCCAGAGGAAGCACCCCATTGCCTGCCCAGAAATTAGGCCTTCCGCTTCCATAAGGAAAGGATTCTCCCGGGTGATTGATAAAAGCCTGGGCCACTTCGTCAATCACCGCCTGCATGATATGTTCCTGATATCCCTTCTGGAAAGGCTTAAACCCAACTGCCGTGGATAAAAGCCCATAACTGTCCTTATAAAGATAAAGATTCGCATGGCCTTCAAATCCCTGGGTATTTTCAAATATCATCTCCCGGCCTTTCTCCATTACCCCATAATCCCTGTACTCCTTTGGAGCTTCATAATCCCCCAAAGCCAAGGAAATGTAACCGATGCAGGCCCTGTTTAAATATCCTGCATTGTATGCAACATACAAAAGGGAAGTGGTACCGGCATTATAATTCCCCTTCATTTCTTTCTCATAGGTCCGTCCAAAGCTGGTCATGACGGCTCCCTTGTGGGCATTGATGGCAAGGGAACGGAAAATCATGTCCAACGCTTTCTTCGCCTTCTTGTGAAGAGGGCTTTCCCTGTCCGTCAGATTATAAAGGGTGCCGATCCCAAGTACATCAACGGGAATGTAGGCATTGGAGTTCCATTCCGTTATGAACTCCCGGAAGAAATCATCAAACCATTGATGAAGCAGCTCTTCCCCCCTTTCCTTTGCTTCGGCTCCGGTCCTGCCGCTGTTGGTAAAGATACGGTCCGGCAGGTAAGAACCGGCAAGATACTGACAGCAGTGAAACAGGAGGGCATGGTTTTCGCTGAAAAACCACATTACGTCATCCCCCGGCTCATCGATCCAGTACCGGTAATTGACCATAGCATCTTCCAGCGCAGCCTTTAAGGTCTCCGATATTCTGTCGTTAAAGGTGCGGTAAATGTAAAGCATGATGATAAAATGAAAATCAGAACAGTCCTTTCTGCTTCTGACTCCATCCAGCTCCTCAAGGAGGATGCTTTCCGCCCTCTGGTATTCCCTTTCAGCCTGGAACAATGCGGCTGCCTTATAGGTGTTTTCCGGAGCAAACTGGATGATAGTTTCCAGTGCATGGCGTTTCCGTACCTTTACATCAGATTCGTGATAGGTCAGAAAATCCTTCCTCACAAGCTGGTTTCCAATTTTTCTCTTTACGGAAATTCCCATATAGGTAAGAGAGACCGTAAAATAATAATATCCCGGCGGCATCTCATCCATCTCCAACAGGACAAGGCCCTTTTGCCCCGGTTCCATGGAGTAATGCTTTGTTTTTGTCATCTTCCAGGCTTCCTGCATCTTTTCAATAAATTCACCTGGAGTGATAAGGACCTCAAGCTCCAAAGGGAAAACAAAGGGATTGGTCAGATCCATTTTAAGGGGCTCGCTGATATAAGCTTCCTTATCAAAGCTCATACCGTCTAACATCCACTCCAGTCCGGCGAGAACCGTTTCCTCTATCTCTTCGCTGACAGGAAGCATAAGCGTTAAGGCGGCATCTCCCAGCCGTTTCATGCGGAAATAATAATCCGTATCCCTCTCAGCCAGATCATCCAGGCATATGATCACCTTATTCTGCCCCTGTAAAAGGGGGATAGACACTACAGTCTTTTTCACCAGATTCCGGGTAAAAGGAGTAAAATCTGTGACCAGCCGGTCATTGACCCACAAAGTGAGCCCTCCGCATGTCTCCAGTTCAAAATCCACTGATTCTTCTTTTTCCGCCCAAAGCTCTACATAACCATACATCCTCAGATAAGTAGGCTGATAATAAAATCCGGAGGCATCCACCCCGGTATTACCAAATGGAAAATACAGCTTTACAGGACTTGTCTGGTCAAATACTGTGACAGAATCCCCATGCCTTATTCCCCTAAAATCCGGACAAGGCGGCAGCTCTTCCTTTCTTTTTGCCACAAATTCCTTTCTGCAGGGATTTTCGTGAATGGCAAACCCTTTCTTTAACCATTCGTTTACCCGTCCGCTTAAGGTTGTTTTCGTAAACTGCTGTACCTGGGGATACACTCCGGTGATTAAAAAACGGTTTACAAATCCTTCCGCAAACAGTGGATATTCCAGATATTTCATGTCTTCTCTTCCTCTCCATTCATTCTTTAACTCCACCGGCCGTCATGCCGCCGATGATATATTTCTGCAATGTAATAAACACAATGATAACCGGAATCATGGAAACCACCGACATGGCAAGCAGGCTGTTCCAATCCACGGAATATTCCCCTGAATAATTTGCCAGAGCCAACTGAATGGTGTAGCGCTCCTTGCTGTTAATAACCAGCTTTGGCCAGAGATAATCGTTCCATCTCCACATGAAGGAAAAAATACAAAGCACGGAAATGACCGGCTTCGCAAGGGGAAGCATGACATTCAGCAAAATATTAAGCTCAGAAGCGCCGTCAATCCTGGCGGCTTCCATATAGGCATCAGGGATTCCAACATAATACTGCCTTACCAGAAATACTGCTGTGGGCGACGCCACCGCCGGAATGATCAGACCCCATAAGCTGTTATAGATGCCAACAGCAACGATCACCTTAAAAATCGGTATCATGATGACCTCCAGAGGTATCATCAGGGTTGCCAGTACCATGCCAAAAAGCAGCCTTTCCCCCTTAAAATGATACTTGGCAAAGGCATAGCCAGACATCACATTTACCACAATGGTCAGAAATGTGGCAACCAGACTGATAAACACAGTATTTAAAAAGTAAACGCCAAAATGCCCCTCTTCCAAAGCCCTCCGGTAGTTGTCAAGAGAAGGACTTCTGCCAAATAAGCTGGGCGGCCAGGCAAACAGCTCCCCTGCACTTTTAAAGGAAGAGCAGATCACCCAGACAATGGGCATCAGAAACAGGAATGTAAGAAACAGTAAGAGCGCCCAGGTGATTCCTGCTAAAAATCTTTTCTTCTTATCAGTTTGCATCCTGTTCTCCTCCCTTGTTGATCTTAAATTGTAATATGGTAAACATAGCTAAGAGGAGAAACAGGATCATGGTCATGGCACTGGCGTACCCCATCTGATTCTTCTCAAACCCCGTCTCCTGAATGGTCTGAACCATGAATTTTGTGCCCCCTGCCGGACCACCCTGTGTCAGGGCATATACAAGAGGATATGTTTTAATAATGGTAACCGTGGAAAGCACAATGACCAGCAGGCTGGTAGGCTTTAAAAGGGGGAGGGTAATATAGCAGAACTGATGCCAAGGCCCTGCACCATCGATTCTGGAAGCTTCATAATAAGTCTCAGAGATAGACTTAATCCCAGAAACGAACATGACCATATAATAACCGGACATGCTCCAGGCCGTAACAAAAATCACTACTCCCATGGCATTATTCTGATCGGTCAGCCACTTAACCGGAACCTTTCCTGCATAAGTCAGCAAATAATTGATGACCCCAAAATCCTCTCCCAGGAGAAATCTCCAGGTTAATCCCACCACAATACTGGAAATCATAGTGGGCCAGTAAAAT
This sequence comes from Lacrimispora brassicae, assembly GCF_054772055.1. NCBI lineage: Bacteria > Bacillati > Bacillota > Clostridia > Lachnospirales > Lachnospiraceae > Lacrimispora > Lacrimispora brassicae. Next base: position 173,262 of record NZ_BRYH01000062.1, on the reverse strand, counting down.
ACCGCCCGAAAAAAATCACTCTTCTTAACACTTCCGGTCAAAAGCACAGCCAGTCCCAGGGATGACACATACACAAGGGGAACCGAAACTGCGGTAAAAAATATAGTCCGGAAAAAAGATCCCCAGAAACCACTGTCTGACAAAAGCTTAACATAGTTTTGAACTCCCACAAACTTCTGTGGATTCACCCCATCCCATTTTGTCAGAGAAATCCACAATCCATTGATGGCAGGAAAAAACAGAAACAGCCCAAAAATCACCAGAGTCGGTGCCAGCAAAAGGTATGGAAACACTTTCTGTTCAAAACTTCTCATTCTTTTTACCTCCTCTTTTTCACAATTATAACATTAGCAATGAAAGAAAAACTCTATTTTTTTGTGCAAATATCACAAAATATTGTCATAGATAAAAAATCTGCAAAGCAAATTCTCTCGTCGGAATGCAACCGGCCCAACAATAAAAAAGTCCCTGGCAGTCTAATCTGCCAAGGACTTTTTATTTATCTATTTATTCTTCTATCACAGTATCATCAATATCCAGAACCTCTTCCGCCTCATCAAATCCATCGTCGGTCAGGAGAATCTCTTCATCAGGCTCTGACAAAGTGATCTCATCCTTTCCTTCGAAAGCGGCATCTGTATTCAGTCCGATGGTACGGTAACGCTTCATGCCGGTACCTGCCGGAATCGGCTTACCGATGATTACGTTCTCCTTCAGACCGATCAAGTGATCCACCTTGCCGTTGATGGCAGCTTCGGTCAGAACCTTTGTGGTCTCCTGGAAGGAGGCCGCAGATAAGAAGGAATCAGTTGCCAGAGATGCCTTTGTGATACCAAGCATAACCTGCTTTCCATCTGCCGGGTTCTTTCCCTCTGCAAGAAGGGATTCATTTAAGTCATTGTAATCCAGAACATCCATGGAGGTTCCCGGAAGCACATCGCTGTCTCCGCTTTCCTCGATCTTGATCTTCTTAAGCATCTGCCTTACGATCATTTCAACGTGCTTATCGTTGATCTCCACGCCCTGTAAGCGGTATACACGCTGAACTTCCTGGATCATATAATCCTGGACGGCGCGGACGCCCTTGATCTTTAAGATATCATGGGGGTTCACACTACCTTCTGTCAGCTCATCGCCGGCCTCAAGTACCTGGCCATCCTGAACCTTGATCCTGGATCCGTAAGGAATCAGATAGGTCTTGGAATTGCCGGTCTCGTTCTCCGTTATGATGATTTCCCGCTTTTTCTTGGTGTCCTTAATGGCCACCACGCCGCCAAACTCTGCGATAATCGCAAGGCCCTTAGGTTTACGTGCCTCAAAAAGCTCCTCTACACGGGGAAGACCCTGTGTGATATCGCCGCCGGCAACACCGCCGGTATGGAAGGTACGCATGGTAAGCTGGGTTCCAGGTTCACCGATGGACTGGGCAGCAATGATACCGACTGCTTCGCCTACCTGAACCGGCTGTCCGGTAGCCATGTTTGCGCCGTAACATTTTGCGCACACGCCCTGATGGGATCTACAGGTTAAAACGGTACGGATCTTTATGGAATCACGTCCAAGCTTCTTTAACACGTTCATAACCACAGATGCACGCTTTGGCGTACACATGTGATTTGCCTTGACAATGACTTCCCCTGTATCCGGATCAGTAATGGTCTCTGCAATGAAACGTCCGGTAATACGTTCCTGCAGGCCTTCAATGGTTTCCTGGCCGTCTGTAAAGGCCTTGATCTCCATAAACGGCGAATCCTTGCCTTCGCAGCAGTCGATCTCACGGATAATAAGATCCTGGGAAACGTCTACCAGACGTCTGGTCAGATAACCAGAGTCAGCGGTACGCAGAGCTGTATCGGAAAGTCCTTTACGGGCTCCGTGTGCGGAGATAAAGTACTCCAGTACGTCAAGACCTTCACGGAAGTTGGACTTAATAGGAAGCTCAATGGTGTGGCCGGTAGTATCGGCCATAAGTCCACGCATACCTGCAAGCTGTTTGATCTGCTTATCAGAACCACGGGCTCCGGAATCGGCCATCATATAGATGTTGTTGTATTTATCAAGTCCGGTCAGCAGGTCATGAGTCAACTGGTCATCAGTAACTTTCCATGTGTTGATTACTTCTTTATAACGCTCTTCCTCCGTAATAAGGCCCCGGCGGAAGTTCTTTGCGATCTGGTCAACCGTTGCCTGTGCGTCGGCAATGAGTTTTGGCTTGCTTTCCGGCACGGTCATGTCGGAAATGGATACGGTCATAGCCGCTTTTGTGGAGTACTTATAACCGATGGCCTTAATGTCATCTAAGGTTTCTGCAGTCTGAACCGCACCGTGGACATTGATAACCTTTTCAAGGATCTGCTTTAGCTGTTTCTTTCCTACATGGAAATCCACTTCCATCAGAAGCTCGTCGCCTGGAACAGACCTGTCAACAAAGCCAAGATCCTGAGGAACGATCTCATTGAAAATGAAACGGCCTACGGTTGATTCTACGGATCCTGTCATTGTGGTTCCATCTGCCATTTTCTTGCTCACTCTGGCCTTAATTCTGGAATGAAGGGTAACTGCCTGGTTTTCGTAAGCGAGAATGGCTTCATTAACGCTCTTAAACACCATGCCTTCTCCCTTGGCTCCCGGTCTTTCCTGGGTCAGGTAGTAGATTCCCAGAACCATATCCTGAGAAGGAACTGCCACAGGGCCGCCGTCAGATGGCTTTAACAGGTTATTGGGTGATAACAGAAGGAAACGGCATTCTGCCTGAGCTTCCACGGAAAGTGGCAGGTGGACCGCCATCTGGTCTCCGTCAAAGTCGGCGTTGAACGCGGTACAAACCAGGGGGTGAAGCTTAATGGCTTTACCTTCTACCAGGATAGGCTCAAACGCCTGGATACCAAGTCTGTGAAGGGTAGGCGCGCGGTTTAACATAACCGGATGCTCTTTGATTACATCTTCCAGCACATCCCATACCTCTGTCTGAAGACGCTCTACCATCTTTTTTGCATTTTTTATATTATGAGCGGTTCCGTTGGCAACCAGCTCCTTCATAACGAATGGCTTAAACAGCTCAATGGCCATTTCTTTGGGAAGACCGCACTGGTAAATCTTAAGCTCCGGTCCTACTACGATAACGGAACGTCCGGAATAGTCCACACGCTTTCCTAAAAGGTTCTGGCGGAAACGTCCCTGTTTTCCCTTTAACATATCGGAAAGGGACTTTAAGGCACGGTTTCCAGGTCCGGTTACCGGCCTTCCACGTCTGCCGTTGTCAATAAGGGCATCTACCGCTTCCTGAAGCATACGCTTTTCGTTGCGGACGATGATGTCCGGAGCGCCCAGCTCCAGCAGGCGGGCAAGACGGTTGTTGCGGTTTATGATTCTTCTGTACAAATCATTCAAGTCTGAAGTGGCAAAACGGCCGCCGTCAAGCTGTACCATAGGACGGATATCCGGGGGAATCACCGGAACCACCGTCATAATCATCCACTCCGGAAGGTTGCCGGAGCTGCGGAATGCCTCTACTACTTCCAGTCTCTTGATGATTCTGGCACGTTTCTGCCCTGTAGCTTCCTTTAACCCCTTCTTTAATTCCTCAGAATCCTTTTCAAGGTCAATGGAGTGCAAAAGTTCCAGAATGGCTTCCGCTCCCATTCCTACACGGAAGGAACCGTAGCCGTATTTTTCTACTTCTTCCCGGTATTCCTTTTCCGATAAGACCTGTTTGTACTGCAGTCCCGTATTACCGGCTTCCAGCACCACATAGGAGGCAAAATACAGCACCTTTTCCAGGGTCCTTGGAGAAATATCCAGAATCAGGCCCATACGGCTGGGAATCCCCTTAAAATACCAGATATGAGAAACAGGAGCTGCAAGCTGGATATGGCCCATACGTTCCCTGCGGACACTGGCTTTTGTTACTTCAACGCCGCACCGGTCACAGATAACGCCTTTGTACCGGATTTTTTTATATTTACCACAATGGCATTCCCAGTCCTTGCTGGGTCCAAAGATCCGTTCACAGAACAGACCATCTTTTTCCGGCTTTAAGGTCCTGTAGTTGATTGTCTCAGGCTTTTTCACCTCACCATGAGACCAGTCCAGGATCTTCTCCGGAGATGCCAGACCGATCTTAATGGCATCAAATGTCATTGGGTGGTAAGTTTCATTGTTTTCAGGCATGAGCGCTTCTCCCTTCTATTATTCTTCGTCTGAATCGTCAAATTCCACGTCATCGAAATCCTCAAGAGAATCGTCGACACCGTCTGCTTCCTCTACTTCCTCGACTTCCTCGACTTCCTCTATTTCCTCTTCTTCCTCAACAGTTACCAGTTCGTCATTCTTGAATTCCTGTTTCTGGTAACCTAAGTTGCTAAAGGATTCTTCTTCCCGGTAATGCTTATCGCCCTCGATGATGGACCTTAAGTCTGTTTCTTCATACTCAGTGCTTTCCGCGATCTGAACCTCTGTATTGTCATCGCGCAGCACTCTCACGTCAAGCGCCAGAGACTGAAGCTCTTTTAACAATACCTTGAAGGATTCCGGAATTCCCGGCTCAGGAATATTATCACCCTTGATGATGGCCTCGTAAGTTTTCACACGCCCTACCACATCATCGGATTTCACAGTCATGATCTCCTGCAGTGTATAGGAAGCGCCATAAGCCTCCAGAGCCCAAACCTCCATCTCTCCGAAACGCTGGCCGCCGAACTGGGCTTTACCGCCGAGAGGCTGCTGGGTAACCAGAGAGTATGGTCCTGTGGAACGGGCATGGATCTTATCGTCAACCAGATGATGCAGCTTCAGATAATGCATGTGGCCGATGGTAACCGAGCTGTCAAAAAACTCCCCGGTACGGCCATCGCGAAGGCGGACCTTACCGTCACGGTTAATGGGAACGCCCTTCCACAATTCCTTGTGATCCTGGTGATCACCCAGATACTGGATAACCTCAGGCTTCAATGTTTCGCTGTATTTCTCCTGGAAGTCTTCCCACTCCGTGTTTACGTAGTCATTGGCTACATCCAGGGTATCCATAATGTCGATCTCGTTTGCTCCGTCAAATACAGGAGTGGATACGTTAAATCCAAGAGCCCTTGCCGCCAGGCTCAAGTGGATCTCAAGCACCTGCCCGATGTTCATACGGGACGGCACGCCCAGAGGGTTTAATACGATGTCAAGAGGGCGTCCATTAGGAAGGAACGGCATATCTTCTACCGGAAGCACACGGGAAACAACACCCTTGTTTCCGTGACGTCCGGCCATCTTATCACCTACAGAGATCTTTCTCTTCTGGGCAATGTAAATGCGGACGGTCTGGTTCACACCTGGTGAAAGCTCATCGCCGTTTTCTCTTGTAAATACTTTTGCATCCACAATGATTCCATAGGCTCCGTGGGGAACCTTTAAGGAGGTATCCCGGACTTCTCTTGCCTTCTCGCCGAAGATGGCACGTAACAGCCGTTCTTCTGCGGTCAGCTCTGTCTCACCCTTGGGAGTAACCTTTCCAACCAGAATATCACCGGCACGGACTTCAGCACCGATTCTTATGATTCCTCTTTCATCAAGATCCTTTAAGGCATCCTCGCCCACGCCCGGAACATCTCTGGTGATCTCTTCCGGCCCTAACTTGGTGTCACGGGCTTCCGCCTCATATTCCTCAATGTGTACAGAGGTATAAACATCCTCTTGAACCAGCTTCTCGCTTAAAAGGACCGCATCCTCGTAGTTGTAACCTTCCCAGGTCATGAATCCGATCAGAGGATTCTTGCCAAGGGCGATCTCACCGTTCTGAGTGGACGGGCCGTCTGCAATAACCTCTCCCTTTTCCACATGGCTGTTCTTATATACGATAGGCTTCTGATTATAGCAGTTGGACTGGTTGCTTCTCTTAAATTTGGTCAGGCGGTAAACATCCCTTCCGCCGTCAGAGTCTCTCTTAATGATGATTTCATTGGAAGCGGAACGCTCCACAACGCCGGAATTTTTGGCAACCACGCAAACACCGGAGTCTACCGCTGCCTTGGATTCCATACCGGTTCCTACTACTGGTGTCTCCGTTGTTAACAAAGGCACGGCCTGACGCTGCATGTTGGATCCCATAAGCGCACGGTTGGCATCATCGTTCTCAAGGAAGGGGATCATGGCAGTTGCAACGGAAAATACCATCTTAGGAGAAACGTCCATAAGGTCAATGTTTTTCCTCTGGAACTCGGAAGTTTCTTCACGGAAACGTCCGGAAATATTCTTATGAACGAAGTGGCCTTCATCATCCAAAGGCTCATTTGCCTGAGCAACCACAAAATTGTCTTCTTCATCAGCAGTCAGGTAAACGACTTCATCAATGACCACCGGGTTCTGGGCATTGGTCTTATCCACCAGACGGTAAGGAGCTTCTACAAATCCATACTGGTTTACCCTTGCATAGGTGGCAAGAGAGTTGATCAGACCGATGTTAGGACCTTCAGGCGTCTCAATGGGGCACATACGGCCATAATGGGTATAGTGAACGTCTCGTACCTCAAATCCGGCACGGTCTCTGGAAAGACCGCCAGGTCCCAATGCGGACAGACGTCTCTTATGAGTCAGCTCTGCCAGCGGGTTGTTCTGATCCATGAACTGGGACAACTGGGAACTTCCGAAGAACTCTTTCACTGCTGCTGTGACAGGCTTGATATTGATCAGGGACTGGGGCGTGATGCCATCCATATCCTGTGTTGTCATACGTTCCCGTACCACTCTCTCCATTCTGGAAAGTCCGATGCGGTACTGGTTCTGCAAAAGCTCGCCAACGGCACGGATTCTACGGTTTCCTAAATGGTCGATATCATCAGCCGCTCCCACCTCTTCTTCTAAATGCATGTTGTAATTGATGGATGCCAGGATATCTTCCTTTGTGATGTGCTTGGGAATCAGTTCATTTACATTTCTGTGAAGGGCACTTTTAAGAGCCTCTTCATCTTCGTTTCCAGCTTCTGCCAGGATTTTTTCAAGGGCAGGATAGAATACTAATTCTGTAACACCTGCTTCCTTTGGATCAAAGCTTACAAAAGAGGACAGATCAACCATTAAGTTGGAAAGAACCTTCTGTTTGTGCTCCACTCCTTCCAGCCACACATAAGGAACCGCTGCATTCTGAATATCGGTTGCAAGCTGCTTGTCTACTGTGATTCCAGCCTCTGCCAGGATTTCGCCGGTCGTGGTATCAACCACATCCTCAGCAAGAACATGGCCTGTGATACGGTTTTTAAAATGAAGCTTTTTATTGAATTTATATCTTCCGACCTTTGCAAGATCGTATCTTCTGGGGTCAAAGAACATACTATTTAACAAACTTTCAGCACTATCAACAGATAAAGGTTCACCTGGGCGGATCTTTTTATACAACTCCAATAAGCCATCCTGGTAGTTATCGGACGTATCCTTACCAAAGCTGGCCAATAATTTCGGTTCCTCACCGAACAGTTCAATAATTTCTGCGTTAGTACCAAAGCCCAGGGCACGGATCAGAACGGTTACAGGAACCTTTCTGGTTCTGTCCACACGCACATAGAAAATATCATTGGAGTCTGTTTCATACTCCAGCCATGCACCTCTGTTTGGAATTACCGTACAGGCATAAAGCTCTTTTCCTACCTTATCGTGTTCAATACCATAATATATACCTGGGGAACGTACCAACTGGCTTACAATAACTCGCTCGGCACCGTTGATCACGAAGGAGCCGGTATCTGTCATAAGCGGAAGATCACCCATGAAGATCTCATGTTCATTAATTTCATCTTTATCTTTATTGCAAAGCCTTACCTTTACCTTTAAAGGAGCCGCATAGGTTGCATCTCTTTCCTTGCATTCTTCTATTGTGTACTTGATGTCATCCTTACATAATGTAAAGTTGACAAACTCAAGACTTAAGTGTCCCGCAAAGTCTGCAATCGGAGAGATGTCTTCAAAGACTTCCTTTAATCCTTCATCAAGGAACCACTGATAGGAATTCTTCTGAATCTCAATCAGGTTTGGCATCTCAAGCACTTCTTTTTGTCTTGAGAAGCTCATTCTCAGGCTCTTACCGGCTGGGACCGGACGCATTCTGCTTTTCTCCATTGACGTTTCACCCCTGTTTTCTTTCTAATCGTTTCTGTTTTTGGGCATAGATGTGCCTTTAAGGCACACAAATCCACAATAGTGCACATTCCATAATATCACGGCATTGTCAAGGTGTCAAGCATTTTTTACTTGTATTTTCCAAAAAAATGTGTTATACTATTGCAGATAGGCCCAATTTATAAAATGAACTATTGGAGGTATTCCCGGTGAGCACATTTTTAAACGTATTATTAGTGATTCTTTTTATCGCAGCCGTGGCTCTGGCAGTCCTTTATTTTCTTGGAAAAAGGCTGGAAAAGCGTCAGGTGGAACAGCAGCAGGCATTGGATGCTGCAGCACAGACCGTGTCCATGCTGGTAATCGATAAAAAGAAAATGAAGCTAAAGGATGCAGGGCTTCCTAAGATCGTGTATGAACAAACCCCCTGGTATATGCGCCGCACAAAGCTGCCCATTGTAAAGGCAAAGGTCGGTCCAAAGGTTATGACACTGATCGCTGACGCCAAGGTGTTTGAGGTGCTTCCGGTTAAGACAGAAGCCAAGGTTGTTGTAAGCGGTATCTACATAACCGAGATCAAGAGCCTCCGCGGCAAAGCGGTTCCTCCGGCACCAAAAAAGAAGACATTCTTGGACAGGTTTAAGAAGGGCGGAAAGTAAGATATCTGATTTCTGTATTTACCAATACATCAATACCCGTTTTTTAGAAAGTGATCTGCACTAAAAAAGATCTGAGCCCAATGCCGAAGCGCGATTAAAACCGCACTCCGGCATTTTTTATTAATGAAAAAGGATTCCCCAGGCATAAAATATGATCTGGATTCTTCCGGGAAATGAGTTTATGAAAAAAGCCTGTCCTGCCTCCTTATATATTAGGAAGAAACACCAACTAATTTACAGAATTTTCCAGAATGTATACTTGCTCTTGTCGGAAAATGTGTATCAATATTTTTCTGTTACCAAATAAAAATAGAGATCACAGTTTTCTTTTAATTCAGTTTTAATCTCATATTAATCTCAACTTTAAGACATTTTATTGATAAACATAATTATCATAGTTGTTTTCAATTAAATTTTAAAAAACCAATTGACAAAACCATATATATGATATACAATTAAGCCACAAGGTAGTTAGTTAAAACTAACCTTCTTACTAAGATAACTTTTTCAATATAAATTTAGAAACGAAAGGAGAACTACTATGTTTAATCAAATACAATTACCCTACGCATATGATGCTTTAGAACCCCATATTGATGCTCTCACAATGGAAACCCATTATTCCAAGCATCACGCAGCTTACACCAAAAATTTAAATGACGCAGCCCAGAAGGCCGGTGTTGAAGACAAAGAAATTACCGCCCTCCTCTCCTCCCTGGACAGCATTTCCGATGAAGCTCTCAGAAAGGCCATTCGAAACAATGGGGGCGGCTTCCACAACCATAACCTGTATTTTTCCACCATGAGCCCTGACGGCGGAGGACAGCCTGTTGGCCTCCTTAAAGATGAACTGGAAAAGACCTTTGGCAGCTTTTCTGACTTTCAGAATCAGTTAAGCGGCCTGGCTGCTGGCCAGTTCGGTTCCGGCTGGGGCTGGCTGTCGGCAAACCGGGATGGCAAGCTCACCCTATCCGCCAGTGCCAACCAGGACAACCCCCTTATGGAAGGCAAAGGTTTTGCCCCTATTCTGGGCATTGATGTTTGGGAACACGCCTATTACCTGAAGTATAAAAACCTTAGAGCCGACTATATTAAAGCATTCTTTAATGTAATTGACTGGAAGGCTGTTGCAGCTAATTATGAAAACGTAATGAAAGGTTAGATAAAGGAGGAATCTAATGAGCAAGAATTTATATGAAAAACTTAATGAGTATCTGGCTAACCAACAGGTCATGTATATCAAGCTCCACAACCTGCACTGGTATGTAAAAGGCCGCAGCTTCTTCACTCTCCATGGAAAGCTGGAAGAACTGTATGACCAGACCGCCGGGATAATGGATGATGTGGCGGAGCGGCTGCTGGCATTGGGCGGTTCCCCTGTCGGCAGTTTAAAGAAGGCACTGGCTCTCACTTCCGTAAAAGAACTGGAGGACGTTCCTATCTCTTCAGATGAAACCATTAAAAGCCTGATTTCAGATGTGGAATACTGGATCCGGGATACAAAGGAAATCGTTAAGCTGGCCGAAGAAGATGGCGATGGAGCAACTGCAGATCAATTTAACGGTTATCTGGCCGAATACCAGAAGCTTCTGTGGATGCTAAATTCATATATCAGTTAAATTCATATAATCTGAAAATGCCGCTTCCTGACTGTAATTTCGTCAGGAAGCGGCATTTTTTATTGAATTTCTCATAAAAACGGGGCCGCTGCCCCAGGTTGATTTCTCAACCATGGTACAACGGCCCCTGAAAGGCAACTGAAATTATTTCATTCAATGATGAATTAATCTTCTACAAATACTGCTGTGATCACTTTGTTGCTTTCTACCTTGTAGCAACGATCATCGCCATCTTTTGCTTTGCTCTTGCTCTTCTGAACATTACCAGAGGTATTAACCAGTCTATATACTACAGTTTTATTACCTTCTGTCTTGTCTGCAGCTTTAACCTCATAATACTCATCATATCCGGTTTTGTTTACTTTCTCAACTTCTACATCATCTAAGAACTTCTCTGTTGTCAGAAGCTTAATCTCTGTATATGCTCCATCGACTGTGGTAGCCTTAACTACAGAATACTTATCATCCTTATCAGCCTTTAACAACATACCTCCAAGGTAATACTTGTCATCATCTACGCCAAGTTTACCCTGTCCCTTTGTGCTTCCGGACTTGTTGAATAAGAACTGGAAAGAATCTCCGTCAATGGTAACGTTCTGCTTGCCGGTCTTCATAGCACCGTCATCGCCGCCGCCAAAATAATACAGTTTGTAATGCGCTTCCGTATAAAGATCGGATACATTATCCTTGAATTCATCTTCTGTATCAAAGTTGTAAGCAGATAAGTCATCATCACCTGCAACATCTTCAATGTCAGTTGTGCTGTTTCCAATAAACTTAATAGCAACCAGGCCATCCTTCATTACACCATAGGAATCGAATGCATATTTCTTGCCATTAATGGTCTTGATTTCAGATGCAACTAATTTCCCATCCTTATCAGAATAGTACCAGTTATTTTCATCATCATCATAATCATCTTTGCTTAAATAAGAATCAGGCACAACCTGGAACCAGCCCTTGGTTACTCTGGCGCCATCTTCAGGGTTTCCGTAATATCTGAATCCTTTGGTATATACAGCATTTCCCTGGCTGTCAGTAGCAGTGCTGTCTGTTGCTTTTGTCTCGCTAGGAGTAGCCTCCCAGTTAACCCATTCAGCATTCATACGGCCATCTGCATCAAAGCTGTACTTCTTACCATTAATGGTCTTACCTTTTTCGCTGGTCATCTTCTTACCGTTGGTCTTGAAATAGAAATAACGGGTCTGATCTTCATCGTCAAATAAATTGTCACTGGAAACACCAGGATCAACAGTGCCATCATAACTATTATCTACGATATCCAGATACTCCCACTGGCCGATTCTCTGAGCACCATCATTCTCATCGCCGCAATAGTAAATGCCGTCGCGCCACTTGTCATCACCAGTTACCCGATCTCCGCTTTCGTCAATCCAGCCGTACAGCATCTTGCCTTCATCATCAAAGACATATTTCTTTCCGTTGACAGTCTTGAAAGAAGCACTGTTTCCGGTAGTAGAGCTCTTGAAAGCTTTTCCGTTAGATCCGAAGTAGTACCAGTGATTCATGGGCTCTTCATCATCATCATCGCCGCCGTCATAATCATCGTTCTCAACGGAAACCCACTTATTGGTTGCCATAGCACCGTTCTCATCTACATAATAGTAGTTGTCACTGTATTCAACAACAACATCGGTAGCCATCTCGCCGTCTTCATTTAAGTAGAACCAGTTATCTCCTGATTTCTCCCACTTCTCTGTCTCCAAGTCGCCGCTCTTATTATAGTACACCCATGTGCCGTTTTCTTCCTGCCAGCCGGTTGCTGCGAAAGAGGACATGGAAGCGCCTAATGCAAGCAATGCTGCTGTGGATAATACAGCAACTAATTTTGTCTGCTTTCTCATAATTAATGCACTCTCCTTTTTTCTTTTTGAAATATTTTTTCGAAATTCCTAATTGCATTACGAGGTAATTATACTTCTAATATTGGAAATTATCGAAAGCAACAGGCATTTTTCAAGTATTTAATCAATATTTTTTACTGTTTTTTCGAAAATTTCTTGATTTATTTACACATTGCTTATATACTTGTGTTAACCTATTTTTGCATCATGAGACAAGGAGAAAACATAATATGACAACCCAAAATACTGTAACTTGTTCAGAAGCAGAGAGTAAGAGTCCCGTGGAGCAGAGCCTTGATGATTTCCATGACTATCTGGAATTCAACAACATGTCCTCCAATACCATTCATGTGTATTTATACGCAGTAAAACAATTTCTCGGATTATATCATGTGATCAGCCATGATAACCTCATGCTTTATAAATGTTACCTTATGGAGCATTACAAACCCCAAACTGTAAACCTAAGAATCAGGGCCCTCAATTGCTACATGGAGTCCTTAAAGCTATCTTCTACCAAAATGCTGATGATACGGATCCAGCAGAAAACATTCCTGGAAAACGTCATCAGCCAGGCGGATTACGAATATTTGAAAAAATGTCTGATTCGTTCCGGTAACATGCTGTATTACTATGTCATACGTTTTATGGCAGCCACAGGCGTCCGGGTCAGTGAACTGGTCCAGATCAAGGTGGAGCATGTAAAATGCGGATATATGGATATTTACTCCAAGGATAATAAAATAAGAAGAATCTACATACCCAAAAGCCTTCGTGTGGAGGCGCTGAAATGGCTGAACCAGATTGACCGGGTAAGCGGATACGTATTCCTAAACCGATATGGAGATCCCATTACGCCTGCCGGGATCCGGGGACAGCTAAAAAAGTTTACCATCCTCTATGATTTGGATCCCAATGTGGTTTACCCCCATTCCTTCCGCCACCGTTTTGCAAAGAATTTCATCGAAAACTGCGGAGACATTTCCATGCTTTCCGATATTTTAGGACATGAAAGCATCGAAACCACAAGAATCTATCTTCACCGAAGCAGCACAGAACAAAAACAGATCGTAAATCAAATTGTGAATTGGTAGAATATTATGGAAAATGAAGAATTACTCAATGATTTTAAGAAATATCTGAAGAAAAAGAATTTATCAAGCAATACGGTCACAGCCTATGAGGGCAGTGTCCGGCTTTTTTTCAGCATGAATAAGGAAATTTCACCGGAAAGTCTCCAGCGATATAAGAGCTACTTAATCAGCCACTATCGCCCGGCAACCGTCAACCAGCGGATCCATGCCATGAATCACTACTCGCGTTTTCTGGCGGAAACCAACGGAGAGGAATACATATTAATCGCCTCTTACCATCTTCCTTCCGTGAAAGTACAGCAAAAAACATTCATGGATTCCGTTATTTCAAATGAAGACTATGAGCTTTTAAAAGGAAAATTAAAAGAAGAAAAGAATTACTTCTGGTATTTCATTGTCCGCTTTCTGGCCGCAACGGGAGCCAGGGTCAGTGAACTGATTCAGATCAAGGTGGAGCATTTAAACCTGGGGTATCTGGACCTTTATTCCAAAGGAGGAAAGGTGCGCCGCATCTATTTCCCGGATTCCCTGTGCCAGGAGGCTCTGGAATGGTGCCATGGCCAGGACAAGCAAAGCGGTTTTCTCTTTTTAAATAAAGAAGGACGCCTGATCACTCCCAGAGGCATTAATTTTCAGCTAAAACATCTGGCTAAACGCTATGGGATCAATCCTGACACGGTTTATCCCCATTCCTTCCGCCACCGTTTTGCAAAAAACTTTTTGGCCTGCTTTAATGATATCTCACTTTTGGCCGATCTAATGGGGCATGAAAGCATTGAGACTACAAGAATCTATCTCACCCGTTCCAGCCAGGAACAGCAGCAGCTTCTTGACGAGATTATCACATGGTAGTTAACTTTTTTTGCATTCTTGTTTATTTTTACATGTTTTTACAGTATAATTTCGAAAAGGAGGATAATATACCATGATAATTTCTTTTCGCTTTAAAAACTTCCGTTCCTTTCTGGATGAAACTTATATCGATATGAAAGCGGTTAATTACAAGGAACACCCAAATCATCTGGTAAAGGCGGGTAATAAAAAACTGATTAAGACTCTGGCAGTATATGGAGCAAACTCCAGCGGGAAAACCAATCTTTTTCTCGCTTTTGCCAGCTTTCACTCTTACATCTTCTGGCAGCTTTTTTCACTGAAAGATGTTCCCAGAAGACATTTTATGTCCATCCTGCAGTGCAGCGCTTTGGACAAGATCCTTCCATTCCTGACGGAAGATGCAGATTCCACTCCCACGGAAATGGAGTTGTCCTTTATCAGCGGGCAGCAGATCTATGAATACGGCTTTTCCGTCTCCAGCAGGAAAGTTCTCACAGAAACTCTGGCAGTGGATAACCACGTGGTATTCACACGGGACGGCGATGAAATATCCATTGGACGCCAGTATGAAAAGGTCTTGCGCTCGAAGGCGGGAATGCGCCCTCTCGGAGACCGGTTATTCAGCTCCGTTCTATCGTGCCTGGATATCCCGGAGATCACAGCGGTCATGGAGCCTTTTGAAACTTTTTTTTCCAAGCAGATCGGTTATTACTGTGACTTCCTTGAGCCATTCCAGCTTGCAGGGCATCTGATCATGGATGGAAGGGCATACAAAGCCCTTGAAAACCCGGACGCTCTTAATTATGCATTGGCGCAGCTAAGAAAGCTGGGAATCCCGGCAGAGGAAATTATTATTGATAAGGGAATCCCAAAGCTTGGATACCTGATCAAATCCAGGGACACCGGCGAATACCGGATGCAGTATATGGACTACACAAAGGTATCCCTGGGTACAATGAAATACCTTCAATTATTCATACAGGTTTATCATCTGTCCCAAAGAGGCGGCGTTCTGATCATTGATAACATATCAAACGAATTCCATCCGGCTGTCACAAAGTTTTTTATAGATTCTTTTCAGCAGGAAAAAAATTCAAACATACAGCTCCTTTTCACCACCTATGATATCTCCATATTAAATAACCAGCAGTTCCGCCGGGATGAAGTAGCTTTTGTGGATATGAACGAATATCAGGAATCCAAGCTCTACACCTTAGCAGACATAAAGGTCCGGTCTGACGCCAGCTTTTCCAAGGACTATCTTTTAGGCAAATATGGTGCGATCCCTCTTTTTAAAGACTGCATTCTCTAAATGATTGAAAAAGGTATAGTGCCAACGGTACTTGCCTTTTTTAATTTAAAAGGCGGAAATCCGCTGTGGCCTTGGAGTGAATGTCCAGCATAATGTTGCATTCCGATACGTGCTGGTAATTGATATCAAGAGAATAGGCCACCCGTACTTTTAAACTGTCCTCTTCCTCATTAATCTGGATATCCTTTGTGCTGATCCCGATCATGAGCTCTCCAAAGGGCGTTGCATAGCAGGACATATTTTTTTTATCCTTTTCAAACGTCATATGAACGCTGGAGCTGCCGCGTTTGATGATATCCAGCCCCGACCGGTGGATCTTAATGGTGTTCCTGGTCACTCCACCTGTATCTTCCTGGATCTCGTCATACAGGATGTAGTGATTGCCGTTCTTCAGGAAATAATCGCCGGCCGTTATCATCTCAACGGAATTGCTGTCATCTTCTGCAATCTGCATTCCGCTGATACTGATGAGAACATCTCTTGTCATAGTCAAAACTCCTTTAGTACTCCTCAATGTTTATTTGCTTTGTCTCTTTTACCTGTCCCGGAATGATAGATGTCGCAAAGCTGGTGAACTTCTCTGCCAGGTCACTGACATAGAAACGGTATTTATCCCCATCATTGCTTTCCGGTCCGCATAAAAGGTCCTTTTCTTCCAAAACCTGTTTTAATTCCAAGGCAGTTTCATAGGCAGGATTCACCAAAATCACCTCCGGCCCCATAAGCCTTCCTACAGTGGAACGTAAAAGAGGATAATGGGTACATCCAAGGACCAGTGTGTCAATATATTTCCCTTTTAATTCACTTAAATATCTGGAAGCGATCTCATCCGTAACGGAATCATGCAAAAGCCCTTCCTCCACCAGGGGAACCAAAAGAGGGCAAGGCTTTCCGGTCACCTCAATATCCTCTCTCATTTCCTTCATCACTCTGGTGTAAACTCCGCTGCGTATAGTCCCTTCGGTTCCAATGATGCCGATCTTCCCGTTTTTCGTGGAATCGACAGCGGTCCTGGCCCCTGCATGGATCACGCCTACAATGGGAATATCCACTTCCTTTTCCACGGCCTCAAGGGCACAGGCAGTGGCGGTATTGCAGGCAATTACAATCGCCTTCACATCCTGGGTCAGCAAAAAACGGATGATTTGCCTGGTAAAGCGGATCACCGTGCTGCCGGATTTGCTGCCATAGGGCACTCTTGCCGTATCTCCAAAATATACAATCCTTTCATCCGGCATCTGACGCATGATCTCCCTGGCAACCGTAAGCCCGCCTACGCCGGAATCAAACACCCCTATGGGCGAATTTCTGTCTGCCATCACATTTCCTCTTTTCTGCCCTGCTTTCTGGGCATAAAGGTATGCCCAAGGGCGTTCCTCTTTCCCGCCCCGCTTTTTGGGCATAAAGGTATGCCCCAGGGCGTTCCTCTTTTCTGCCCTGCTTTCTGGGCATAAAGGTATGCCCCCAGGGCGTTCCTCTTTTCTGCCCTGCCTTTTGGGCATAAAGGTATTCCCCCAGGGCGTTCCTCTTTTCTGCCCCGCTTTCTGGGCATAAAGGAATGCCCTCAGGGCATTCCTCCTTCCCGTATCTTCTATATCCGGTAACGGTCCATCGCATGCTCCATAAGGCGGCCCACCAGCTCATCCTTATTCATTCCGGCGGATTCCCAAAGCATGGGATACATGCTGATGGCCGTAAATCCGGGCATGGTATTGATCTCGTTGAATACTACGCTTCCGTCCTCTTTCACGAAAAAGTCCACTCTTGCCAGGCCGTAACCGTCCACTGCCTGAAAAATAGCCTTGGCAGCTTCTCTCACCCGCTCTGCGGCTCCCTCCGGCAGCACCGGGTCTACAACCGTTCTGGAATCAGAGTTGTAATATTTGGCATCAAAATCATAAAATTCCGCTGCAGCAAGGATCTCTCCTACTCCGGAAGCTTCCACCGGCAGGTTTCCGCCTCCAAACACAGCGCATTCGATTTCCCGGCCCAGGATCATCTCTTCCACCAGGATCTTGCGGTCATGGTCTGCAGCCTCCACCAGGGCCTCTATAAGCTCCTCCCGGTCATCAGCCCGGCTCACGCCCTTGGAAGATCCTGCATTGGAGGGCTTTACAAACACAGGGTAAGAAAATTTCTTCTCCACCTTATTTACCACCGTCTCCATATCCTTTAAGTCATGGCGCATCACCGGCACATAGGCTGCCTGAGGGACCCCTAAGTCATCTACAATGATCTTTGTATATAGTTTATCCATAGAGACAGCGGAAGCCAGCACTCCGCAGCCCACATATGGTATTCTCGCCAGCTCTAAAAGCCCCTGGACGGTTCCATCCTCTCCCAGCAATCCGTGAAGCACAGGGAATATCACATCAGCCTTAAGAACCTCTGTCTTTTCCTCATCCATTAAGATGATGCCGCCCATGGTGGCATCAGGGGAAATGACAGCAGAAACGGACCCGTTTTTCCATATGCCCGTTTCAATATCTTCTTTGGTCTCCGTCTTGATCCACCGGCCCTCTTCTGTGATTCCGATCAAAGCTATATCATACTTCTCTTTATCAATATGGTTAATCACATTGGCCACCGACATACAGGATACAATATGCTCCGATGACTGGCCGCCAAATAATACAACCGCAGTTTTTCTACCCATTTTGATCTCCTTACAAATTTCTCAGCTTTACAGTGTTTATATTATAGCACATATGGTAACAATTACAAATAGATTCCAGAAAAAAGGAGGAACACCAATGAAACAAAGACGTGATTTATTTTTATGTATTACCTGTTTTCTGATTGCATTTTTACTGACCCTGTCAGGGGGAAGGCGGGAAGAGGAAGCCCTGGCCGCACGGATCGCTCCGGAAATCCTGCGCTTTCATGTATTGGCAAACAGCGACAGTTCACAAGACCAGGCCCTGAAATTAAAAGTGCGCACCATGCTGCTCAATTCAATATATGAGGAACTTGGAGAAAAAGCATCCCTTGAGGATACAAAAAGCTATGTCCGTTCCCACAAGGACAGCCTGGAAAAAAAGGCAGAACACTACATGAAAAAACTGGGATATGATTATCCTGCACATATGGAACTGACCAATTGTTACTTTCCTACCAAAACCTATGGAGACATGGTATTTCCCTGCGGTAATTATGAGGCCGTCCGGGTAAAAATAGGCGAAGGAAAAGGACGCAACTGGTGGTGCGTCCTTTATCCTCCTCTTTGTTTTACAGATTCTTCTTATGCGGTTGTACCGGATACTTCCAAGGAAATCTTAAAAAGCTCCATGGATGAATCTGATTATAAGAGGATCAACCGGGAAAGCCCGAAGATCCATATCCGTTTTAAACTGGCCGAACTGCTTTCCAAGAAGCCGGAGCCTACTGTTCCGAAGCAGTAACGATCCCCTCCACCGCCCACTGGTATGTATTATAGGCCTGATACAAGGTGTTATAAGCGCTCTGCTTTGCACCCTCTGCCTGTAAAAATGCCATCTGAGCTTGGAGATGACCCAGCTTGCTCACCATGCCAAGCTGATAGGAACGGTCTGCTTTATTCTTTTCCAGGACCGCTTTCTCATAAGCAGTACAGGCGGCGTCATAAGCCGACTTCGCCTGAAGGATTCCCTGGTAATAGGACTGCATGGCAACCGTAACATTCTGCTCTCCCTCGGAAAGACCGGCTTCCTTGCTTTTTATACCGGTTGTGGTCTGGCCGGAAGCCCCGCGGCGCTTTTCAATCAGGTCGTAATTATTTCCCACCGCCTTTGCCGTATCTGCCTCTAAGTTCAGGGAAGAAATAAGAGAAAGATCCAATTGAGGGACCCCTCCGATTTGAACCTCTGCATCCGCCGAATAACCGGTCATGAGGCATAAGGAACGTTTCAGGCCGTCAATGGTGTTGTCAAGCTGTTCCAGTGACGCCTGTGCCGACAGCACCCCTTTATTGGCTGCCAGCATATCTGCTTCCGTAGCCATACCCTGCTGAAAGCTTATGGACTGAGCCTCATAACCAGCCTTGCTGACCTCCAGCATCTTCTGGAGCATTTCCCGGTTAGCAAGGGCACTGTTATAGCCTATCATGATCTGACCTACGGCAGAAGAGAAGGTTTTTGAATAACGGTCAACGTTCTTATTAACCCCTGAATCAATCCGTTTGATCACTTTGTCCAGAGTCTCAGCACCGTCACCCAGAATCTTTGCCGTGGTTTTCAATTTCATGTATTCTGTCATACCCTCGACGCTGTCTGTAGCGCCAGAATCTTTCAGGGACTTGGCATTGTCGTTAAGATCCCGGATATATATTTTTATCTCGTCATAGACATACTGCTGATTGCTCTTCTCATTTCCGGCGGAATCAACAATGTTCTGTAAGTCAGGGTTAAAATACCTTACCCGGTCTGAAAGCTCATCAAATTCTATGGTCTGATCCTGGAGTTTGTTCCATTTCTCCTCCGTCATCCCGTCTGGCATGGAAATTCCCGTCTGTCCGGGTCCTGCTGCCCCATAAACTGGCAGCACAGCGGATAGAGCAAGAGTCACTGCCATGCAGGCAGATAAATAGCCTTTCTTTCTCATATCTTATAAACCTCCTGCCGAAGCCAGTCCGTTTACCGCATTATCATAATTCTGAACCGCCTGGAACAGAGTAAGCTCTGCTGTCTTTATGGCGATGTTTTTTGTGTCATAGGCATTTTTCTGCTTTAAATAATCCAGCCTGCTTAAAGTACCCAAGTCGAATTTCCTCTGGGCTGTATCCATATTTTTACTTTCCAGGGCAAGTTCTGCTCCTGCCTGGTCGTAAGCTGCCTTTGCCTGAAGAACAGCCCGGTAGCATTTTGTCACATCGGAGCCGATATTCTGTTCATTGTTGGCAATCGTCCGGTTCAAGGTCTGCTTAGTCACATCACCCACGGCATTTTCCAGCTTTCTCTGATTGATCTTTAAGGTATAGTTGCTGCTTAAGGCGGCTTCCTTATCTGTGTCTGGATTCATGGCCGCAATGCGTTCCATGCTCACCACCGGAATTTCCCGGATCTCAGGCATATCGTTGTACTTCCAGCCCAGCATGACGCAAAGCTTCTGTCTGGTCTCCTCTACAGAGGAAGTCATCTTCTCAATCGAAGCCTGGGTGCTCTGAACGCTTTCCAATGCTCCCAGCACATCTGCCTGGGTCGCCATGCCTGCGCTCTGTCTTACAAGCGTAGACTGGTACACTGCCTCTAAAAGCTCCAGGCTGCTTTTTGTGCTCTCCAGCTCATACTTCTGCTGAAAATAAGTGATCATGGAAGACTGGGCCGATGCCACCAGATTGGCTTCTTCCTGGTCATAGGTAAGCTGGAATACCTTTATATCCTCCACATTGGAATCCGCCGCAGCTTCCGCCCGGTTGGCACCTGCCGCATTGCTGGCATCGCTATAGGGGTCATCTCCTGTGATGTTGTTTCTGTAATCATTGGCCGCATCCCGGTAATACTGGGCATTCTGGTCACTGGTGACCCGGTCATCCTTTTTCTTGTCATTAATATCCAACTGGTTTTTCTGGACCGTCACATTATATTCACGGATCAGGCCAGCCAGTTCCTCGTATTCCATCACATTGTCCTTAAGCCTTGCCCACTCTTCAGGAGTTCTTGCAAATTCCGGGCTGCCTGCCCAGGCTGTGGCTGCCGGTCCCATGACAGCAAGCACTGCTGCAAGACAACATGCTCCGATCTGTTTCCATTTTCTCATCCTTAATCCTCCTTAACTGGGATTTTTATGCTGTATTCCTGTCATTATTTTAACATATCCTGCTAAGAACATGAAATCCACTTTCTTCCAACAGGAAACCGGATTTATGGAAAACCCGGCTCCCTGCTGCCTCTTAATCCGGCAATAAGCCCTTATCCGTTTTACCGCTCATAATGGAATAATATACCGGAAGCATGAGCAGTGACAGGATGGTGGAAGCTGTCAGACCGCCTACGTTTACCAGGGCAAGGCCCTGCATGGTTTCTCCGTTCCTTCCGATGGCCATTGCCATAGGGATCATGGATACCACTGTGGTAAGGGTCGTCATAAGGATGGGACGAAGTCTGGTAGCTCCTGCTTCAATCAGAGCCGTCCGCTTATCCATGGTGGCCCGGTACTGGTTCACCGTATCCACATATAAGATTCCGGAGTTTACTACCGTACCGATGAGCATCAGAAAGCCCAGGAGGGACGGCATGCTGATGGCAACTCCCGCAGCCGCCAGGAACCCAAAGGAACCGATTAAGCTGAAGGGAATGGTGGTCATGACCATCAGTGAGAATTTAGGCGATTCGAACTGGGCGGCCATAACGATGAAGATCAGGAATACAGCCGTAGCAATTGCCTTAAACAGACTGCCAAACTCCTCCTGCATGGACTCATCCTCACTGTTCTTTGCCCTTATAACCATATCACTTAAATATTTATTTACAATCTTTTCATCAATATCCTTATTTGCCGCTTCTTTATCCTTTGCCGTCTTGACCACATCGGTAAAGGATCCTGTTATAGTAACCAGATATTGTTTGTTCTTCCTGTTGATGGCGGAAGGACTGTCTTCATAACCGATATCAGCAATATCCGTAAGAGCCACAGAGCCGCCGGAACTGTTCGGAATCATGATTCCCTCTACCTTATCAAGAGTATCATAGGAATCCTCTGGATATTCCACTTTAATATCAACTTCCTGGCCGGCCACATCCATGGTGGATGCCTTCGAACCGCTGAGCATGCTGTTTAACAAGCCGCCCACGGTGGAAGGGGCAACACCTTCAGCCGCCGCCTTGATCGGGTCAACACGGACCTTGATAACAGGTGCCGCATTTTCTAAGTCCGAATGGACCTTGATCAGTTGGGGGCTTTGGACCAGCTCTTCCACCATCTGGTTTGAAACGCTTTTCAGTTTATCCAACTGGGAGCTTTGAAGGATTACCTCAAAATCATTCTTACTGCTCATACCGCTCATGCTGGAAGTGGACTCCACAGTAACATTACAGTCAGGAATCTGGTTCATTTCTTTTTTCCACTTATTGACCATCTGGCTGGTGGACAGCTTCCGGTCGCTTTTTAGATAAGCGGTCAGGGATCCATTCTTGGCTCCGCTGAAGCTTAAGGCGCTTCCGCCATAGCTGACCATATAGGATTTTAAATCTTCTTCGCTGGTAATGATTCCTTCCAGCTCCTTTAAGATTTTATCTGCCTCTTCCACCTTAAGTCCCGGCTTCATTTCTGCAGTAATGGTGATCGTTCCCTGATCCACCTCCGGCATCAGCTCAAAGCCCAGCCTGGCGGCAAAAACAAAGGAAGCGATCAAAAGCAGAACCGACACGATCATAACCGCTGCACGCTTATTTAACAGCTTATCTACGATCCTGCGGTAGCCGTCCTGCATGGCCTTTACAAGTCCGCCCATAGGAGAATTCTGTTTTTCAACAGGGCGGAACCGGCTGTAGCACAGAGGAACGATGGTGATGGCTGAAAGCAGAGAAGCCAGCATACAGAATACAATGGTATAGCCTAAGGGCTTAAACAACTGGCCTGTAAGACCTTCCAGGAGAGCAAGAGGAATGAATACCACACAGGTGGTAATGGTACCGCCAAGAATGGACTGCAGTACTATTCCCGTACCTTCCAGAGCCGCTTGCATATATTCCCGAAAGCCGGTGCCCTTTTGGGACCGGAAGCAGCTCTCCATAACAACGATGGAGTTATCCACCATCATTCCCACACCAAGAACAATACTGCTCATGGTGATTACGTTCAGAGAAAAGCCCATGGCCGCCATTAAAATCAGCGACACCAGAATGGATACGGGAATGGAGCTTCCTACAATGAGAGATGCCTTGAGGTCTCCAAAGAACAGGAAAATAATGATCATGGAAATGACAACCGCCATGATCATGGTATTTTTAACACTGTTAAGTGCGGATGTGATCTGGTCGCTGGTATCTTCAACAACTACGATATCCAGGTTTGGGAACTCCTTTTTTAAAGTTTCAATGGTCCTGGTCATGGACTTGGATACATCCACCGCACTGTTTTTCTGCTGTTTATTAATGGATAAGGTAATGGTATCTTCTCCATTATACCGTCCGATGGTTTCCTGACTTTCAGTGGCTGACGTAATATCGGCGATGTCCTCCATGTAAATGGTCTTTCCCCCGCCTGCCACTACAGGAACCTTTTTAAGACTTTCAACACTTCCTACTTCTACACCCGTACTGACAGACAGCTCCCTTTTACCTACTCCCGTATTTCCTGCCGGATAGGTAAAATCAGCCGCTTTGATCGCCTGGCTGATGGAATTCATGGTAAGATGATACTGGTTCATCTTTTCCGGGATCAGCCGGACGCTCACATAGCCTTTCTGGCCTCCGCTCATGCCTACGCTGGCAACGGAAGAAATCTTCTCAAATTCCGGTACGATCTTATCGTTCACATAGTTATAAAGATTGTTCTGTGACGGATCCTTAACGGCCAGAGTCACCACAGGCATTTCACTGATGTTAAATTCCATGACACTGGGAGTTTCCACGTCATCAGGAAGATCAACATTATCCATCTTCTTTTTTAAGTCTGAATATGCTTTATTCATATCCGAACCATATTCATACTCTAACACCACGATGGAAACATTCTCCTGGGAACTGGACTGGACATTCTTAATGCCGGACAGTGTTCCCACAGCCTCTTCCACCGGCCTGGTGACCAGGTCATTTACATCCTCCGGATTCGCTCCCGGATAAACGCTGCTGATTAACAGCATTGGAAAGTTCATTTCCGGCGTCAGCTCCATTTTAGAAGATAAAACAGAGGACAGACCGAATACGAGCAAACATAATACCACTAAGACGGTGGTTACGGGCCTCTTTAAAACGCCTTTAGTAATTCCCATTCTACCGCCCCCCTACTGTGCAGGACCGGAAGTTTCCGTCTCGGTTCCTTCTGCTTCTGCCGTGTCCTGTGCTGCCTGGGATTCATTTCCATTGTCACCTATAAGGGTAACCTTAGAACCCTCATACAATTCGCTGGTCCATGTGGTCACTACCTGATCACCGGCAGTAATGCCGCTTTGAACTTCTATGTACTCATTGTCTGCCAGCCCAACGGTCGCTGCATTTTTCTTAAGAACTCCATCTGCATATGTATAAATGAACGGGTTACCGCCCTCATAATAAATGCTGTCAACGGGAACCGTCAGGACATTTTCCGCCCTGCGGGAGATGACGTAAAGCTTTACGGAAGTTCCTGTTGCCAGGGAATCCCCGTTGGGAATGGAAGCCTTTACCTTGAATAAGCCGCTTGCCGGATCGATCATTGTACTCACTTCCGTAATGGCCGCTTCATGATCGGTTCCATTTTTTTCTACCCTGATGGTAT
Organism: Lacrimispora brassicae; assembly: GCF_054772055.1. NCBI lineage: Bacteria > Bacillati > Bacillota > Clostridia > Lachnospirales > Lachnospiraceae > Lacrimispora > Lacrimispora brassicae. Next base: position 148,395 of record NZ_BRYH01000062.1, on the reverse strand, counting down.
CTCCTGCCTTCAATCCTCCTACAATGCGTTCCGAAACATAAAAGGTCAGGGATTTCCCTCCTTCTCCTGAAATAACACAAAGGGTGGTCTGAGGGGATACCATATCGTGAACGCTGATGTCAAAGCTTTCCACCCGGCCTGAAATAGGAGCAGTTACCTGGCTGCTTTCTGTCTGGATCTTATAAGCGATCTTGGCATTCTCATATTGGAGCCTTGCCATTTCCACCTTATCAACCAGAGACTGATAATCTGCTTCCGCCACATCGCCGGCCGCATAAAGAACCGTAATCCGGCCTAAATTCTTCTTGGCGTCCTCATAGGTGATTCTGGCGGTTTCCGTGGTGATCCGGGAGCTTTCCACCTGCTTTGTGTCGATAACACAGAGAAGCTGGCCGGCAGACACCACATCGCCGGTCTTAACCCCTACGCTTATGACCTCTCCGGCTCCAAGGGGGGTAACGTGGACAATGCTGTCCGGCTCAATGGTTCCGATCAGTTCACTGCTTAATTCAATGGTCCTGATCTCAGGTCTTTCTACTGTTACGGCAGGCGGGACTTCTGCCACAAGCTCTTCCTTCTTTCCTTCCAGTATCTTTGGAAGAGTCAGGCCTGCCACAGCCGCCACAATTACAACCGCCCCTGCAATGATGAATATTTTTTTCTTTGTCATGTTAACTCCTTAATTTAGCCATACTAAGATTGTAATGGTTGTTTACGAATTCCATATTGCAGAATTTCTAATTTTTCCCGGAAAAGTTTCTTAATTTTTTCTTCATCTTCCGGATGGTGATAATACCAGCCCATGCAATGAGCAAGTTCAAAGAAAATCATGGTTACCAGTGTTCCAAAGGTTTCAATGCTCTGGTCTTTAAAATCAGATGTATCAATGGAACGATACATCACCTCCTGCATTTCCTTCTGGCCCTGGTTGTTTTCCCTACATAAGCGGTGGGTCACGCCAAACATCTTTTCACTGTCAACAATATTCTTAACCAGCTGCAATACATTTTCCTCCGTATTGACTATGCTGTAATACAAAAACGATTCCGCAGTCTTCCACAGATCGCCGCCGTTTCTTTCCGCGCAGCTCACCCAGCCATTCTGAAACTTTTCAGCGGCATCTTCAAAAATGTATCCAAGGACATCACGCTTATCTTCAAAATAAGTATAAAAGCTCCCTCTTGATATTCCTGCGGCCTGGATTATCTTGTTAATCGAAGCCTTTTCAAACGGCACCCGTGTGAACTCTCCCACTGCGGCGTCTCGGATTATTTTCTTTTTTGCTGCCGGAAGATGATAAAACCGCTCCGTTGGCATTTTTTCACCTCTCCTTTCTGCTTTCTTCATGTGAGTCCATGGAAACACATCAAGGTGACAATATGCCATTTATTATAATGACACGTTGTCACCTTGTCAAGAAAGGTTATATTTATTTAATAATTTTTCCCGTTCTGTTTATTTTTTGCTGTCTAGAAGCTCCTTTAAGGCTTCATCACTTTCCTCGATCCACAAATCCTCTTCCTCTTCATCAAGGCCGAGAAACCGGGCAAGGCCTTCGGGCATGCTGCTGTTATTCCATTCTTCAATAAAATCGTCAATGGCTTCAAATTCTATCTCACCGGCCAGATACTTCTCCTTAAATGCCATAAGCTGCCTCTCCTTCTTATTCCTGTTCCTTGATATTTTTTGATACTGTGATCTCCTGATTGTCAATATGCTCCCGCATGGCTTCCTTTGCTTCCTGAACCTTCCGCTGCCTGACCGCCCTTAAAATGTTGTCATGCTCCAGCAGAAGGATCTGGCGTTTGTCCTCATCCTTGATGTATTCCAGACGGTAACGGTACATCTGCTCCCTTAAATTATTGATCATCTGCACCAGTCTGTCGTTGCAGGTACCTTTATAAATCACGTCATGATATGCTTCATCTGTTTCCGCAATATCCATGGCGCTGCCGTTTTCAACCGCACTCTTAAACTCCTCCTGCTTCTTTTCCAGTTCCTCTATAGCCTCCTGGCTCATGCGCTGGCAAGCCAGTTCAATGGCCAGTTCCTCTAAGGATCTGCGAACCTCCAAAACATCCCTTAAGCTTTTTTCTGAAATCTTTGCGACTTCAGCTCCCTTCCTGGGCACCATTAACACCAGACCTTCCAGCTCCAGCTTTCTGATGGCCTCCCGGATGGGGGTACGGCTGACTCCAAGGCGTTCCGCAAGCTGGATCTCCATAAGCCGCTCTCCCGGCGCCAGTTCTCCTTTTAAAATAGCCTGCCTCAGCGTGTTAAAGACCACGTCCCGAAGGGGCAGATATTCATTCATATTAACCTTTAAATCATTGCTCATTGGTAACCTCCCTGGTATTGTAAAAATTCGTCAGATAAACCTGCTTTGCCAGGTTCTTTGCTTCGCCGTATCTCAGTTCCTCATAAGCCATTTCAGCGGCCCTGGGACTGGTAAAAATACCGAATACCGTGGGACCGCTTCCACTCATCAAGGCATTCACCGCTCCCAGTTCTTTTATTTTATCCTTGATCTGGGCGATCACCGGATATTCCGGAATGGTAACCGTTTCAAGCACATTTCCCAGGCGTTCCGAAATCTGGTATATGTTACGGTTCCCAATGGCTTCGATCATGCCGTCAATATCCGGATGATCCTCTTTTCTTAAGGCAGATAAATCCAAATGCTCATAGACAAACTTTGTGGATACGCTTATCCCAGGCTTTGCTATGAGGACCTGGCACTGGGGCATATCAGGCAGAGGAGTCAGGATCTCTCCGATCCCTTCACTAAGAGCAGTTCCTCTCATGAGACAGTATGGTACGTCTGCCCCGATCTTTACGCCCCGTTTCATCAGCTCTTCTCTTGTCAGCCCAAGCTGGAACATCTTGTTGACCCCAAACAGAACGGCAGCCGCATCGCTGCTTCCGCCTGCCATACCGGCCGAAACCGGAATGAATTTATTTAAGTGAATGCGGACTCCGTGGAGAACATGAAACTCATCCATAAGAAGCTTTGCCGCTTTATAGACCAGATTATTTTCATTCACCGGAAGATAATAAAGGTTCGTAACCACCTCGACTCCCGGAGTCTCTTTCAAGTAAATATCGATCTTATCATAAAGGCCTACGGTCTGCATGATCATCCGTACCTCATGGTATCCGTCTTCCCGTTTTCTCAAAACATCAAGCCCCAGATTAACCTTTCCGTATGCTTTTAATCCCAGATGTCTTATCATAGGCAAACGTCCCTCGCTTTTTATTTCTTCGGATTGTATTTTCTTATTTTTTTGTATACAGTATTTAGTATATACCAAAATAAGAAAAAGTACAAGTGTTTTATTCCCGCCAGTATTTCATATTCTTGTTTATTATTTACAAAATTTTCGTTCATCCCTTTAAAAAAATTTATTTGACAGAAAGAATCAGTCGTGTATAATGTTGATATACCGAACAAGGGCGTTCCAAAACTGGAATCGCCCTTTTTTGCTGTAAACAAGATAGAGGAGGATGCGCTGTATGAAAAAGTTGGAAATTATTATCAAGCCGGAAAAGCTTGAAAACCTGAAGGCTATCCTGGAAGGATGCAAGGTCAACGGACTTATGATCAGCAACGTCATGGGGTATGGCAATCAGAAAGGCTACACTCAGATGTACCGGGGTACCAAGTACAATGTGAATCTGCTTCCTAAGGTCAAAGTGGAAACCGTTGTGCCCAAGGAACTGGCTGATCCCATTATTGATGCGGTGGTAGAGGAGATCAATACGGGCAATTACGGGGACGGCAAGATTTTCGTTTACGATGTACAGGATGTGGTGCGGATCCGGACCGGTGAACATGGCCGGGAAGCACTGTAGTTCCCAAAAAGAGCAGACGTTTAATTTCATACAGAACAAAATAGAAATAAACTATCAATGGGGATAATTGCTTTTTAAGCGGTTATCCCCGTTTTTTATTCCTGTGATTCTGTATGATACCATCAAAAATTATTGGAGGAGCAACGATTATGGAAAATACAACCTTACTATTGAATATTATATGGACCATGCTGGCCGCAATTCTGGTCTACTTTATGCAGGCCGGTTTTGCCCTGGTGGAAACAGGGTTCACAAGGGCAAAAAATGCGGGAAACATCTGTATGAAAAACATGATGGATTTTGTTCTCGGTTCTCTCTTCTACTTTATCCTGGGGTTCCCTCTCATGTTCGGGAACAATGTGGCAGGCCTTTTTGGAGGTTCAGGATTCTTTGATCCTTATTCGCTGGCTGACGGAAACGGTTTATTCAACGGCCTTCCCATTGCCGTATTCATGATTTTCCAAACCGTATTCTGTGCCACCTCCGCCACCATCGTCTCAGGAGCTATGGCAGAACGCACAAAATTTTCCTCTTACCTGGTCTACTCGGCAGCCATCAGTGTGGTCATCTACCCCATAACCGGACACTGGATCTGGGGAGGCGGCTGGTTAGCTGACATGGGATTCCATGATTTTGCAGGTTCTACCGCAGTCCATATGGTGGGCGGCATCTGCGCCCTGGTAGGCGCTAAGGTGGTAGGTCCCCGCATTGGGAAATACAACAAAGACGGAACTGCAAACGCGATTCCCGGCCACAACATTCCCTTAGGCGTTCTCGGCGTATTCATTCTCTGGTTCTGCTGGTTTGGATTTAACTGCGGTTCCACAACTGCTGCCACCACCACGCTCGGCAACATCGCCATGAACACCAATCTGGCTGCTGCCGCTTCTACTCTGGCCACCCTTTTGTTCACCTGGGTGCGTTACGGCAAGCCCGACGTATCCATGACATTAAACGGCGCTCTGGCCGGTCTGGTGGCGGTCACTGCCGGCTGTGATGTGGTGACCCCTTACGAATCCATTATCATCGGGGCAATTGCAGGTTTTGTAGTGGTTCTTGCCATTGAATTCATTGATAAGACCGCTAAAATCGATGACCCGGTAGGCGCAGTAGGCGTCCATGGGTGCTGTGGGCTGCTGGGTACCCTGCTGACCGGTATCTTTGGAGAAGGATGCAATTTCCTGACACAGTTGCTGGGCGTTGCTTCCGTTCTGGTGTATACGGCCATAACCGCATTTATCATCTTTACTCTGCTTAAGAAAACCATAGGCTTAAGGGTTTCCGATCAGGAACAGTCAGACGGCCTGGATCTCCATGAACACGGCATGACCGCCTATTCAGGCTTCCGGATCGATAAATAATCCAGCTTCCCCATATTCATGTACATACTTCTTAAGTTCCCCGGCAGAACACTGCCGGGGGATTCTTCCTGTTGATCCTTTTATGTGATTTTTTCTGTTTTAAATCCCATCATATCCCTTATCCCCCTATAATCCCGGATCATGCCACATCATCTGTACGGTAAGCCGGAATGCCAAAAGGCTTCCGTAAATTTTAACAGCCGTTTGCTCAGATGAATGCAAACGGCTATGTAAAACGCGGTTTTCTACCTTCCCCACACCTTTATCCTGTTATATCCTTCTTTTAAGCCCTCCAGGGGGCCGGCCACAGGGCTTGCCTTTCTTGGATTACCGAAATAGTCCGTATTAATGGCAACGGGATTTCCATTGGGATCGTCATAAGGAGCTTCCACGATCCGTACCATCCCCAGCTTCTCTGTGTCTATAATCTCTGTCTTGATTTCAAACAGCCCCTTTTCCGCCTCCATTTCCAGATAAGTGCCGTCGGCTTCTTCCACGATCCTGATCTTTGGATCCTTATGACTTAAGAAATGATTTATTTCCCGTTCAAAAGCCGGTGCTCCCTTTAAATATCCATTGCCTTCAATATACGCAGGCTGTGCCGCCTGCTCAAACAGCTCCACATCCCCGTTTCCAATGGCCAGTACCCTTTCGATATATTCTTCCAGAGAGGTGGGGCAGCCGTCATATCCTGCCGTTCCCGAAATAGACTGCTCCGTATAGGAAGGCCCTCCCCCTGCAAAAATATTCTGGTACAGCCTGTCATCGCCGCTGTAAACGAGAGCCGTACCGGCCACCTGTGTGGTATGGGGGAAATGATAGGGGGTAGAACGGTTTAACACCGCCTCCCTGCGCATGGTCCCGCAGCATAAATTATTTACGTAAGCTCCGCCCTGGGCGATGTTGTCAAAATTATATTCCGAGGCAAAGATATTATTGTCCACCAGATATGGGCCATGGGTCACCTCCACCATAAGATCCCTGTCATTGCAATAGTAAAGGTTCCCGCTGACCCTGGTTCCCTGAGCCTGCCAGTCCAGCCAGGTGCCTAAGGTACAGTGGTGGATGTTATTATTGCATATCTGTACGTCAATGGCAGCATGAAGCTTGATCCCTGCAATCTCATAGCCAAAAAATTCGTGCTTGACCGCAATATTATAAATATGGTTGCCGGTAATGCGGCTGAATACGCAGCCCATATGGCCTACAATACCGTTCTGTCCGCAGTCGTAAATCACATTATTCCTTATCACATGGGAACCAATGGTCTCTTTGCTCCAGCCTATCTGGATGGCACGGAAAACAGCCTCCATCTGATACTGGTAACCAGGCTTTCTGTGCCTTCTGGAGCATAAATTATGGCCTGTGGAGGCCTCTTTTCCAATGCTGATGCCGCTGCACTTTGCATCATGGATAATATTATTCTCAATCACCCAGCCCCTGCTCCAGTGAGTGCCCAAAAGCCCCGGCTGGTCTGCCGTAGGCGGAGTCCAGGGACAGGCTGCCTGGGCCATCTCAAAACCCCGGACCGTAATGTAATTCATGCCCGGCCGTTCCGGATAAAAACAGCACTTGCGCACATTGATCTCCGTCAATTCCCGGTTGGGATCAGCCCCATGGAAATTGGCATAAATGGTAGTTGTCTCCTTATCCACCTGGCCATACCACTGGTAGACAGAGTCCTCCGGGTGAAGCAGAGGCTCCCTGTGGCGGGTCCAGGGCGGATTATATCCTTCCAGTCGTATAACGGGACTTTTTACCTCTTCCAGTGACCTTGCTTCATAAAAGGATTTTCCGTTTAAATAAACGTCCCCTGGATGAAGGCCCTCTTCCGGATAGACGAACCAGTCCCCTTCCAATGGCTCTTTATAAGGATTATAGTCTCCAAACAGCCCGTTGGGGATGACGGCTTTCCATACCGTCCCCTCCACTCTCTCCCAATGATCGATCTGTTCAGAACCTTTGATGACCACTTTTTCTCCTTCAGCCGCCTGGTAAGTGATCCTGTTTATATGGCTGTAGCCGCTGTGAAGCGGTTTTACCCATTCCCGGTATACTCCTTTATGTACCGTGACCAGGTCCCCTGTCTGTGCAATGGCGGCCGCTTTTGAAATAGTCCGAAACGGCGCTTCCTTTGTCCCGGCAGCATCGTCACTGCCGTTAAAGGCTACATGATATTCCCTTCCCATATTGCTACCTCCTGATATGTATTCCTTTTGTTACCTGTTGTTTTTTCCCTTTGACCTCTCCCTGTACTTTGTGGGAGAAACCCCGGTCTGTTTTTTAAATGCCAGGGAAAAATAATTAATATCGTGATATCCGATCATGCCGGCGATCTCACCGGCCTTTAAGGATGTGGTCTCTAAAAGAAACTTTGCTTTTTCAATGCGCTTTTTAACGATGTATTCGTTGCAGCCCTCTCCTGTCACCCGTTTGAATATCCTGGACAAATAGTTAGGTGTCACATATACCTGATCCCCCAGGCTGGAAATCGATAAATCCCCTGATAAGTCATTCCGGATCAGCGTCTTTACCTTCCGGATCAGTTCATACTCATCCCCCCGCTCCTTTGTTAAAAGCTTCTGGAAAAACGCCGTGGCAAGACAGGCGGAATTCTTCCTGTCCATACCGTTTAAGGACTGAAGGAACACATTCAGCCTGTCATCTACCCTGTCTCCCGTTTCACCGATATAGGTGAAGTAAACGGCAGAAGCCAGTTCAAAAAGGCAGCGGCCTGCATAATGGCTGGACACATTATAAGATTCCAGGGACTGGAGGAAACGCTCAAACACATGCATGAACAGTTCCCCATCACTGACGGAAGCCAGCAAGGCCCGTTTAAATTCGCCGTAAGCCTCCCGGAACATATGGTCCCTCCGCTCTTCCCACTCCACTCTTGCGATCCTGTCCGGCTCCTTTGTTTCGTTCTTCAGGATATGCACCGCATCATTATAAGAAACATTCAACCTGTCAAATCCTTTCTGGCTGCTTCCCAGAACAATCCGTATCTTACTGCTGCATTCGCTCTCCAAAAGATCGATCAGCTCTCCGGCCCGGTCCTCAGCCCCCACGCCGGACTCCTTGCCAAACAGCACAAGGAGAATCTGCCCCTCTCCGTCGCTGAGGGTAATGCCCTCCTGCTTTTCATCAAGCACTCCCATGCAGATGCTCTTGATGGTCCAGATGCGGAAAAACCGGCTGTCACTGTTATCGGATGCAGGAATGTCCGGAAGCAGGATCCCGGCGCGCATCTCCTGATCCGGGGAAAAGGGATACTGGGAAAAGAACTCTTTCTCCTCCTGTTGATCCCATTTTTTCCCGCTTATTACCTCACACATGAGCATTTCCAGCCTCGTCTGCTGGTAAAATCCTCTGGTGCGCTTCACCAGCTCCGCATTTTCCCGCTCCTTTCTTAAGCGCTCCAGCTCTCCCACCTGGCGGTAAATGCATGTTAACAGCTCCTGTTCATCAATGGGCTTTAAGAGGAAATCCTGAGTTCTAAGCTTTAATGCCTGCCTGGCATAGTCAAAGCGGTCATAGCCGGTCAGCACGATGATCCTGCAGACTTCATTTTCCTTCCTGATCTCTTCGATCAATTCCAGGCCAGTCATTTCCGTCATACTGATATCCGTAATAATAATTTCCGGGCGATGGGTTTTGGCAAGCTCCAGGGCTTCCCTGGCTGAAGCAGCGGTGTACACCTCCCCGATCCCGATGGCATCCCAGGGCATGGAATTCTTAATCCCCATGCGGATCATTTTCTCATCATCCACAATCAATATCTTATACATCTTCCGGCCTTCCCTCTTTTTTCAGGCGGATCGTGACTTTCACGCCCCCCTCCTCATTCAGACTGTAATGCAGGCCACAGCCCGGACCATACAGAAACTCGATCCTCTTGTTCACATTGTTGATCCCGTAGCCGATCTGCCTGTCAAATTCAGAAATATGGCTGTTAATATAATTCACCTTTTCCGCTTTCATGCCCTGTCCGTTATCTTCCACGATCAGGTATAAGTCCTGGCCTTTCTCCCGGATATGGATGGATACGCTCCCCTTTCTCCCCTCTTTTACCCGGATCCCATGGTAAAGGAAATTCTCCACCAGGGGCTGCAGGGTGATCTTGGGGATCCGGATACTCATATACTCATCCGGAATGCCTATTTCCAGTTCAATGATGTTGCCGTACCGCATGTTCTGGATGATCAGATAATTTTTCACATGCTCCAGTTCCTTTTCCAGGGAAATAATATCCTTCCCCTCGCTTAAACAGATGCGGTAATACTGGGCCATGGCCTTTACCATGGTGGAGATCTCCTCGCTTCCATCGGAAAGGGCCTGCCAGTGAATGCATTCCAGGGTATTATAAAGAAAATGGGGCTGGATCTGGGATTGAAGGCTGTTAAACTTCATCTGGGCGATCTGCCTCTGTTCCTCTGCCACCTGTTTCATCAAAACGTCGATCTCATCCATCATGGTATTAAAGCCGTCCGCCAGCTTCCGGCTGTCCCTGTCCATATCCTCCGTATTGATTCTTGTTCTCAAATTACCGGAGGAAACATCGTTCATCTTGGTTATCAGCTTATTCATTGGCTTTAATAATACCTTTGCCATCCGGCCGGAGGCGGAAAGGGATATCCCTGTAACAAACACCATGACGCACAGCAGAAGCACCACAATGCGGTAGCAGTTCTGGTAGAGATATTTCATGGGAACCTCGTGGACCAGGTAATAATTCCAGTCCCCGATCCTCTGGTAATTCACCAGCCTGCCGCCGTACCAGAAGCTTCCCTCTTTTCCTCTTAAGCGGTCGGCAAAGGCCAGTGTTTTTCCCATCTCCACTCTGTCCGTGTTGGAAACCACGGTTCCCTGGATATCCGTTAAATACAGGCTGGAAAGATTGTAGCGGGTCCGGTTGTTTAAATGCTCCAAAAGGCTGTCTTCCAGGTTAATGACCAACATGCCCTTTTCCGTCACCATGTTTGTCACGGAATAAATGGGAAAATACAGGGTAAGGGTGTATTTGTGATTCCGGTAATAATTGTCCCCAAAGCTCAGCCGGAGAGCCCCCTTTTCCTTGCCCTTTAAGCTTTGGTCATAATCCTTTTCCCAGACCTCATCAAACCGGGACTCCATGATGGACATATCTCCATTGTAGATAAAGGAACCGGCCTTTTTATTGAATACCACAATAAAATTGGCATTGTTCTGCATATACAGCACATTGAGCAGGGTCGTGTATACATTGCCTGCTTCCTCATTCATATTCCGGTTTGCCTCGGAGAAGGAACAGTACTTCTGGATGTGTTTATCCATGACCAGGGAAAAAACCACCGCCTTGTACTGCTCCAGGATGCTGTCGTATTCCGAGGTCATGGCTGACAACTGCTCCGACACATACTGCTCATTCTGTTTCGTAAGAAAGGAAACTGAGGAGACGATGGAAACGATGATGGCCGATAAGGTCACTGTCAGAATAATTATAATAAGAAAGAACTGAATCTTTTTTAAGTACGTCCAGCTCTGGGCCCACTTTTCCTTTATCCCCATAATCATTTCCCCCTTATTTCACATACTAAAAGTACTATACAGAAAAAGGGAATACCTGTCAAACAAAGGCTCAGCCCCCCTTGCTCCAGGCAGTCCGGCCCTGTCCCGGACGTGGTTTACCCCTTTACGGCCCCGCTTGTCATGCCCTTTATAAGCTTATCCTGGGCAAAGATGAACAGCAGAATCATGGGCAGCACCGTCAGGGTGAGAACGGCCATGATCATAGGGGTATTCATGGCATACTGACCCTGGAAATCCCATACGGCAAGGGGCAGGGTCCTGTTTTTCACGGACTGGGTCAGGGTATAGGAAAAGCTGAATTCGTTCCAGATATTTACACCGTTGTAAATGGCCAGGGTGGATATTCCCGGCTTTGTAAGGGGAAGTATGATTTGAAAAAACATCCGGTATTTACTGCAGCCATCCATCTCAGCCGATTCTTCGATCTCCACGGGAATTCCCTTCATAAAATTCGTAAGGATGAACACGGAAATAGGAAGGGCAAAAGCTACATCAGGCCCGATCAAAGCCCACAAGGAATCGTAGATCCCTGCCCTTTTCGTCATCTGGAAAACAGGGATCAGAGTGATGTGGATCGGGATAGCCATACAGGCTACGATCAATCCGAAAACCAGCCCGTTGAGCCGGAACCGGAACCTGGCAAGAGGGTAAGAAGCGCAGGCAGCGATAAAGAGGATTAGAAACAGGGACAGGAGAAGCACAAAGCCGCTGTTTCCGAAGTAACGGACAAAGCCTCCTTGCAGCACCCCCTGGTAATTTTTAAAATTCAGGGATGCGGGTAGGGAGAATACCCCCTTTGTCAGCATTTCAAATTTCGTCTTAAAGGAGTTTAAAACCATGAAGATAAAAGGCAGAATGCCGGCTATGACCGCAGCGGCGGCAAAAACATAGGCTCCTGCCCAGCACAGCAGACTTTTTCCCTTTATTTTATTATGATCCTGGTTCATGTCTGCTCCTCCTTTCCTCCACTGATCAGTCCCATGGTCATCAGGGACAGGGCCGTGATCAGAAGGAACATTCCGCCTGCAACGGCAGAGCCGTAGCCCATATTAAACTGGCTGAAAGAATTTTTATACATATAGGTGGCCATTAACTCCGTGGCTGTTCCCGGCCCCCCTCCTGTCATGACATAAATTAAGTCAAAGTACTTTAGGGACCCCACCATGGATAAGATGGCCGCGCTCTTTACCGACGGCATGAGAAGGGGAAGGGCGATCCTCCAGAAATACTGTCCCTTTGTGGCCCCGTCAATGAGAGAGGCCTCATAAACATCCAGGGATATATTGGTATAAGCCGCCATGGAGTAAACCATGTAAAAGGGGATAAACTGCCAGGCGATCACCAGGATAACTGTCATAAGGGCTGTTTTCCGGTTGCCTAACAGATCGATATTTCCGCCTCCCAAAAGGTGAGAGACCCAACTGATCATGCCTCCGTTGGCTGCCAGGGCATAGGTGAACAAAAAACCGATGGCAACCGACGACATGAGCATGGGAATAAACCACAATATCTTGAAAACGGTGCCTCTTCTCCCCAGGAATTCAATAAACGTGGCCTCCGCCAGGCCCATGGGAATCTGAATCCCAATGGACATTACCATGATGATGATGTTATTGCGGAACGCAAACCAGAAATTTCTGTCTCTCACCAGCTTCCCCCAGTTGGCAAGGCCGATGAACTGTTTATCAGCGGCTATTCCATTCCACTTGTATGTACTGATAATAAAGGAATCCATAATGGGGTAGAAAATAAATGCAATCATGATAATTGCTGCCGGCAGCAGAAAGATAAATGCCGCCATGTTTGTGCTTCTCTGCCTGCGTATTCCAATGGTCTGTGCCTTGCCTTTCATGTTACCAACCATACCTTTCCATTCCCGTCCGTTTTATTCGGACAGGATTTGTGCCTGTTAACGGCGAAACCCCCGGGACCCATCCTTTTAATTTTTAAGGCGGCTGCGAAGAACCGCCTTATCTCTTATTTTTCACCGGAAAGAATTTCCTGCTGTGCCTCCTGCATCTTCTTGTTTGCATCCTGAGGCGTCATGGTAAGGCCGAAAACCTCCTGGTTGCCATCTAAGTGGGCGTTGGCAACACTTGGACTTAAGTACTGATCGTACCAGAGCTGGACAGCAGACGCTTTGTTGGCCGCTTCCACGATCTGCTTGGATAAAGGATCCGTGATCTTTGCTTCGATTCCCTTTAAGGGAGGAATCAGGCCTGCTTCCACAAACTGTTCCACCGTGTCTTCATCAGAGAGACCTGCAGCAAACTTAAATGCAGCCTCCAGTTTTTCCCCGGTACAGTTAAAGGAAATGAACTGGTCTCCCAGGGTCCCGCAGAGAATGGAAGCATCCGCAGACGAGCCATCTACGGCAGGAACGCTGAACCAGCCTACCTTGCTGTAGAAATCACTTCCCCCCTCTTCACTGTCGGTTTTAAAGGCAGCCGTATTCCAGGAGCCTGTCAAATACATGGCTGCAGCCTCCGTATAGAAAAGCTGCTTTGCCTGTCCGTCATCCTCGCTCATGGAATTAAAGCCATCAGGAAAATATCCTTTGTTTACCCATTCCTGAATCTTTTCTCCCCCATAGACAAAACATTCATCTTCAAAGCTTCCGCTGCCGTCGCATGCCTTTTGGAATGGTTCTAAGCCGCCCTTTCTGGCTGCCAGACACTGAAAATACATGGAGCCGGTCCATTTTGGCCCGTTGGCAAGAGCAAATGGTATGATGCCCTCAGCCAGGAATGTATCACATGCTTTTTCCAGCTCTGATAAGGTGGAGGGAACCTTTACATTGTATTTATCAAATAAATCCTTATTGTAGTAAATACCTGCTATGGAGATGTTTTTTACGGGTATGCCATAGATTTTCCCGTTATAACTGGCCTGTTCCAGGGCGCCTTCCATAAAGCGGTCCTTCAGTCCATATTTTTCATACAGCTCATCAAGGGGCTGGGCAAAGCCCGATTTTATGTACTCGTTCATAGGTCCGCCGGACCATGTGGTATAGGCATCCGGACACTCCCCGGAGCTCATGGCGATCACAAGCTTTTCCTTGTATTTATCATTTTGTGTGGGCTGGTTATCGATTTTATAGCCATTGCCTGCTTCCGCCTCAAATTTGTCCATGGCGTACTCGTAAATCTTCTTGTCTGCTCCCTCTGTCCCCACATTCCAGAACACAATATTCTTGTCTTCGCTGTCAGCCTTGCCTGTGTCTGTGACGGTTCCGCCGGCCTGAACTGCCCCTTTCCCGTCTCCCCCAGTTGCATTGCTCCCGCATCCGGTCAGTGGCATCCCCATTATGGCCGACATGACAACTGCTGCTATTGCTGCTGTTCTTCCTTTCATAGCTCCCTCTCCTTTTTGAATTTTATGATAGTATTATAGTACTAAAACAGAATTCGGAAAGCTATTTAATATTCTGTCTGAAATCTATAATATTCTTACCTTATTGTCTGCCTGTGCCAAAAAGCACGGCAATTCATGGTCTGAAGATAAAATAAAAGGGCATGTTCCAAAGCTATGGTCTTTAGACTCATAACTTTGGAACATGCCCTCACTCTTTTTTATCTCAGAGAAATTCCTCCATCTCTTCTTCCATCTTTCTTAAGGCCATGGCATATTCCCTAAATTCCTCTGCCGCCTGTTCTTTTTGTTCTCCCTTATAGCAGATGCGGTGCTCCATGCTGGCCCATAAGTCCATGGACATGGTGCGAAGCTGTATTTCCACCGGATAGTATTCCATGCCGTCGGTGTGATAAACCGGAACCCCAAAAACCATGTGAAAGCTTCGATACCCATTTGGCTTTGGACCGGCAATATAATCGCTTTCCTTTATGATCACAATATCCGACTGCTTCTTTAACAGGCCGACAACGGCATAAATATCCCTTACAAAATAGCAGATGACCCGGATTCCGGCAATATCCGTCAGATAGTTTCTGGCCGAATCCGCGCTGGCATCATATCCGTTCTTCTCCAGCTTATTCTCAATGCTTTCCTTTTGCTTGATTCTGTGCTGGACATAGTGGATGGGGTAATTCTGATACTTCCTTCTGTAATCATTATTCAGCACCTCCACTCTGACACGGATGTTCTTAAGGGCATCCTCGTAGGGCTGGATAAAACAGAGATACTCTTCTTCAGTCATATTCCACCTCCCAGGCATTTCCTTGTCCAGTTATCAAGTATATCTTTTTTTTGTGAACATATGGTGTCCATAATATGAAATCCCCATAAAATGCCATAATCCAGAGATTAAAAAACAGCCGGACAGGGAGCTGTGTGCGTCCCTGACGGCTGCGGGCAGAAATTATTCCTGCCAATCTTGTGTGTTTTCAGTCTCTGTTACTTCTTTCCCAGGTGCCTCTTCCCCAAGCTTGTCACCCTTTGCCATCAACAGGCTGCTTACAGACTCATCCTCATCTGCAAACAAAGGTCTCAGCTCGTCGCTTCTTTCCTCCTCCTTTGGCATGTACAGATTGAACACAGGAGCCAGGATATAGGAATTGATAAACGCCAGCAGGGGGAAACCAAACAGCATGAATATCATCAGCATGGGCGGTACCATGAATACGAATGCCGCCGCCACCAGGACCCCGTCAATGGCAATCATTCCAATGGTGCGGAATAAATGGCGCAGGGACATGAAAAATGCATTGAAAAAGGTGCGCTTTACTGAGTTGACAAACCTGGCCTGCAATGGGAAAACATACGTAAAAACAGCCCCATAAATAAGTACCATTGCCAGAAACACCGTAAGCATCACCGTCCGGAAGGACCCGGAGCCTGTAAACAATCTGGTAAAGAAGTACACATCAATCCCAAGGATCACTCCCACGGCCAGAAGAATGAGCCAGATCACCGTGGACTGCTTAAAGTTTTCTTTAAAAGATTTAAAAAAAGAGCGGATGGTATATCCATCATCATCTCTTACAAGCTTCAGGGTCACATAGTATACGGCTGTGGTAGAGGCTCCTATGGTAAAAATCGGGATGCTGCACACCAGCCACAGGATATTCAAAAGAATCAGATCTCCAAATTTACCGATAAACCGCCATACCGGATTATCATAATTAAAAAAACCAGAAAACATACGTTTTTCCCCTTCTCATAATGACATTAAAGGATATTATAGCGGATTTGCTTTTAAAAAGCAAACGTTCTCCCTTATTTCACCAAAATTTTATAATTATTTTAATGAAAATCCAACATTGTGTGATATAATGAGCCCAAGAAAGCAAAGGTGAGCCTGCTCATCAGCGCGAAGGTTGAATGTTGATCATCATGAATCCCAGGTTCATGATATAATCAGAAAAGTACTTGCAATAAAAAAGAAAGAGGCATAAATCATGACCCCATACGAAGACAAAACCCTAAAGGACACCCTCCATGAGGAAGGTCACAAGCTGAAAAATATGAGCGCAAAAGACAAGTTTTGGTACATCTGGGAATATTACAAAATCCCTATCATCATTGTCATTGTGGCCGTTGCCCTTATTTTTTCCATCGGTTCCGCCGTCTATAACAACCGGTTTGAAACCGCTCTTTCCTGCGTCATTTTAAACAGCAGCCCCGCCGGCGAAGCCGATTCTGTAGATGATTACTTTAACCAGGGCTTCCGCCAGTTCATTGACCTTAAGGAGGATGTAAAGATCGATGTGGACTACTCCATGTCTCCTACCTTTGACGAATCCTCCATGAATGAATTTACCTATGCACAATTGGCTAAAATAACCGCCATGATATCCAGCAAGGGACTGGACGTTATGATCGGAAAGCCGGATACCATGGACCACTTTGGGGAAATGGGCGGATTTGTGGACTTAAAGGAACTCCTCCCTGCCGACCTTTACGACAAGATGAAAGAGAACCTCTATTTTATTACCGATCAGGAGACCGGCGAAAAAATAGCCTGCGGTCTTCTCATAAGCGGCACGGATTTCAGCGGGAAAACCGGCCTGATCATCGATGACCCGGTTCTTGCCGTTATGAGCAATTCCACTCATACAGACACAGCCCTGGAACTGATCCGCTATGTGTTCGGGCAATAAGCCTAAACCCCAGATCCTGTGCAAGCTTTATTGACCCCAGATTTCCCTCATGGATCCTTGCATAAATCTTCTCTGAAACAGCAGAGGTGGCATAGGAAAGGATGGCCCTGCAGGCCTCCTTCCCATACCCTTTCTGCTTATATGGTGAAAAGATATGATATCCCAGTTCCACCGGGGTATCATTATTTTTTATTGCCTTTAAAAGCTCGTCCTGCCCGTCAAGCTCTAAATTGGAGACGCCTGCCTTTCCCACAAGCTGCCCGGTGCCATGGTCTACTACCGCCCAGATGCCGTACTCATAGAAGCCGTATTGATGCCTGATGTAATCTTTTAGGGATTCTTCCTTTAAAAACAAGGCTCCTGACGTCCCGGCCTCAGGCTCATCCGGTATGGAAGCAAAGTCACTGGGCATAAACTCCCGGATGGTCAGACGCTCTGTTCTGGCAATATTCCAGGGCAGCCCCTCTTTTCTCCTGACGACCCGTTCTAAAAATGCTTCGTCAATGTCCTCAAGGGATTCCACCACATAGGCGGCAGGAGCAAGATTCTGATCTGTCCGCCGGCTGTCCCATAAACCAACAACAGCCCTGCCTTCCGCAAAAGCAGAACGCAGGGCCTCATGATCGTCGGATATGGTAACCTGGAAGACATTTCCTTCTATTGTGATCTCTTGTTCCCAGGTCATGGCCTTAACAGGTCTCAGGTTCCTGATATTCTTCTCCAAAGGTTTCCACAGTCATGGACTGGATCTTCTGCTCGGTCATGGGGCGGTCATTGTAATCCGTTTTCACATCGGCAATTTTGTTTACAATATCCATGCCCTCGGTGATCTTGCCGAATGCGGCGTAGGAACCATCCAAATGGGGAGATGCCTTGTGCATGATAAAAAACTGGGAACCGGCGGAATCGGGGTGCATGGCCCTTGCCATGGAAAGCACTCCCTCTGAATGCTTAAATGCATTGGAAACACCGTTCTGGCTGAACTCTCCCTTAATGGAATAGCCGGGGCCGCCTGTTCCGCTTCCTTCCGGACATCCGCCCTGAAGCATAAATCCATTGATGACCCTGTGGAAGATCAGTCCGTCATAAAAACCTTTTTTTACCAGACTGATAAAATTATTTACTGTGTTTGGTGCAATTTCCGGATAAAGCTCTGCTTTCATTACATCGCCGTTATCCATTGTAATCGTTATAACCGGATTTTTCATGTTTTTTCCCTTTCCTCTCTATTGCCCATGTGTTTGGGACATAAAGGTATGCCTGTATAGGCATTGCCTGCGTCAGGTTCCGCATATGGCTATATTTTATCAAATACTCCTGTGTTTGTACAGCCCCATTTGAAAACAGATCTTGTCCTGGAATTTGGATCCGTTCATACTTTGTTTAAATTTCATTCAAAAACCTTTTACATAAACAACATGATTTCTTCATGTTTCATGGATATACTTAAAATGTAAAAACAAATTGCTTATAAGATTTTTTTTCATAATACTCGAGCTGATAATTTATTATCAGCTCTCCTCCCTTTTTGGAATAACTTTTTGATGGTGTACTCCATGACCGGCTCCCAAAGCCAGTCATAGAATATGCCATTTTTTTTGTGCATTCCGTTTAATGGAGGTTGTGTTTGTGATGGGTCACTTTCTATAATCCTCCCAGGCTCACAAGATCCGGGAATTGGATGTGGTCTTCAAAAAGGCTTGCCGTTCCCACCTGGATATTGTCATAGGTCTTAAAAAAATATTCACAGGTAGCCGTATTGATAAAGGCCGTATACTTTGTGTAATCATAAGTATTCAGCCTTGTTATGACTGCCCCCTTTGGTATGGTAACGCTCTCCATCACATGAAAGCAGGAAACCACTGCTTCCGTGCGGTCTTGAGGGATTGGAATAAATGATTTTAAATAAGCGGCCCTGACAAAACGCTCCGGAGATGTAAATCCTCCCGGCAGAAGCTGGGTGCCTCCCGCCTGTCCAAATGGAGTCAGGTGGACACTTCCCCAGTAAACCTCCTCAGACTGATAGGGGGAGGCCTCCATATAATTTCTTAAGTTCGTCATATGCCACTGAAAGTCAGGACTGTTGGCCATAACGCCTATGGGATTTCCAATTACTTCCATGCCTTTTTCCGTCAGCTCAAGGACAACGCATTCCCCGCTTCGGTCAACTGCGATCCAGTGCAATGGGGCAACGGTCTGTGTTACCGGATCTTCAAAGCCCACAATGGAAAGATTCTCTAACAACTGCCGCAGATCATCGATATCTGCGCATCTTCCCAACATATAATGAAGAAAATCAAAGGATGCGATTTGCTCCCCTGATTCTTGATCCGGCATGGTATCATATTTTGCATAGCCTGCAAAATAAAGGGTGGCCGCCGCAAATCCCATTTCATTGACTCCGTCAAAAAATGCAAGGATCCCATCCAGTTCCTGTCCAATGCCAATAAAGCGGTAGGTATTGCAGATTTTTTCCATGTTTAAAACATTATCCCATTGATAATTCTTTGGAACAATGTAAAGATGAGGGTCAATGTCATAAGAAAAATCCATATTTCTTCCAAAAAAAGTCTCTCCTTGCTGGGACTTCAAGGTGATTGCCGTGCACATACAAACTACCTCCCATTTTGTAAACTGCTTACTTATTTATATGGGAGCCTATAGTTTTTATGTATGTAATATGCCAGGAGAAGGACGGGGATGCCGTAAAAAAGCCCCTCCTTAAAATGAAATACAAAAAACAAGCCCTGATTCGTCTGAAATGACATTTCAAGGCTCATTTATTTTGCAGCACACCTTACATCCTACAGGGACCCCAGCACTTTTATTAATTCTTGCATACTTTCTACAGGCTTCCTGCATGTCCCATTGCGGCATACATAATAATTACTTCCCTCAGTGGGAATGGGATAATCCGCCGTAAAGGGAGCGGTCTCAGACAGGACTTCCTCGTTCAGAGGAGTTTTTAATATCACGCTCACATCAGGCGTCCGGCTTCTTTGTAAGTCCTGTATGTCTTTTAATATAGAATCTTCAGCGGAAACACAAACAATTTCCGTAGACGGATACAGAAGTCTTTGGAGTGCCAGCAGGGAAAAGCAGTAGTTTGCAGGGCTTTTCTCCACTTCCTGGGTCAGGTAAGAAACCTGCTTTTCAAGAACGCTCTGCCATTTGACTTTTCCGGTCAGATGGTAGAGCTTGCCCAGCACATAGGCTGCCACGGAATTTCCCGAAGGAAGAGCGCCGTCGTAAAGCTCTTTTGGACGGCTGATCAGCTTATCCCGGTCATGGGCATACATATAAAAGCCTCCCTGAGCTTCATGAAAAAACAGCTCAAGCATCTTTTCCGAGATTTCAGATGCAACAGTAAGATACCTGATATCAAAGGTGGCTTCATAAAGCTCCAGCAGGCCAAAGGCATAGAATGCGTAATCGTCAAGCTGGCCATCGTGAACTGCCTGCCCATCCCTGTAGCGGATAAAAAGCCTGCCCATATCAGAGGTCAGATTCTTCTCTATAAACCTTTGTGCCTTCTTTGCCCCTTCAAGGCACCATTCATCTCCCAGGACCTCATAGGATCTTGCAAGGGCCCCTATCATAAGGCCATTCCAGGAAGTCAGTATCTTATCATCCGTATGAAGAGTTGTCCTTGTTATCCGGTAATCATAAAGCTTTTTACACAGGTCTTTTATTTCTTCGCTGCTGGTTTCGTAATTTTCATTTCCAATGAGATTTGGAATGTTTTTCCCCTCAAAATTGCCCTTTTCTGAGATTCCAAACCATTTGCAGAACTCATCTCCATGGCTCTGAAGAACCTGTTGGATTTCGTCTTTCTGAAAAGTATAAAACTTTCCTTCCACCCCTTCGCTGTCAGCATCCTGGCCGCAGTAAAATCCGCCCTGTCCATCAGTGAGCACATCCCGGACATACCCAAGGATCCCCTTAGATACCCGGGCATAAATGCTGTCTCCTGTTATGGCAAAGGCTTCCGTATAGGCGTACAGCAACAGCGCATTGTCATACAGCATTTTTTCAAAATGCGGCACCAGCCATTTTTCATCAGTGGAATAGCGGGAAAAACCGCCTCCAATGTGGTCATAAATGCCGCCCCGGTACATCTGCCTGAGAGTTTTTTCCGCGGCCAGAAGGGCTTCCTTATCCTTTTCAAAAAAATAATGTCTTAAGAGGAAAATCAGGTTATGGGCCATAGGGAATTTAGGGGCACTTCCAAAACCGCCCCATCTCTCATCAAAGGACCGTTTTAATAAGCTGGCGGCTGAAAGAAACAAATCTTTTGAAGGTTCCTTTTCCCCGCCTTTTAAGGATTCGTCTTCCCTGTTCAGGTATCCGGTTATCTCATCCCCTGCTTCCAGCAGCTTATTTCTTTCATTTTCCCAAAGAGTCCGGATGGAGGATAAAACATCCAAAAGACCGGCAGATCCCCATCTTGAATATTTAGGCAGATAAGTCCCGGCGTAAAAAGGTTTTTGTTCCGGCGTCATAATGATCGTAAGAGGCCACCCGCCGGAACCGGTGAGCGCCTGGCACACCGACATATATACCGAATCAATATCCGGCCGCTCTTCCCTGTCCACCTTTATTGCCACATAATACTTATTAAGAACTTCCGCCGCTTCCTGGTCTTCAAAGGACTCATGAGCCATTACATGACACCAGTGGCAGGTGGAATAGCCTATGGAAAGAAAAACAGGCTTATCTTCTTCCATGGCCTTTGCAAATGCCTCCGGTCCCCAGGGATACCAGTTCACGGGATTATACATATGCTGTAAGAGATAAGGACTCTTTTCATTTATCAAATGATTAGAAACTCTATTTGGGTCAGTCATATTATCACCCTCCCTTCTTAAAAAGTATTTTTATTATTATACCCTGAAATAAAAAAGATAAAAGGACGCTTGTTCCAAAATGTGCGTCACACTTTATGGAATATTTGTTCCAACTGCTAACCCCAGAGCTCATTGGCATCGGTGGCGCTTCTGTTCAAGCGTGAGAAATCTGTTTTAACGAATGAACTGGTAGATAACAATAGAAACACCAATCCAATGATTAAAATGATAACAAAAGTCATAAATGGGGTAACTGTAAAGCCGTTAATATCAACTACCAGCCCTTCATTCCTAAGTTCAGCAATGGAAAGATTAGTTTTTTCCAAAACAATCATGCGGAAAAATGCGGTAGCATAAGTCATGGGATTCATGTAAGCAACAAACCTAAGGGTATCGGGCAGCATCGATAAGGGAATATAGGCCCCGGAAAGGAAGGTAAGGGGCATTGTCACAGCGGTCTTGACGATCTGAAAGGTTTGACCGTTACGAACCTTGGTTGCCATAAACAGCCCTGCACCGGAAAAAGCAATCCCAATAAAAATCATTGACATGAGAATATATAACGGGGTAGTCCAGGAAGTGAACTTAATTCCGATCAATAACCCTACCACCAATATCAATACCCCTTGTAAGGTAGAGACTGTAGCCGCAGATAATAATTGTCCCATTGCAACAGCAATTCTTTTAGCCGGAGAAACCAATACCTCTTTCATAAACCCGCTGACCATATCGTCAACGGTTGATGAGGCTAAATTCAGTGCGCTTTCAAACACCGTGGTTATGATAACGCCGGAGAGCATATAAGCAATAGGATTTTCAATAAAATCATTTTTAAAGATAGCCCCAAATACATAAACAAAGAAAAATGGGAATATCAGGGAAAAAACCAGCCCTGTTTTATTTCTCACAAAGGCTTTCAGCCCTCTTTTCCACAATGCAAACACAGTATTCATCTTAAGCTTCCTCCCTTATCTTTTTGCCTGTTATCTCCAGGAAAACATCATTAAATGTACCTTTCTTTATCTCGATATTGGTAACGTATTCTTTATGAGCACTGAGAACCTCCAACAAACGATCCAGGTGTTCGGCCTCCACTCTATAATAGCCATTTCTTTTTATATAATTTAAATCATATTCTGCCAGCAGACCTTCAAGCTCTGCTTCATTTTTTGTATTAATATATGCCTTGTCCCTTGTGTGCTTTTTCTTCAAAGCGTAGGGCGTATCATGAGCCACGATCACACCACCGTCGATGATTGCAACTTTATTGCATATTTCTGCTTCTTCCATATAATGTGTTGTAAGAAAAATTGTAATATTTCTTTCCTTCTGAAGCTTAATAATATACTCCCAGATATGGGCCCTGGTCTGTGGGTCAAGCCCTGTTGTGGGCTCATCGAGAAATAAAACTTTGGGATAGTGAATTAACCCACGGGCAATTTCTACACGCCGTTTCATTCCGCCGGACAAGGCCGCAACCAGCTTTTTTCTTTCGTTCACCAAATCCACCAGCTTTAAAACAAATTGTATGCGTTCTTCTACTTCTCTGTTAGGGATATTATAAAAAACGCAGTGCATTTTTAAATTTTCTTCAATGGTCATTTTTGCATCCAGAGTCGAATCCTGGAACACCACCCCTATGGTTGACCTGACCTCACTTTTTTGTCCGGTAACATCTTTTCCATCGATCAAAAGTGACCCTGATGTTTTTTCAAATATGGTACACAACGTATTAATTGTTGTGCTCTTTCCGGCACCATTGGGTCCCAGGAAAGCGAATACACTACCTTCTTCTACATCAAAAGATATATTATTTACGGCAGTAAAATTGCCGTATCTTTTGGTGAAGTTTTTAACTTGGATTATTGGGCTCATACGATTTTAGCTCCTCTATCGATTATATTGTGTTGAATGGGAATTTACATTTTGCCTGATTGTTATTATTTTACACTAAACTGTATTCTTATCTGCAATCTTCTAACTCTTGAAGTATCAGCATTTTTCATTCTGTAACAGAGAGAAAGTTTCAACATGGTTCGTACACATCATTCTGGTGGTTACAGTATCTGGTTCCACCTTGGAGGCAGGGTATATTTTCAAAAACCCCACCACTCCAGCTTGCTCCTTTTTTGGCAAAATCATGCTCTATTATAACATGGAAAACCACATTTTTCGATGTCTTATTAAAAAAATAATGTTTTAAAAAGGAATTTTCAAACTTTGAATGAAGCTGGAAAAGCCTCGCTTTCTCGCTCATTGCGGACAGAAGATTTGTAAAGAAATTTCCCTTGGTATCACTTTTACTATTTTAATACCTTAACTCCAGTAAACGAACTAAATTCTATATCTTCCGTTATTGCATAAGAATCAATTATTTGTAGGTATTTCTGATATGGTTGTGGCGTGGGCATCACTTCTTTTCTATTTTCTAATTTGAGTCAAAAAAAAAGGCGCCCATTTCTGAACGTCTTATATATACGAATTGGAATATTTATATTGTTTTATTTGTCTGCAATGACAAAATTGGTACCAGTGACATGTGCGCATGTAAACCTGCCATGACTTGAGCATCCCTTTCCTCATATAATCTGGCAGCTTATACAGAATCGGATTTTATTTCCATGGAGTACTGCACTTTACCATTGATACTTAGGTTTTACTTAAAGTTGATTTTTATACTGATATTATCTTCATTTCTGTACTTCATGGCCGCTTCCCTTTTGCCATATTTTACATGATGGTGACGATTTTCTATTTATTCTTAATGCGGTTTACATGTTCAACCAGCAGAATCATGGCCACTGCAAATACCATAAGGTAATAGGGGTATAACCGGATGGTCACGTGCTCCGCAATAAATCCCATAAAAAGAGGCATAAAGGCGGCACCTACGTATGCGCAGGCCATTTGAATGCCCATAATCGCCTGTGATAAATCCTTGCCGAAATTTTTTGGAGTTTCATGAAGCAGGCAAGGATAAACAGGCGCGCAGCCCATGCCGATCAAAATGAATCCGGCCCACAGGAACCGGCTTCCCTGAACTACCAGGATTGACAGGATCCCCAGAATGATAACCCCCTGTCCGATGCGGATCATTACCTTATTGGATAATTTCATGGCAGCGAACCCATTTAAAAACCTTCCAAAGGTAATGCCAAAGAAAAATAAAGAAGCCCATGTTGCCGCTGCCTCCGGGGAGATCCCCTTTTCCATTACCATATAGCTGCTGCTCCACAGCCCTGCAGTGGCTTCCAAAGCACAATAGCAGAAGAAAGCAGCAAGCACAGGCTTTGCTCCCTTTAGCCGAAGTAATTCTTTTATGGTTACAGGCTGGCTTTCCCTGGCTTCTTCTTCCGCTTCCACATGGCTTTTCTTCCAGAGAGGCAGAGAAAATATCAGCATTCCGGTCAATGCCATCTGAATAAAAGAAATGGAACGGTATCCCATGGACCATGACATGCCGCCGGTCAGAAAATATCCCATAATGTATGGTCCCGCGGTTGCCCCGACACCCCAAAAGCAATGAAGCCAGCTCATATGCCTTGCCTTGTAATGAAGGGCTATAAAATTATTCAGCGCTGTATCCACAGAGCCTGCTCCTAATCCGTAGGGAACCGCCCACAGACACAGAGCCAAAAAAGAGGGGGAAACGGAAAATCCCCACAAGGCCCCAGCAGTCATTCCCACACTGACAGCCGTTACTTTTCCCGTACCAAACTTCTTAATAAGGCGGTCGCTGTTTAAGCTTGAGAGAATCGTGCCTCCTATTATAATGGTTGAGATAATACCTGCATAGGATAAAGGAACTTCAAGCTGCCGGTACATGGCAGGCCATGCAGACCCCAGCAGGGAATCCGGCAATCCCAGACTGATAAAGGATATGTAAATAATAACAAGTAATACGGATAGCATGTGTTTTCCTCCCGCAAAAATAGTGATCCGCCGGCAAAGCTGAATCATAATCGTTTGCTTTTCATTTCATATTTTGATATTATAACATGGGATATAAGTATTTTCCTATATAATACTATTGAAATATGATATTATCATATGATTTTCTCATATAAGTCCAGGAGGGATTTGCTTTGGAACCCTATTTGCTGTCATCACAAAGGCAGGATGTGAACCACGGAACCATCCTTTCGCCCTATGCCCATTACCACTGTATCATACCCACGGTTTTGCCTGATGTACTGCTTCACTGGCATGGGGAAGCTGAAATAACCCTTGTTTTAGAAGGAAGTGCCATTTATAAAATCGGTGAGGAAACCTTTCAATCAAAAAAAGGCGATTTCATTTTTGTGGCACCTAACACCCTGCATTCTGTCCAGCCATTGCCGGGCATCATTCATATTTCCGATACTTTAGTTTTTCATCTGGACATGCTGGGTTATTCCCTTATGGATCAGTACAGCCTGGCTTATCTCCATCCCATATATAATGGTTCTCTTCGTCCCCTATCCCACATAAGCCTGGGCCAGCCTTTCTATGGGGAATTTTCTGAGTGCATAAACCAGATTTTTCGTTGTGTAAAAAATAAAGACAATTACTTTGAAATGGCCCTAAAAGAAAAATTACACCATCTTTTTTACCTGCTATTTCAGCATCAATGCTTTGCCACCATGGATACCGGAGTTCCCATTCCTGCACATGTTGATAAAGTTAAAAAAGCGCTGAAGTATATTCAGGAGAATTATCAGAAATCCATCTCCATCTGTGAATTAGCGGATTTATGTCATTTCAGCAAAACCCATTTTATGAGCTTTTTTAAACGGAGTGTGGGAATTACCTGCGGAGAATATATGATCCAGCACCGGCTTAAGGTAGCCGAAAACCTTTTAAAGGCTACTGGGCTGTCGATTTCGGATATTGCTTTTGAAAGCGGATTCCACAATCTGTCCAACTTCAACCGTAAATTTAAAAGCCATTATCATATGACGCCTTTGGAATACCGCCGGCAGCATATCTCCTGATTGATCTCAATAAGGAGTTATATATGGGTAAAAAATACATTCAATATCTCCATATCGTCCCATAAACCACCTAAAAAGGCCGGCTTTTTAAAAGCCCGGCCTCTCTTTAGCTTAATCTTCGTTCATTTCCTCCGCCTTATGAGTAAATACAATCCCATCTAAGTGATCAATCTCATGACAAAGGCATTTTGCCATGAGATCGGAAGCTTTTATTTCAATTTCACAGCCATTCTCATCCAGGGCTTTTACGACAACCGATTGGGGACGGCGGACCCTGCCCCACAATCCTGGAAAGCTTAAACAGGCCTCCGGCTCAAATTGTTCCCCATCTGACCATAGGATCACTGGATTAATGAGCTTTATTACCCCATCTCCCAGATCAATAACAACCAATCTTCTCAGTATTCCGATCTGATTGGCTGCTAATGCCCCGCCATTGGGAGTATTGTGTAAAGTTTCAACCATATCATCAAGAATGGTTCGTATCCGGTCATTGACCTGTTCCACTGGTTTGCATTTTAGCCTTAACACGCTGTCATCAAAAGTCCTTATTTCTCTCAACGCCATTTTTTACACCTCTGCTTAAATCTGAACGAGATTTCCTTTCACTATCTTCAAACAGAAACACATCTTCAATGGACTCCTGAAATACCTGCGCGATATCATAAGCCAGCCATATAGATGGTTCATTTTTTTCTGTTTCCAATGCATTAATAGCCTGGCGGGAGGCACCTACAAGCTGTCCTAATTGTTCCTGAGTGATGCCAAGCTTTTCCCGTAATTCTTTCATGCGATTTTTCATGAATATCCCTTTCATATGTAATGTTTACCTTACATGAAGTATATTATATTTTTTTCAATATGTCAAGTTCTCCTGACATTTTTTTCAGCAGAATGCCCGCCAGTCCATTTCCTCATCTCACAATAATCAAATGGTTTTTTAACTGCACATATGGTAAACTGTGATCAAAGGAAGCTTACTGCAAAAATACACCCTTTCAAGGAATGGTCAATGGAAAACCCTGTTCTGTATCTGCTGATCTTTATGATGAGGTGCTTCATAAGTGATATCCATATCCCCCGGTATGGGGCGTAAAATCCTTGGACATGCACTTGCAAAAGACCCTGAGGTTTTAACCATAAAAAGCCTTTTTATGATTCCTCCGTGGTAAAGAAAGCGATATGGGTACTGCACTGTGGATTTTTTTTGGAAATGGAACAAAATGAACGAGGTGATAGAATGAACGATATAGAAAACAAACTGACTGTACTGTCGCATATTGCAAAAGAACTGAATCACAAAAATGTCACATGGGCCGTTGGAGCCTCAATGCTGTTATACTTTAAAGGAATTGTATCGGAATTTCACGATATAGACATCATGGTTGCTGAGGAAGATGCGGAAACATCAAAAGATGTTTTATTATCCCTGGGAAACCTTCAACACCCTGACCCTGATCCCAATGCAAATGCCAATGGCAAATACAAAACAAAATGCTTCCTGGAATTCAATGTTGACGGTGTGGATGTGGATGTAATGGCTGGTTTTATAATTGTCAGCAAGGGGAAAGAGTATTATTTTCCGTTAAAAAAGGAAAATATTATTGATTACACAGAAGTTCACGGTATTACAATCCCTTTGCAGTCACTGGGAGAATGGCGCAGGTACTATGAATTGATGGGACGGGATGAAAAAGTAAAAATGATCCATACATAACTGCAAACCGCAATGATTCAGGCATTTCGGGCGAAAAAACAGGGGGCGGATGCCGGTCAGCGGCAGCGGCTCCCTGTTTTGCACAGATTCTGATATTTGCAGTTGCCGGACAGTATAACGCCGGTTTCAGAAATAAGGGCCACCCGTAAGCGGAATGGTTTCGCTTATCTTCCGGCACTACTTTTGGCGTAATAAAATTTCATCAATTAATCCATACTCCTTTGCTTCCTCTGCCGTCATATAATGATCCCGTTCCATATCCTCCTGGATTCTTTCCAGCGGCTGGCCTGTAAGCCCGCTATACATCTCATTAAGCTTTTCCTTTGTTTTTTCAAGCCACTCACTGTGGATCCTGATATCTGTAGCCTGTCCCTGGAGCCCGCCGGATATAGAAGGCTGGTGGATCAGTATTTCACTGTTTTTAAGGGCAAAACGCTTTCCCTTTTTCCCCGATGCCAGCAGCAAAGAGGCCGCGCTTCCCGACTGTCCTATGCTAATGGTGGAAACATCGCATTTGATATAGTTCATGGTATCCATAATGGCGAAGCCGTCCGTTACGGAACCGCCGGGACTGTTGATATAAAGATGGATATCTTTGCTGCCGTCAGAAGATTCCAGAAACAGCATCTGCGCCATGATCAGGCTTGCCATTTCATTGGTTACCGTGCCGTTAAGCATGATAATGCGGTCATTCAGCAATCTGGAAAAAATATCATAAGACCGCTCTCCCCGGGTTGTCTGCTCAATTACCATAGGGATAAGATTATTCATATTCACCTCCATAAGCCGTTTATGCGGCCATATTCGTAATTTTATTGAAGCGGCAGTTAAGATCCATCACCTGATTGGAATTGCCGCCATACCTTCTCCTGTATTTCCCCGGTGTCAGCCCATAAATCTTTAAAAATGCCCTTGAAAAGGATTCCTGAGAACCATACTGATATTCCAGGGCGATATCAATGATTGGCTTATTTGTCCGGGCAAGCTCTTCCGCAGCTTTCTCCATCCGCCTTCTGGTGATATATCTGGTAAGGGATTCCCCTGATATTTTGTGAAAAATTCTATGATAGTGATATTTTGACAGATAAGCCTTTTTTGCAAGATCGTCAAGATCAATTCTTTCGTTTAAATTTTCCTCAATATATTTAAGAGAATCGCGCACCTTTGAATGATAATCCATATACCTGCTCCTTTCCCAAACCGTATTATCATTATATACTCTCTTGGAAATTAATTCTTGATAATTTTTGCTTTCCTCCGGTCTTTTTCCTTTCATTATATATCAGAAATGTTTCAATCCATACCAGCATAAGGGCGATGGAATTGTGCTCCGGTATATGGTATGATAACGACAAACGAAAACCCATATAAGCCATCAAGGAGAATAAACTAAAATGAACATTGAAGTAACTGACAAAATCAAAGAAGAGGACAAGGAAATCATTTACCAGGGCTTATTAAGCTATAATCTGGCCAGAATTGAAGACAAGAATCCAAGGGACTTAGGTGTCTATCTCCAGGACGAGACAGGGGGAAAAGTCGGAGGACTCATGGGGAAAGGGGAAACAATCCTTGAAGAACATTTATAGAATAGAATTTCATTCAGGAAGCAAAGAGGAATTACTGCCTGATTTCACATCAGATTTTCCATACATTGCCTCCTGCTCCCAATTGGATCAATTTATGGGGCGCTTTGTTCCATGGCACTGGCATAAAACCGTGGAGCTATTTTATATGGAAAGCGGGAGAATGGAATATTGCACACCAAAAGGAGCCATGATATTTCCTGCAGGTTCCGGGGGAATGGTCAATTCCAATGTGCTTCACATGGCAAGGCCACAGGCGGAATCAGAAAAAAACATTCAGTTCCTTCATCTTTTTGACCCTTCTTTCATTGCCGGACACCATGGAAGCCGGATCGAGCAAAAATACGTTACACCCATTACAGCAGCTCCCCAGGCAGAGATCATCCCATTATATCCTGATGATCCGGTACAAGGGAAAATTTTAGATACCATTCGTGAATCTTTTCGCCTTTCTGAAAATGATTTTGGATATGAAATAAAACTGCGGGAAATATTATCTGACATATGGATCCAGATTTTTGCCATGTCACGCCCTTTGTTGGAGCAGAAGGGGGGACACAGCAAATCAAATGATAAAATAAAATCCATGATGGTATATGTCCATGAGCATTATGGGGAAAAGTTTTCTATCCCAGAAATTGCCGCCGCCACCTTTTCCAGTGAACGTGAGTGCTTCCGGGCATTCCATGACTGCCTGCATATGACACCGGTGGAATATATCAAAAGCTACCGGTTACAAATGGCCTGTCATATGCTGGCAAACGGCAGGGACCCCATCACGTCCATCAGCCAGGCCTGCGGACTGGGAAGCAGCAGCTACTTTGGAAAAGTTTTTCGGGAATATATCGGCTGCACACCTTTGGAATACCGCCGCAAATGGCAGGATAATGATATATCTGGGCAGAAATAAGATATTTTCTTTAAAGAGATTGCACTATAATGATATTTGTAACGGTGATAGGGCAATCTTTTGATTATTCATTCATTGCACACACCATAGGATCACTGTCTTTTCAACGGAGGTGTTGTTATGATAAAGCTGAATATCCTGGATATGAAGAATTTTTTACAGACTGTAAATGAGTGCAATAACCCGGTCCATTTGCTATACCCGGACGGAAGAAAAGAAAACATCAACAAACAGTACGGAATCCAGAACCAGCTTCTGGAAAAGTACAGGGAAAATAAAAATTTCCTTTGTCTTTCATTGGATATTCCGGCTCCAAAGGATTATATGAGCATTGTCTCATACTACACTGGGGACTGCTGACCATCTGCTTGCAAGTATTTCATCATAAAGGGGGGGCTGACCATCTATTTGGTCAGCCTCCCACCCTATTTTATAGACGGGAGCCTTTCAGCGCCTGTTTTTTTGTATTTCTCGGAACCGTTACTTCCTTCATGAGGAAAATCAGGGCAATGATATTGGGAAGCGCCATCAGTCCGTTCCAGATATCGGAAAATTCCCATACTGTCTCCAGCTTAGCCATACACCCAAGGAATACGGCCCCCAGATAAAGCACAGTATAAACCTTTCCTCTTAAAATACGCTGCAAAAAGTAGAGGGCTCCGCGTTTTTTTAAGCTCTCCGCCAGATAAACGGCAGCCTGACGTCCCAGATAATACCATGCAATGATGGTCGCAAAAGCGAACACCAGCATGGCACCTGATACCACATACTCCCCAAGAATCCCCATACGTTTGGAAAAGCAATAAGCGGTCAAAACCGCTCCGTCATAACCGGAGCCGGCAGCGTCCCCGTCTGTCATGCACAGGATCACAAGGGCTGTCATGGTACAGATCATAATGGTATCAAAAAATACCTCAAACATGGCCCACATTCCCTGCTGCTCAGGTGTCGTATCCTCTGCCGCGCCGTGAAGGACTGCCATGCTTCCAAGTCCTGCTTCATTGGAAAACACGCCTCTGGATACGCCGTATTGCAGGCTTTTGCTGATTTGATAGCCTGCGGCCCCGGAAAAAACGGATACCGGACGGAAGGCATCCTGAAAAATGCATTGAAATATGTATGGGATCCTGTCATAACAGGACATAATGACAACCATGGAAAACAGCATATAGGCACCGGCTGAGATGGGAATGAGCCGCTCGGAGACAAAGGCGATCCTTGCAATTCCTCCCAGAATCACCAACAATACGATCCCCGTAAGCAGAAGCCCTACGGGAATCGGTGAAATGCCAAAAGAGTATTCCAGAGTTTCCGCAATGGAATTGGACTGCACCATGCTTCCCATTCCAAGCGATACCATGATGCAGAGAAAGCTGTATATCATACCAAGCACCGGAAGTTTAAGCCCCCGCTCCAGATAAACCATTGGCCCGCATATCCAGGCGCCGTTTCGGTCCCGGTAGCGGTAGCGGATCCCCAGCATGGTTTCTGCATAGCCTGTCATCATACCGATTGCGGCAGAAACCCACATCCAGAATATGGCCCCCGGGCCCCCGGCCGTAAGTGCGGTGGCAACACCGGCAATGTTTCCGGTCCCAATGGTAGCTGCCAAAGCCGTACAGGCTGTCTGGAATTTTGTCACTTCCCCTTTGTCTTCTGCTTCATCCTCCTTTATGCTTCCAATGGTCTGTTTCCACCAAAAAGGGAATTTCCTGATTTGAAAAAATCTGGTTTTTACCGTAAAAAAGATTCCGGTTCCCAGAAACAAAACCAAAAGCCATGGGCCCCACACCAGTTCGTGTATACGATGTATCATAGGATCAGCTCCTGAATGCTTTCCTTAACACTTATTCGTTCCAGCCGGGTAGTATGAAAATTTCCAATGATTTTTATACAAAATTAAATATCCTATGGTATAATCTAATTATATGGCTGCTGTTCAGCCATGGGATTCACAGCCTGGCGGTTAGAATTTATTTACGAAATTCAGGCTGATCTGTAACAAATTGTATCTTTCATATGAGGTGAACAATATGCCCGGTTTTACCACGCACTACCTGCTGGGAGTCAGAGTTTATAATGATATGCCCAACAGCCCTTTAAAGCGTATAATCTCCAAATATCGCTGGCTTTATCAGTTGGGCCTTCAGGGACCGGATATGTTTTTTTATAATATACCCATTCTCCGCCACCGGGATTACCGCAACGTAGGCTCCTACATGCACGAGAATCATGTACATGATTTTTTTGTTTCCTGCTTAAACCACTTGTCCCAGATCGAATCCAGACAGCAGAGGGAGCAGGCCATTTCTTATATGAGCGGATACTTCTGCCATTACATCGGGGACTCCATCTGCCATCCTTACGTATACGGCAGGATCGAATATGACGTAAAAAATTCCGGCAACTACCACCACGGACTTCATGCCATGCTGGAAAATGATATTGATGCACTGCTTTTGATGAAATACAAAAAGAAAAAGCCATCTCAGTTCAACCAGGCTGCCACCATTTGCTTAAACGGCCAGGAGATGCAGTTCATCTCCGGGTTTTTGTCTGTATGCATCAATGAAGCCTATTACCCATTGAATTACCGGAACAATTTCTGGGTCACCTCCCAGATGGTATCCCGCTCCATTCTGGCTATGCGCTTAGGCTGCCGGACTCTTGCCGATCCTTCCAGCCGCAAGAAAAACAGCATTGAATTTGTAGAATCTCTGTTTTTACGGACGCCTCTTGCCTCCCGGAAGCTGGTAACGGACATTCCTCCGGATCCTGTGGTCACCATGAATTTAAACCATGAAACATGGTGCAATCCCTGGAACCGGCGCCTTGCATCCCAGGCCTCCTTTCCGGAGCTCTTCCATCAGTCCATGGCAAAATGCAGTGACGTATTCTATCTGCTGAACGAGGAGCTGTCCTCAGCGATTCCCTTAAACAGCCTGGACCACAATAAGCTTTTAAAGGAGCTTGGCAATTATTCCTACCACAGCGGACTGTCGGTAGACCCATAACCGGATAGAAGAAACACCCTGACAAAAAACATGGCTGAGAAGTGGTTTACCAACCAGTTCCTCAGCCATGTTTCTTTTTCCTGAACCTGCAATAAAAAGCTATTGGTCTGACTCTGAGCTTTCAGCATCCGCTTCCTGATCCTCAGCCTCAGTCTCAGCGGTGGTTTCCATAACAACTGCGCCTTCCTTTGGAACGATTTTTTCATCAGATCCCTTAGGGATGTCCATATCCACCAGCCAGTACTCTTCTTCCTTCATTGTATAATCCGGCATTACAATAAGATGCAGATCATAATTCTTGAAAAATCCGCCGTAAGAGGTATTGCTTGACTTTTCATAAGAAAAATCCTGCATAGACGCCTCATCATTTAAGAACCGAACCGCCGCATCGGCAAATGTGACTGCCTCCTGGGGGGTGGTTCCTTCTTTTACAATTAACGTCAAATCAATGCTTTTATTCTCATTATCCACACTGTAATTGACACTTAACGCCATAGGATATTCCTCGTTGTCCACAAACTCATCGTCCATATCATTTCCAATCTGAGTCCAATCCAGAACAATCCCCTGCTGAGTCTCAAAAACAGGCTCCGCTGGACCTCCGGAAGCAAGAATATGGCTTTCCGTACATCCGGTCAGCAACATTGCCGACATGGCACATATTATTAGAGCTTTGTTCTTCATCATAATTTCCTCCTTATTGAACATCTAACATTATATCGGATGTAATCCTTTTTTTGTAGTGGTTTATGCAAAATGTCAGAAAATCTTCACAAATACGTCAGTGTTTTTACTGGAATCAATGCCTTGTTTTACCTTTTCCCTGTCTGGGTTCCTTGCGCAGAAGGATATTCTCCTTAAACGGCCCCCCCTGGTCTATTGGCCCCGTCTGTTTTACTCAGAAATTATTCCTATTTAATTCTTGCATTTTCTGGTTATCCATGGTATTATGTTCAATATCTAAATTAATTTTAATTTTTTGAACACTTTAGGAGGCTACGTACATGGACCACAATGAGAAAAAAGCTTTGTTTAAAAAGCTGGATTGGATAACAACCCTGATCCCTTTTATATGCATCATCCTTTTATGCCTTGTTTTTACCTTAAATCCTACGGGGTCTGCGAATACTCTGGCTGCTATCCGGTCATTTTTAGGGGATGAACTGGGAAGCTACTATCTTATCATCGGGCTGTTTACCTTCCTGTGCTCCCTGTACATAGCTTTTTCCAAATACGGCACCATCAAGCTTGGAAACCTGGAAAAGCCACAATATTCTAATTTTAAATGGGGTACCATGATGTTTACCGCCGGTCTGGCTGCGGATATCCTCTTCTATTCCCTTTGTGAATGGATTCTCTATGCAGGGGAGCCTCATATCACGGATCTGGGCGCCATGCAGGACTGGGCCTCTACCTACCCATTGTTCCACTGGGGTCCTATCCCATGGAGCTTTTATATGATATTGGCCGCCGCATTCGGCTTCATGCTTCATGTTAAAAAACGGACGAAACAGAAATACTCAGAGGCCTGCCGTCCTCTTCTTGGAAAGCATGTAGACGGCTTTTGGGGAAAGCTCATTGACTTAATTGCCGTATTTGCCTTACTGGCCGGCACAGCAACCACGTTTTCTCTGGCAACTCCCCTTCTTTCCATGGCTGTCAGCAGAGTGACCGGTCTTCCGGATTCCAGGATACTGACCATTGGGATCCTGGTCATTATATGCATCATTTATACTGTTACGGTTTATTTCGGCATGAAGGGCATTTCAAAGCTGGCTGCTTCCTGTACTTACCTGTTCTTTGGCCTGCTTCTCTATGTGCTCATCGGCGGAAAAGAAGCCAGATATACCATTGAAACCGGAATTACAGCCGTGGGGAACTTAACCCAGAACTTTATCAGCCTGTCCACCTGGACCGATGCCCTGCGGACCTCCTCCTTCCCCCAGAACTGGACCATCTTTTACTGGGCATACTGGATGGTCTGGTGTGTGGCCACTCCCTTCTTTATCGGATCCATCAGCAAAGGGCGGACCATTAAGCAGACCATTCTTGGGGGATATATCTTTGGAATTTCAGGGACCTTTACTTCTTTTATCATATTGGGAAATTACAGCCTTGCCCTTCAGACGAAAGGAGTGCTGGATGTCATGGGTATTTATGCGTCAACAGGTGATTTGTACCAGACGATCATGGCAATCCTTGAAACCTTGCCCTTTGCAAAGCTGGGAATGATCCTTTTAGCAGTTACCATGATAGCCTTTTATGCCACCAGCTTTGATGCCCTGGCCTTGGTCGCTTCCACTTACTCCTATAAGGAGCTTCCTGAGGACGCGGAACCTGATAAACATGTAAAACTGTTCTGGTCCGTGCTTTTAATGCTGTTTCCCATTGCACTTATTTTTTCCGAGAATTCCATGACCAATCTGCAGACTGTTTCCATCATTGCAGCATTTCCCATAGGAATTATCATACTCCTGATTGTTTTCAGCTTCTTTAAAGACGCGAAGGAATATTTAAACCAGAAATAAACCCACGGAGAAAGCTTCTGAAACGGAAAGCAACGCTCCAAAGACATGAAAATCCGCATTGATTGGCTTTTTGTAAGCCTGATCAATGCGGATTTTTTGTTAATTCTATTTATCGCTGTATGTTAATGAAATATTTTAACTTCCATGCTGGAGTGGGAAGGCACCCGCTTTTCCTCCGGCGGAAGCTTCTTATAATCGCCGTAGATCCAGGTAAGGACCTCATGCCAGCCCTTTGGAGCCATCAGCCTGGTATCTTCAAATTCTAAGTCCACGGTTTCATCACACCATTCTTTTTTAAGCGTCACATAAAGATAATCCGGCTGATAATTGCTGTAATACCGAAGATTGCTCTTCCCCTTCTGGTCCTTGACTGCAGCCATATGCTGAAGCTTTCTTAAGAGCTTCATTGGGATCAATTTCCCCAAAGAAGCCAGAACAGCGATAACGATTTTATTGACCAGGCTGTGCTTCTTAAAATCCAGACGGTAGCGATGGCCCATGGCCATACCGTAGATCACCGTATGAAGCAGGCGGGTAAAGGTAGAAGCCACCTTGCCTTCGGGAAGCTCATCAATGGCGAATAAGTCCACCCACAAGTGGTTTAACTTTCCTTCATAAAACCTCATCTCTTCCGAGTCTTCATGAGTCTGGCTGTTCTTATAGATGATCCTGGCTGCAAAATCATAAAAAGCTGTTCCGCCTTTCAAATCCTTTGGTTCAAGAACCTCCATTTCTTCCGGAAGCTCCCGGCGCGCTACCTTTAAAAAGGCATCGTAATTGGAACGGGTAAATGCCACATCAGCATCATCATCCCAGGGAATGAAGCCTTTGTGCCTTACTGCGCCTAAAAGCGTTCCTGCATCCAGAAGATATTTAATCCTGTATTTCCGGCAGATACGGTCAATTTCCTTTAAAACAGCCAGGTTTGCCTGATGTACCTCCGTCAAATCGTATTCCTTCATGTTTCCTCATTCCTGCCCATGTACTTTGGGCATAAAGGTATACCCGTAGGATGTTTCCTCATTCCTGCCCATGTACTTTGGGCATAAAGGTATACCCGTAGGGTGTTTCCTCATTCCTGCTCATAAGGTATTTCCGTCTGCCGTTTTCAGGCCTCCGGATATAAGATTTCCTACAGGCTAAGCGCCTCTTTAATGGTCTTTGCCATAAAAGCCATCATCTCATCGGTCATTCCCGGATATACTCCTACCCAGAAGGTGTCCTCCATGATCCGGTCGGTATTGGTCAGCTCTCCAATGATCCGGTATCCTTCCCCCGACGCTCTCATCTGGTCAAAACAAGGGTGCTTTGTCAAATTTCCGGCAAACAGCATCCTGGTCTGGATTCCTTTGGATTCCACATACTGCACCACCTGGTTCCTGCTTACCCCTTCCCTGCAGGTTATCAAAAAGCCGAACCAGCTTGGCTTGGAGCCTGGACATGGCTCAGGAAGGATCAGCTTATCTGAAGCCTCCTCAAGACCCTTATAAAGGCGGTCAAAATTATGACGACGACGTTCCACAAAAGATGGGAACTTGTCAAGCTGGGCGCAGCCTATGGAAGCCTGCATGTCCGTTACCTTTAAATTGTAGCCGAAATGGGAGTAAACATATTTATGGTCATAGCCCACGGGAAGCTCTCCGTACTGCCGGTCAAACCGGTGCCCGCATAAGTTATCCCGTCCGGAAGGGCAGACACAGTCCCTTCCCCAGTCCCGGAAGGAGCGGATGATTTTGTTTAACAGAGGGTTGCCCGTATAAACCGCACCTCCCTCTCCCATTGTCATATGGTGAGGCGGATAAAAACTGGAGGTGCCTATATCACCGATGGTACCGGAGAAACGCTCTTCCCCATTTATGGTATATATTGTTCCAAGGGCATCGCAGTTATCCTCTACAAGCCATAAATCATGCTTGTCGCAAAATGCCTTAACCGCAGTAAGGTCAAAGGGATTTCCCAGGGTATGGGCGATCATGACCGCCTTGGTCTTTTCTGAGCGGGCAGCCTCAAGCATTTCCACATTAATGTTATACTGGGGAATGGTAACATCCACAAATACGGGAACCGCTCCATACTGGATCATAGGGGTCACCGTAGTAGGAAATCCTGCTGCCACCGTAATCACCTCATCGCCGCGCCTGATCTGACGCTCTTTTAAAAGCGGCGAGGTAAGGGCCATAAATGCCACCAGATTCGCTGAGGAACCGGAATTAACAAGAGAGCAGAACCTGACATTTAAATATTTTGCCAGCTTTTTCTCAAATTCATCGGTATACCGTCCGGACGTAAGCCAGAACTCCAGAGAGCTGTCCACCAGGTTCACCATCTCCTGATGATCGTACACACGGGATGCGTAAGAGATGCGGTCTCCTTCCTTAAACGGATTTTTCTGATTGTGGTAGGTGCTGCAGTATTCCTTTACCAGAGAAAGGATCTCCTCCCGCGCCTCTTTTTCTGTTTTATTCTCAAACATTCTATTTTTTCCTCTTTCCTGCCAATGTTTTTTGGGCAGAGCCCACCTCGCTTTACAGCGTGCCCCGCACCACCGGGCATCGGGTGTAAAGTTATACCCGGAGGCTGCTTCCTCTCATGTTCATATCACTTGAAAAATTCTTCTATCTGCAGGTCCATGAATGCAGGCATATCTGCCCCTTCCAAATAGGCCCTGGTCCATTCCACGGTCTTTTCCACCGCTTCCTTCACCCCATACCTGGGATACCAGCCAAAGACCTTTTTGATCTTAGAACAGTCCAGCTTTAAGAAACTGGCTTCATGAGGACCTCCTTCAAACTTGTCGATCCATCTTATTCCCTGGCCCCAGGCCTTACAGAATATATCCGCCAGCACTCCGGTGGTCACACAGTCTCTGTCATCAGGGCCTACGTTATAATATCCCTGGAACTTCAAATCCTCATACTGCTTCATGGCAATGGTCATGTAAATTGCCAAAGGTTCCAGCACATGCTGATACGGCCTTGTTGAATGGGGATTTCTTACGATGATATCCTGTCCTGCCGATGCCGCCCGGATGCAGTCCGGTATGATCCTGTCATTGGCAAAATCTCCTCCTCCGATCACATTTCCTGCACGGGATGTGGAAACAGCCACACGTCCGTCGGAGAAAAAGGATTTTGCATAGCTGTGAGTCACCAGCTCGGAACAGGATTTGCTGTTGGAATAGGGATCATAGCCATCCAATGGGTCTGTTTCCCGGTATCCGTACTCCCATTCCCTGTTTTCATACACCTTATCCGTTGTAACATTTAAAAAGGATTTAACAGAGGGAGTCAGGCGTACGCATTCCAGTACATTGACCGTTCCCATAACATTGGTCTCATAGGTGTAGACCGGGTCCTTATAGGAGTCCCTTACAATGGGCTGGGCGGCCAGATGAAACACGATCTCCGGCTCTTCCTGGGAAAACACCTTTTTCAAATGCTCCAAATCCCGGACATCCCCGATTATGGAATTCACATTGCGGGAAAGCCCAGCCGCTTCAAACAGGTTTGGGTCTGTGGAAGGGGTGAGGGAATATCCCGTTACCGATGCTCCGGCCTTGACAAGAAGATGGCTGAGCCATGTCCCTTTAAAGCCTGTATGCCCTGTGACCAGGACATTTTTTCCTTTATAAAAATCACAAAATTCCATCCATTTAATACTCGCCCAACTTGTCATGTCATTTCTCCCAAATCTTCCATGGTGCCTGTCCAGACTGCCACAAATCTTCCAGCTTCTTCATTTCCCGCTGAGTATCCATGCACTGCCAGAAGCCGTTGTGATGGAAGCTCATAAGCTGCCCTTCTGCCGCCAGGCTCTGCAATGGTTCCTTTTCAAATATAGTGTTATCATCCTTTAAATAGGAAAAGATTTCCGGATTCAGGACCATGAAGCCACCGTTGATCAGACTGGTATCCGCCTCATCCTTTTCTCTGAAGGAACGGACCACATCACCTTCGTCAATATCCAGAACTCCCTTTAGCTGGGCAATATTAACGGTAGTCATGGTAGCAGTCTTGCCATGGCCTTGATGGAATTTTAACAAAGTCTTTAAATCCACGTCGCAAACCCCGTCTCCATAGGTCAGCATAAAGGGCTCATCCCCGATGTAAGGCTGGATGCGCTTAATACGCCCGCCGGTCATTGTATTTAACCCCGTATCCACCAGGGTCACCTTCCATGGTTCCGAATAATTGTTATGTACCTCCATCTCATTATTGGCAAGATCAAAGGTCACATCGGATGTATGAAGAAAATAATCCGCAAAAAATTCCTTTACCACATATTGCTTGTATCCAAGGCAAATGACAAAATCGTGAAAACCATACTGGGAATAATACTTCATAATATGCCACAGAATAGGCTTTTCCCCGATTTCAATCATTGGCTTTGGCTTTAAATGGCTCTGCTCACTGATTCTGGTGCCAAAGCCTCCTGCTAATAATACTACCTTCATTGGTTCTTCCTCCAAATCTCCATTTTATTCGTACTCCTTATAAGCCTTCCGGTAAAAATGCATCAGTACCTTTACCACCGGTCCGGGCCACATCTTTGAAAACATGTCTGCTTCCTCCCTGACACGGCTGTTATCCGCAATACAGGCCTTTGTGGTGGCCTCTCCGTGGACCCTGTAATACAAAATCGGTTTTTCCACACAAATAAAACGCCCCGGCAGCCCGGATAACTGATAAAGGGTGTCCCAATCCAGAGCAAACCGATAAGGAGAGGTAAAAAGAGACTCTCCTAATTGTTCCTTATTATATGCACATGCAGGACAGCATATGGAATTTCCAAACAGCAAAACGCTTTTTTTGACCCAGGACAAATGACTGATGGAACGGAAACGAAGTGGGATCCTTAAAAAACGCTT
Organism: Lacrimispora brassicae; assembly: GCF_054772055.1. NCBI lineage: Bacteria > Bacillati > Bacillota > Clostridia > Lachnospirales > Lachnospiraceae > Lacrimispora > Lacrimispora brassicae. The sequence goes on along the minus strand of NZ_BRYH01000062.1, from coordinate 107,110 downwards.
AATAAACTCCACCATTTCAAAGACAGCCGGACAGTTCCCCCTGATCACGGTATATCCTCCCGTAAACAACGTCATATCCGGGTATTTCCTATAGCATTCCAGAAGCTTTTTCACATAGTCTTTCTGGTATAGATCATCCTGATGGGCAATGGTAACAAAACGGGCGGAAGCCATATCATAGGCAAAATTCCAGTCTTCCCGTATATTGCTTTTCCCATGCCGGATAAACAATGGGATTTGATACTTGTCCGCCATTCTTTCAATGAAAGGGCTGGGTGTTGATGTGCATATTATAATCTCCGACCTGACGCTTTGTTTCAGGAGAGAACGGATGCAGGCTTCAAGATAAGGCGAGTCCTTGTATGCGCAGAGCGCAAATGCATGTGGTTTCATATTTTGTCTCCTAATGAATCAAGCGGATGGGCTTGTTATTGTCTGGCTATGATTATACCATAAGTACTGCAAAACATTCCACCATATTCATTATTTTGAAAGAATTCCAAAAAGGAAATTTAAGATTCCGCGCCTCATACGCGCCTTTCCTTTCGGATTGCTTGCCATACCCGAAAATAATAATTTCATGAAATCCGGATAAGCCCGGATTCCAGACAGCCGGCAGCGGCTTCCGGATTTGGAGTTTTCATGAAAAAACAAAGAAAAATTATACATTGTATATAAAAAATAAAATTTAAATATCTTTTCTATCCACAAATAATGCATATATATTTATCATATAAATAGTTAAGCAACTTCACAAATTAACATCTAAGCATTAGCACTGCGCCGGGGCGAGGGGAATCTGACAATGGAAGGATAAATGTTTCCGGTGCAAAAGGGGAAGGTATTTTGTATCATGAATAAAGGCGGGCCCGCTTTTACGATACACGCACATTTTAAAACTTCATACTCAAGGGGGTATAGTTATGTCAGATTCACAATGCAGCAGCTCTACAAAGCAGTTAAAACAGGTACTTGGTTTTTGGGATCTAATGGGGGCTTCCGTAGGCCAGATCATCGGTGCAGGCATTATGACCCTGCTGGGCGCGGCCATAGCCATGACCGGGCGCTCAGTTCCTTTGGCCTTTCTGGTGGCGGCAGTGATTACGGTGTGCCAGTATTTGCCCGTGATCCTGATTTCGGGAACCGTTCGCCTGCGGGGAGGGCAGTATACCATGGTCGCCATGCTGACCGGTGAAAAATTCGCAGGCGCTTATACCATTATGTTCATTTTTTCCAATTTGTCAATTTCCATGTACGGACTTTCCTTTGCCAGCTATTTCATCTCTTTGTTCGGACTTGGCAATGAAAAGGTGATTGCAATGGCCGTATTGACTCTCTTCTATGTGCTGAACTGCTTTGGCATTGATAAATTCGCAAAGATCCAGAACTTGATCGTCATCGGACTGGTGCTGGCCTTAGGCGTGTTTGCGGCCTTTGGCGTAGGGGACATTGAGCCGGGATACTTTGCAGAATCCACCTTTATGACAGGAGGCATGCTTGGCCTTTTACAGGCAGGCGGACTGCTCACCTTTGCGGTGGGAGGCGCTTCCTGCATTGTCAACCTCTCTGCAGAATCCAAAAAGCCTACCAGAGACATTCCGCTGGTCATGATCATTTCCACCCTGGTGGTGGCCGTCCTTTATGGCATCATCGCATTCGTGGCGGCAGGAGTGCTTCCCCTGGAGCAGGTAGCAGGACAGAACTTGACCCTGGTGGCGGGCAAGATTTTAAGCCGTCCCCTTTACATATTCTTCATCGTATGCGGGGCCGGGTTTGCCCTGGTCTCCACCTTGAACGCTCAATATGCCTGGGCTCCCAAACCCGTAATGCAGGCTTGTGATGACGGCTGGCTTCCCCCAAGGCTTGCCAGACTCTCCAAATACAACACTCCGGTCATCATCCTCACCATTCTCTACTTAGTCGCAGTGGTCTGCATCCTGACCGGCTTAAGCGTCGCTGTCTTAGGCAACATGTGCTTAATTGCCAATGGGGTCATCACGCTGATGATCAACATCTGCGTCTATAAGATACCTAAGGTCTGCCCGGAGGCATGGGAGAAATCCAGGTTTAAGGTTGGAAAAGGCGCCATGACATTGATTACGGTTCTTGGAGCTGCCTCTGCAATTTTTGCGATTATTCTGAATGCTTCAACATTATCCACAACTCTATTATTATTAAATGTGGCGGTCATCGCCGGTTCCTTTGGTTTTTCTTTCCTCCGCAGCAGGCAAGCTCATGTGGAGGTCAGCTATGAGGAGGCATAATAAGGCCTCTTCTATCAAATATAGTTTAAAAAGATGTAGTTCAGAAAGGAAGGAAAAATTGCTATGAAATACGATTTTACCAGCATTATGGACCGACACGGAAAGGACGCCATCGCTGTTGATGGACTGGGGGCGAACCCAGGTTTTGCCCCGGAGCTGCCGGGAGAGGGTTTTGACACCATTCCCATGTGGGTGGCGGACATGAATTTTCCCACGGTCCCCACCATACCGGAGGCAATGATCGAAAGGGCGAAGCATCCGGCCTACGGCTATTTCACCCCGCCTGACGAGTATTATGATTCCATCATCCGCTGGCACGAGAGGCGCAACGGGGTCACCGGCCTGACAAAGGAGGCCATCCAATATGAAAACGGCGTTCTGGGCGGCCTTGTCAGCGCCTTAAACGTATTCTGCTCCAAAGGGGACAATGTGCTGCTTCATTCTCCCACCTACATCGGCTTTACCATGTGCGTGGAAAACAACGGCTACAACATCGTCCACAGTCCCTTAAGGCTGGATGAGGGCGGCATCTGGCGCATGGATTTTAAGGATATGGAGAAAAAGCTGGCGGAAAAGAAAATTCATGCCGCCATCTTCTGTTCTCCCCACAACCCCTGCGGCCGTGTGTGGGAAAGGTGGGAAATCGAGAAGGCCATGGAGCTTTACAAAAAGTATGATGTCTTTGTGATTTCCGATGAAATCTGGTCCGACATCATATTGGCAGGCCATGAGCATATTCCTACCCAAAGTGTCAGCCAGGACGCAAGGCAGCGGACAGTGGCATTGTACGCCCCCTCTAAGACCTTTAACCTGGCAGGTCTTGTGGGAAGCTATCATATCATCTACAATAAATGGATTCGGGAACGGGTGGCAAAGGAGTCCTCCTTATCCCATTACAACGACATGAACGTGCTGTCCATGCATGCCCTTTTGGGAGCCTACCGGCCGGAAGGTTATGAATGGGTGGATGAACTGTGTCAGGTCATCACCGGTAATGTAGACTATGCCTGTGATTATATCAGAGAACATTTTCACGGGGTGACTCTTTCAAAACCGGAAGGGACCTATATGATGTTCCTGGATTGCAGCCGGTGGTGTGAGGAGAATGGAAAGACCATTGAGGAGTTAGAGCGGGCTGGCTGGGCCGTAGGCGTGGCCTGGCAGGACGGACGGATGTTTCACGGACCGTGCCACATCCGCCTGAATTTAGCCCTTCCCTTAAGCTGTGTGAAAGAGGCTTTCCAACGGCTGGAGCGTTACGTGTTTCACAGATAAAGGGACGGCGCACAGCTAAATGGTATCAACTGTGCGCCGTTTTCTTCTTCTCAACTGCAGGGCTTGTCTTTTTCGTCCGCTGGGAGAAATCATTGTTAAATTCCCGGCTGTCCTTCACATCCAGCATAAAGCCCTGGTTTAACCTCTGCTGGATGCGCCGGTAGATTCCAAGCTCTTCCTGGGAAAAGGAGTCCAGCAGATGATAGGTTCGCTCATAGCAATAGCTTTCAAATTCCTGATGCTTTAAGAACAGTTCCCTCCCGGATTCGGTGAGGTAGAGGTTATAGACCCGGTTATTGCTTTCGTTCCTTTTCTGTAAAATCCATTCCTTGGCCCGCAGCTTTTTGATGAGCTGAGAGCAGGCGCTTAAGGTTTTATTTAATGTACGGGAGCACTCGGCAGCGGAGATGCCAGGCTGCTGGCCCACCATCTTTAAGATCTGGGCCTCTGCCTGGTAGAGGGGAGTTCCCTTATAATCGTGGAGCAGTGAATCGTATTCCATAATAAGTCCGCACCCCGTATCCAGATCCCGAATCAACTCACAGTACAGCTCATAGCGTTGTTTTTCACTCATAATATCCTCCCAAATGTACAGCAGCTTCTTAACAGCGAATTCCCTGCCGTCTTATTGGATAATGTTACCACTTATTCTCAAATCGTGCAAGCGGTAGCTTTTTTCCTATTGGAAGATGTTATCTCTCAGGCTGTTAACCTGAAATTTTCCGGGATCCTGCAGAATGGAAAAGAATCATTCCTTTTTATGACCTTAAAAAACTGAAAGCAGCCTCCTGACCGCCAGATGAGAATCCACCCGGATGCAATACCGGATCTCATCATGATCATAGACCGGGATAAAACCTTCATCCATTTTGATCATGCCCCGGAACTCTTGATTTTCATACTCCACTGCAGCCCTTACCATCCGGTATTCTCCAATGGAAGGATCCTCAGCGATTATCATTGCCAGCGGATCGTGGACAACGGAGCAGTCCAGACATCCCATGGATTCATAGCTGAACCGGAAATAGTACTCCATGGCAGACTGTATATACCCAACCGCCTCCCGGTTCTCCTCCCTGCAGTACTTGCCCAGCAGAGCCATATCCTGGGCGGATATGAATGTTTCCATGGTGACATCAAGGCCTACCACTGTCATGGGAAAGCCTGCCCGGAACACAATATCAGAGGCTTTTGCATCTCCGTAGATATTCGCTTCCGCATAGGCGCTGATATTGCCCGGCTTATGAAAAGCCCCTCCCATGACTACCATATGCTTTATTTTATATGGAAGCCTTGGATCCTTTTCTAAAGCCGCCGCTATATTGGTCAGCCGTCCCAGGGTAACAATGGTTAAATCCCCCTGAAATTCCTCTGCCTTCCTTATTATAAAGTCCGCAGCAGCCTCATTCAAAGGCTTTTGCTCTGATTCCGGCAATTCAACATTGCCGATGCCGTTGTCTCCATGGATATGGACCGGGTAAGGCTCAGCCCCTCCGGTCATGCTCTCATTTGCACCTACGATCACCGGTATGTCATAACCGCATTTGGCCAGTTTGATCAGCCGCAGAGTGTTTTCTGCCGCCTGCATCGATGAGGTATTGCCGTATACGGTGGTAAAGCCATCCACATGAAGCTTTTTACTTTTTAAAGCATATAGTATGGCGATTGAATCATCAATGCCTGTATCGCAATCCACTATAATATGTTTCATTCATTTCTTTCCTTTCCAGTGGCTTAAAATCTATTCCCTCATCCAGGGCAGGGATGGGCTGGCCTGCTACAGGGATTTTTTTATAAATTTCTGAAAGCTGTCCTGAGCCGCCTTCTGAGTCTTTTCTTCGTCGATGGTGACCAGCCGTCCCTTTTCCACTGTGATCCTTCCATTGATCACCGTATAGTCAACCGGCCCCTTAAGCCCCACCGTTGCCAGAACTGCCTTTGGATCCTCCATGGCTCCCACCAGTTCAAAGCGTCTGGTATCCACAAGGAAAAAATCCGCTGCCTTTCCCGGCTCCAGGGTGCCGATGTCATCCCTTCCCAGTATCCTGGCTCCTCCGGCAGTTGCAAGCTTTAACAGCTCATATCCTCCGGGGGCTTTGTGACCGTATTGCAGCCGGTGCAGCAGATACCCCACTCTCATTTCCTCCAGCATATTGGAACCGTCATTGCTTGCACTGCCGTCTACCGCAAGACCTACAGGGATCCCAAGGTCCAGCATCTCCGGGATCCTGGCCACTCCTGAGGAAAGCTTCATGTTGGAAATGGGACAGTGGGCCACTCCTGTCCCTGTCCTGGCAAGGGTTTTTAACTCTTCATCATTAAAATGGATCCCATGGGCAAACCATACATCCTTTCCCAGCCAGCCCAGGCTTTCCATGTATTCTAAGGGCCTCATTCCATAGGCTTCCACCGTAAACCGCTCTTCATCCTTTGTCTCCGCCAAATGAGTGTGCAGACGCACGCCAAGGCTTCTGGCCAGCTTTGCCGACTCCTTCATTAAATCAGAGGTCACGCTGAAGGGGGAGCAGGGTGCAAGGGCTACCTGTCTCATGGAAAAAGGAGCCGGATCGTGAAACTCCTCCACCAGCCTCATGGAATCCTTTAATATGGCATCTATATTCTGGACCACAGAATCCGGGGGCAGGCCTCCATCCTTTTTGCTTAAGGACATACTTCCTCTGGATACATGCATCCGTACTCCTAACTGGCCAGCCGCTTCCAACTGGGATTCAATGATCCCGTTCCTGCCTTCCGGGAATACGTAATGATGATCAAAACAAGTGGTACAGCCATTTTTCATCAGCTCCCCCATTCCCAGAAGGGAGGTAAAACGGACCACCTCTTCATCCAGGTTCTTCCACAGTTCATAAAGGGTTATCAGCCAGGGGAAAAGCTCCATGGACTGGACCTGGGGCAGGTTGCGGGTAAAGATCTGGTATAAATGATGGTGGGTATTGACTAACCCCGGATACATGGACATGTTGGTTCCGTCAAGTATGGTATCCGCCTGCCATTCCTTGTGGCCCATATCAATGATCCTGCCGTCTTCTATGTATACATTGGTATGTTCAAGCACCCGATCCTGTGAATCACATGTTACGATATAACGGACATTTTTTAATAGTATTGAATTTTTATTTTTCATTATTCCCTCTTTTCTAACCGGTTCCGGTACGGCCGTTTACGCGCCGTATGAACGGTCTTTCCTGTCCTTCTTAATGATCTGTGTCATTGCCTCGATTCCTACCTGGATGGCCCGGTCCTCCCACTCTCTTGGATAGTCCTTATGATCATTGGTGTAGCTCTTGTAGTTGGTGGCGCTGATCATGACGGAGGACATTCTGATGCCCAGGGAGGCGGCTGCCAGGAACAAGGTAGCACATTCCATGCTGGAATTGGTTGCTCCCCCCTTTTCGTAAGCCTCCCATTTGCTCTTCAGCTCATAATACACCGGCTTTGTCTCAGGGGAAACCTCTGTATAAAAGGAATCCTTTGAAATAGTCACTCCTATATTATAAGGAATATTGAGTTTCCCTGCCGCTGCCTCCAGTTCCTTCACCATCTCATAATCCGGTATTGCCGGGAACTCTTCCGGCAGATAATGAAGCCCTGTTCCTTCCATCCTCACCGCCCCGTTAGGGATGATCACATCCCCAACCTTGACCTTTGGAGAGGTGGATGCACAGGAGCCTATTCTCATCATGGTATGAGCGCCGCATTCATATAATTCCTCTACGGCAATGGCCGAGGAAGGTCCGCCGATCCCTGTGCTGGTAACGGAAACGGTCACGCCTGCCAGGGTTCCTGTGTAAGTAAGATATTCCCTGTTATGGGCTATTTTCACCGGGTTATCAAAATAAGCCGCTATTTTAGCCGCCCGCTCCACGCTTCCCGGCAAGAATACATACTGTCCTATCTGATCTTTGGTGACGCTCAGATGCATCATCCTTTTTTCCTGCATATCCTGTCTTCCCCTGTTCTTTCCTATTTATAATGGAATATTCAATGACTTCTCCTTATCAAAGCGGCAGATTGCCTCAAGCACCACCCGGATCTCATCATCCCAGCCGGCTGCCAGTCCCGTATTCTCTGTTTCATAGATTACGTCCCCTGTGACAATATTGCCGGATACGGCACTGATCATGGCCCCTCTTACCTTCCGGCGGTGGCAGACCGTATACAGGGCGGAGCTTTCCATCTCAACATTTAAGCAGCCAAGCTTTGATAATTTCTCGATCCATTCCTCGGTTTCTCCGTAGAACGCATCATCGGTGGCATTGATGCCATAATAGAGGCTGCCGGAAATCTCATCCTTCATGGCCTTTGCCGTGTCGATCAGCACTCTTGTCAAATCAAAATCCGGTACCGCCGGGAAACAGTCCGGCATGTAAAACCTGGAGGTTCCTTCATTTTTCATGGAAGCGGTGGAAATCATCAGATCGCCGATTTTAATCCCCTCCTGAAGCGCTGCGCTGCTTCCGATCCGGATAAGACATTTTGCGCCGATATTGATCAGTTCTTCCGCTGCAATGGCTGCCGACGGGCAGCCCATTCCCGTTGAGGTGACGGAAATCTTTACCCCTTTATAATATCCTGTAAAGGTGCGGTGTTCCCGGTTATTGGCCACCAGCCTGGCATCCTCCAGATATTTTGCCACCCTGTCAGAACGGGCCGGATCGCCTGGAAGCAAAACATATTCGCCGATGTCTCCCGGACTTAAATGGATGTGGTACTGTCTTTTTCCAATGGTTTTTTCATCTTTATTTAATGACATTTTGCTGTATCTCCTTATTTTTCTTATTTTTTTTTCGCTGCTTTTGGATGGAGTAAACGGTCAGACCTAAAATGGTGGCCCCATAAGGCAGCATCTGCACAAACTCCGACGGAATCTGTAAAAGCTGCAGGATATTGGAAAGGCCGTCAAAGAAGGAAAATACCATGGATGAGATCAAGGCTCCCACAGGATTTGCCTGCCCCATGGCACAGGCCGCAAGTGCGATAAAGCCACGGCCGGCCACCATATCCCTGGTAAACATGGATAAATAACCCATGGATAAATACATTCCTCCCATTCCCGCCATAACACCACATAATAAAATAGCCAGAAACCGGATCTTAACCACATTCTGCCCTACGCTGGAAGCTGCGCTGGGATTTTCCCCTACGGCCCTCATCCGAAGCCCCATGGGAGTACGGTATAAAAAGACCGATATGACGATTACCATGAGAAAGGCAAAGTAGGTGATCACATTGTGGCCGGATAAAACATCTCCCACCACAGGAATATCCTTAATGACGGGAATGTTCACCGCGGGAAAGCTGAAGCTTTTTAAGGATGAACTGGAGCCTTTTTCCCCTGTTGCAAGCTGGAGCACAAAGACCGTAAGCCCTCCGGCAATGGTGTTGATTGCCGTACCGCATAAAACGGCATTGGCCTTTAACATCAGATGGAAGTATGCAAAAAACCCGCTTACGATCAGGGCCGCACCTACACCTGCCACAAGTCCCCAAAACAAATTTCCTCCCCATGCGCTTCCCAGGACCCCGAACAGGGCGGAAATGAGCATGATCCCATCTAATCCAAGATTGACCACTCCCGTTCTTTCGCAGATCACTGCCCCCAGGGAAGTGAGTAAAATAGGAGTTGCCACACGGATCCACATAAAAAGGAAATCCATGATAAATGAATAATCAATCATTTACTACTTCTCCTTTCATTATTACCGTCCACGCTTTTTGGACATAGTGGTATACCCGCAGGGTGTTTCATTCCTGTTTCTGCCTTTGCAGCTTCTACGATCATTCTCTGCTTCCATTTTTTAAGCAAAGCCTCGGCTGCGATCATCAGTATCATGACTCCCTGGATGATCTTTACCACCTCGCTGCTGACATCGCTGTTTCTTGCCATGATGTTTGCCCCCACATTGAGATATCCCATAAAGAGAGCTGCCAGAGGCACCAGGAGGGGATTATTTCTGGCAAGCAGGGCCACGGCAATTCCGGTCCAGCCATATCCCGGGCTTGCAGTCCATTTAAACCGGGTATACATGCCTAAAATCTCTGCCCCGCCGCCCACTCCCGCCAGGGCTCCTGCGATCACCTGGGAAGCTAACATGATGCCGGTGACCTTTATTCCCGAATAGTTTGCAAACTTCGGATTGTTTCCCACGATTCTCAGTTTCATTCCAAAGGTGGTGTGGAAAAGCAGGAAATAAGTGAGCAGGCAGAGGACCACCGCAAGAATGATTCCGGCGTGGATCCTGGTACCTTCTATGATCACCGGCAGCATAGAGGTGTCCAGAAATGCAATGGAAGCAAGGCTTGAGCTGCTGATCTCACGAAAATAGTAGCTTACCATGTAGATGGCAAAAAACTGGACGATATAATTTAGCATCAGAGAGGTCACAACTTCTGAAACCTGCCATTTCATTTTTAACAGAGCAGGGATCAAGGCTGCGGTTGCGCCCATGGCTGCAGCCACCAGCAATGCCACTGCCGAATGGATTCCCCCAGGCAGGGAGATGGAGGTTGCAACCATCATTGCGCCAAGGGTTCCGATGAAAAAAGCGCCCTCTGCGATCATGGAAAACTGCCCGGCTCCAAAGATCAGGATAACGGCCAGGGCCGTGAACATTAAGGGGGCTGCTGCCTCCACAATATTGCCGATACGGCGAAAGGAAGTAAAGGGACCGATAAAAAAGCTGAAAAAAGCATTCATCGGTTCAGAACTGGTTCCTAATACAATGACCGTGACCAGACCGCAGGACACCAGAATTGTGATCATCAGCTTTGCAATATCCACGATCAGGTGTATTCGTTTGTTACTGTCCATGACAAACCTCCTTTATCTCTGCATCAGACTGCTTTTCAATGCCAAGCATATATTTTCCCAGCTCCAGCTCGCTGATCATCCCTGCATCAGGAAAATACGCCACGATCTGGCCTTCATGCATGACCATGATGCTGTCAGATAATCCCAGTACTTCATTTAAGTCCGAGCTGATCAGCAATACGGATTTCTTGTTATCTCTCATTTTAATCAGCTTTTTCCGGATGAATTCGGTGGCTCCCACATCCACGCCTCTGGTAGGCTGGTTGGCAATGATGACCTTAGGATCACTGGACAATTCCCGGGCCAGTACTGCCTTTTGGATATTGCCGCCGGAAAGACTGTCGATCCTCACATCCGGATTTTTGCACAACACCTGATATTCCCTTGCCACATCAAGCCCGTATTGCTTTACCCTGCGCTTGTCAATGATCCCTCCCTTTGAAAACTGCCTGGAAGAAATTTTATCGGAAAGGGCATTTTCTGTAATGGACAGCGCAGGGGCCACGCCTGCGGTCATCCGGTCCTCCGGAATATGAGAAACAGAAAGCCCCCGGATCTCCTTGATGCTGCTGCCGGAAATTTCCTTGCCGCACAGCTCAATGGAGCCGGAATTATACTTTCGAAGCCCTGTCAGGGCTTCCGCCAGCTCTGATTGGCCGTTGCCCTCCACACCTGCGATCCCAAGAATCTCCCCTTCTCTCAAAAGAAAGGACAATTTGTTTACATAAGCCTTCCCGCTTTCACCGGCAATGCTTAAATCCTTTACCTTGATGGTTGGATTCCCCATCTTGGGCGGCTTTTTCTCAATGTTCAGTATAACGTCTCTTCCTACCATAAGGTTGGAGATGTCCTGTTCCGTCACATCCTTCATATCATACAGGCCCATGGACCTTCCCTGGCGGATGATGGAAATCCTGTCGCACAGCTCTTTTACTTCGTTCAGCTTATGGGAAATAAATATTATGGTATAGCCGCTGTTTTTAAGCCGTTTCAGTTCCTCAAATAATTCGGTGGTTTCCTGTGGGGTCAACACTGCGGTAGGCTCATCCAGGATGAGTATCTTCGCTCCCCGGAACAGGGCTTTTAAGATCTCCACCTTTTGCTTTTGGCCCACGGTCAGCTCCTGAATCTTTGCCCTTGGATTGATCTGCATATTGAACTTATCCGCCATCTCCTCTACCTGCTTGTGGGCATTCTTTCTGTCGATCAGCAGGCCCTTTCTGGGTTCTGCCCCCAGGATGACATTCTCCGCAACCGTAAGGGAAGGGACCAGCATAAAATGCTGATGTACCATTCCGATCCCCAGGCTGATGGCTAATTGGGGGGAAGTAATGATGGTTTTTACACCATTGACGTAGATATCCCCTGAGGTCGGCTGTTCTTCGCCAAAAATGATTTTCATTAAAGTGGATTTTCCTGCCCCGTTTTCCCCGGACAACGCATGGATTTCTCCGGCATGTACAGAGAAGTTGATCCCCTTATTCGCCATTACGCCATTGGAGTATACTTTAACGATATTTTCCACCCGCAATACTTCTTTTTTCTCTTCCATCCTTTTACTCCTTAAAAATCCTTTTGGAAAAAGCAGCAGCAAAGTCAAGGCGATTATATCTTTTGCTGCTGCCCTATGGTTTCAATGACAGGCTTATTTCATGCTGTCACGCAATGCGGAGACTTCTTCCGTAGTCATTTTCATGGCACTTCCCACGGTAATTTCACTCTTGATGATCTTGTCCTTTACTGAATCAAGATTCTTCTTAACATCCTCAGGAACGATGCTGTTAAAGTTATCATTCTCAGCCAGGCCCACAGCGCCGCTGTCAAGACCCAGGGCATATGTCTGGTCACAGGTCATGGAACTGTCCACAAGGCCCTTTGCTGCTGTAACAAGGGAATCTCCCACATTTTTTAAGGTAGAGGTGAGAATGTTCTTTGCGATCTCAGGGTTGGTATCCTTTAGCTGGGTATATAAGTCCTGGTCACAGGCGATTAAGTATTTGTCAACGTTGCTGGCTGCAGTTGCCGCGCCCAGAATACTCTGGGAAGCCGGTGCATATACGATCTGAGCTCCCTGATTGTATAACTGGGTGGTCATTTCCAGACACTTTGGTACATCCTCAAAGGAACCTACATAGGAGGGAATCACCCTGATGGTTGGATCTACGTATTTCACGCCTTCCAGATATCCCACCAGGAAGTCATTGATGTTTGCCACATCCATGGAACCGATAAAACCTAAAGTCCTCTTGGAAGCATCGATCTTTTTATCGCCGGAGTCAAGCATCTGGGCAGCCAGGACTCCTGCCAGGAAGGAGCCCTGGTTGGAATTGTATGTAATGCCCATCATATTTCCCTCGGTTACCACACTCCGGTCCACATCGCTGTCAAAGAAGATATACTTTTTGTCAGGATACTGGGCGGCTGTATTCTGGGCCACCTCCTTCACCGACCAGGTGCCTGCAATAACAACATCCCAATCCTGCTCGGATACATCTGTGAAATGCCCTTCATAGCTGGTCTCGTCACGGCCCATTTCAACCACCTTTATGTCGGCTCCAAGCTCATCTCTCATACGGTAAAGGCCGCTGGCAGCGGAGTCGTAAAAGCCTTTGTCCCCTAAGTTTCCGTTTACCAGATACACCGCCTTTAACGGCTTTGCGGGAGTCTTCTCTCCGCCTGCTGTATCTGTTTCCTTTGTTTGCTCCTGTGCTCCGGCAGTGGTCTGAGCGCTGTTATTTGTTTTGCCGCATGCGGTGAGCATGGTACAGGCAAGTGCTCCTGCCATAATCAGACTTAACGTTTTTTTCATTCCCTTTCTCCTTTCAGTTGCTGAATCATTTCCGTTGGTTTTGCAGCATATTTAAAAAGAGCTTCTCCTCCCGCCTGTAACCCATTGGCTGGCCTTCCCCTTTTTAATTACAAATGAGACTTACGCTCCATGGAAAAACGGTATTTGCTTCCCAGAAGCTGGTGCTTGGCATAGCTAAGCTGCCTGTCCCCCTCATCCACCAGGATCTCTTCCACAATAATGACCGGTTCATTTTTATTGATTCCTGCAATGTAGGAATCTGCATCCGCATTCATAACGTTGAATACGGTCTTCGCCCGCTTAGCCAGCCGGTACAGCCCATAGGTGTTGAATTCCTTCATTTTTTCTATATCATTCACATCAAGCTGGAACTTCTCAATATGCTCCGCATCAAAGATGGTGACCGTGTTTGCCATCTGCCTTCCATTGGAAAAATAATCCGTACTGGTAGAAACCATTAGATCTCCCGGCTTTTTATAGCCCAGCTCATGGGCAACGTAAACGCCGCAGGGCTGGTACTGGGCAGAAACCCTGATTTCATCAATGGCATCCACACAGTTTTCAATGCAAGGGTTAAACAGCCACTGAAAGCCGTCCTTGTATTGCAGCGCATGTGTGGCAACCACAGCCTGTTTCCCCTGGGTCTTATTTATGTATCCATCCTCTTCCAGCTTTCTCATAGCCATTCTGACTGTGCCGCGGCTGACCTTCCAGTAATCAGCCAGCTTATTTTCACTTGGAACAACATCTCCTGCCTTGATCACGCCTTCTACGATTAAATTGAAAATAATATCATAAATTTTTACGTAGTTGGGCATGACCAGATTTTCTGAAATGTCCTCCTCTAAAAGCGGCAGCTTGTTGCAGTCCATCATACCAATTCCCCCACTAGATCATTTTTTATTATAGCTCTCATCGCCTCAATGCCAACCAGGATCACCCTGTTTTCCAGTTCAATAAGCGGTACCCTGTCCTCCTGTGAAGTCTCTTTATAATCGGTGGCGCTTACTAAAACAGAGGCCGCCCGGACCCCCAAGCTGGCCGCAACCAGAAACAGGGTGGAACATTCCATGCTGGTGGAGGTGGCTCCGCCTGCCTCGTATGCGCTCCATTTATGAAGAAGTTCATCCTTTACCGGCTTTTTCTCCGGCTGGGTCTGACTGTAAAAGGATGCTTTTGTGATGGTGACTCCCACATTGTAAGGCATGTTCAGCCTTTTGGAGGCTGCCTCCAGCTCTTTGATCATGAAAAAATCCGGAACTGCAGGAAACTCCACCGGAAGGTAATGATTGCCCACGCCTTCCATCCTTATGGCTCCGTTGGGAATCACAATATCCCCTGTTTTCACCTTTGATGAGGTGGAAGCCCCGGAACCGATGCGAAGCATGGTATCCCCGCCGCATTGGTAAAGCTCCTCCATGGCAATGGCGGCGGACGGTCCTCCGATGCCCGTACTGGTAACAGCCACCCTTGTTCCGTCCAGTTCCCCTACAAAGGTCCTGAACTCACGGTTGTATGCAATCTCTCTTGGGTTGTCAAAATGAGCGGCTATCTTTTCCGCCCGCTCCGGGCTTCCCGGCAGAAAAATATACCGGCCCACATCGCCTTTGGAGATCCCGATATGCATCATCTTTAATTTTTCCATCTTCTCCTCCTTTTGCTGTATTTTCATCGCTTCTAACTTGGCAGCCAAGTTGTTGGCATTAGAATATCACTTGGCTGCCAAGTTGTCAATAGGTTTTCTTTCAAAATTCGTTTTTTTAAGTGCAAAGTATATAAAAAAATGTAAATATTTTCGTTTTTAATAGATATTATTCAGATATATGGAAATATTTTTCATTAAATAATTGTGTAAATTATCACATTAATTATAACAATATTTCAAAAAACCAGGCACAGTACCATGTCCTCCTTCCTGCCAAGAGAAGGATTCCACGGATAAAAGCCTGGGAAACAGAACTGGAAACCTGGTCCAGAGGACCAGGAAGTATGGGAAAAAGCGGATACAGTCAGCCGAAAACATGCATCACTCGTCTGTGGTGCCACAAAAGGAAGGAAAAGCCATGGCTGATTTAAAAGCGATATGTGGGGATTGTAAAAAAGAAAAGGAAAATGTATGGCCGGGATATGAAATCTGATGAAATTAGGACTCTCCGGCCCCTCTGCATTGACGAACCGGTTAATTTAGGATAAGCTTAGTATAAGCATACCAATATATCAACAGATAAAGGAGATTACCTGCCATGAGCATCCGACTGATCGCCTCCGATATGGACGGCACACTTTTAAACCCTCAGACCAAAATTACAAAAGCCAATGCAGATGCGATCCGCAGGCTTGAAAGCGCCGGCATTGAATTCTTAATCTGCAGCGGACGGGATTATGAAGACGCCAGAGCCGCTATGGAGGCCTGTGATATTACGTGCAGCTACATCTGCTTAAGCGGAGCTACCGTATACAGTCAGGATGGCGAAACTCTGAATGAGGTTCCTCTCACCCCTCAGAACCTGGTGGATATTGAACGGATCCTTCAGTCGCAGCAGGCGGATATGGATATTATGGCCTCGGATGGGCGGTATACCACTGCCCCCAAAGACCGGAGACAGAAGGAACTGTATTCCTTTTTAAGCGGCAGGGCCGGGTCCTCTGCTTCCATTTCCCCGGAGATTGAAGATGCAGTAAAGAAGCGGCTGGAATCCATGACCTTTGTTTCTTCCCTTAAGGAGCTTCCTGATGATATTACAATATTTAAAATATGCAGCAACGGGCTTCCTGTCCATAAGGTTGCGGCATTAAAGGAAATCTTCGCAGACTATCCGGATCTGGCAGCGGCCTCTTCCTTCCCCAATAACATTGAGCTGACCAACCAGGCCGCCCAGAAAGGGCCTGCCCTAAAAGCTTATGCGGAAAGCAAGGGAATCTCCCTTGAGGATGTGATGGTCCTTGGAGACAGTGACAATGACTTATCCATGTTCACACCGGAATTCGGTTGGACTGTTGCCATGGAAAACGCCATGACCTGCATCCGGGACGCGGCAAAATACCATACAAAATCCAATTCGGAAGACGGAGTTGCATGGGCCATACAAAGGCTGGTGTTCCAGGAAAATATATAGGCTTAACAGGAAAAAGCCGGAAGAGACAGTTGAATTTCCCACTGTCTCCTCCGGCTTTTAAAAAACAAATCACACTTCTGTAAAGCCAAAGACTTTCCATGGTGCAATATAATCTAACAGCACCAGTTCATAATCCGGTATATGGCCGATCACATTCTTTCGCCCGTCATTTGGCATATCCTTTAAAACAACGTGGAGTTCCCCTTTGTAGCGGGAATATCCGTCATTTAATATCACAACATCCCCCCGCTTTAAATCCCGGGTATTGGCCGGAAGAATGGTTTTATCTGCAAATGATATTCTGGGCCAGGTGGACCGCACCATGTATTCGCTGATATCGCCTCTGATCACATGCTGCAGGTCAAAGTAGAGAATCTCCCGTTCCGTCTCCGTCAGTTCCTTTTCCAGGCAAAGGCCAAACATCAGCTTTCCTGGCATCACTGAAGCACAGGCCTTTAATTCCTCCTCAGAAGCATAGGCGTTGGCGATGATCACGTCATCCACCATACGGGTTGCAAGCAAATGCCGCACCTGGGCATCCACAGGCAGTCCTCTGTGCATCTCCAGAGTACACAGGCCCTCATTCACCGGCCAGGGTCCAAAAGTGCCCTCATTGTTGCTGGATACGAAAGCCGCCACCTTAAGGCCGTGCTTCTTCATTTCCCGGTTGCAGAAATCAAAATGTTCCAGGCTGATCCCCGTATATTTCTGAGGATAAAAGTTGTGGCAGGTAATGATCCGTTCCGGTACAGGATGATGGTTCATGATGTTCGTCACATAGCTTGGATCTGTGCTGGCGTTAAGCTCAATCTTCAGCCCTTCCTTGTTATAGCTCATGGCGGTTTCCTTCATGCCGTCAAAACCTTCATCCAGCCGGATCCCATCGGCATGCATTTCCTTAAAGGGAGCCAGATTATCATAGGTTGCCCCCAGCACTTTAAAAACAGGAGGCGCCACATCCAGGATCACCTCCATCCCGGACTCATGGGCCGTATCAATCATATCCCGAAACTCATTGATGATCTCATCTTTGTCTTTATTTCCCACGCTTAACAGGCAGGTAAAAATCCGCTGAAACCCGTATTTTCCTGCCAGCCTGATATATTCTTTATCCCGTTCCGGAGTGGAATGCTCCGGATACAGGGAAATCCCAAGTCTTCCCATCATTAATCTCCTTTCAGTCCTCTTGCCCATGCTTCCTGGGCATAAAGGTATACCCGAAGGGTATTTCCATTCCTGTTAAGTGGTTATCTCAATGATCTTTTCAAAGGGGTTGTTAAACTCCCTGATATACACCACCGGGGTGCCGCTTTTGCTTACAATGATGCTTTCAACCATGATAATGGGAGTATTCAGCTTTACATGAAGCAGGTTGATATATTTTACAGGCACCGTAATGGGAAGGAACTTCTGTGTGACCGATCCTTCGTCAATGTATCCTTTTAAATCCAAAAGCTTATTTAAGTTATTGTAATCACTGTCATTGATCAGGCTTTGGATCAAATAGATTTCCTCCACGCTTAAAGGCTTTCCGTTCTTCTTGTTTAAGCGGACGATCCGGATCATCCGGTCCTCAGGCCCGATCTCAAGATAAGATGCCACCGTTTCGTCGGAAAAGCAGGAACTGAAATAGATCACATTGTAATCATAGGTATCATCTATGGGCTTATTCAGCGTCTCAGCCGATGTGTTTTTCTTCATCAGCCTTTGGTCTGCAACAAAAGTTCCTTTGTTTTTGTCTCTGTATAAAACTCCCTCTTCCACCAGTTCATTCAAAGCATTGCGCACGGTCATCCGGCTGGCTTTATAACGGCCGGCCAACTCCCGTTCTGAGGCAATAGGGGTATTGACAGACGCATCCTTAATTTCTTCCATAAGGTCCTGTTTTATTTTCTGATATTTCGGAGCCCCCATTGTATCACCTCTTATCGCTATTAATTCTCTTTTGCCTCCCGGGGGCAGCCGCCAAATGGATATGCAGGCATATCACCTTGGCTCTCTGCCTTCGTGTGAATAAAGGTTTCCATGGAGGAAAGCATCCTGGAAATCCTCTTTTTTGAACTTCTTTGATAAAGCCAGGAAACAACTTTATAGTTTAAGGAGTTGGAAGTCTTCTCCCCCTCAAATCTCTCTTTGTAGTGTACCACAATGTTTCCGTCTTTACTATCTTGGATCTCATAAAATATGACATTCGTCCCCTGGGAAGAACGGAAATTTGCCTCATAACAACTGGGGGAAACAAACTGTTTGATCACCACATCCACATGGCTCTCCTGTCCCATCCTGTTTTTCATCTTCTTTGTATAGCGGAAACCGGAATAAATCTGGTCTGGACTTACCTTTTTTCCTGTGGCCTGAGTGATATCATAAGCCACCGAAGACGCCAGGCACAAGAAAAATTCCTTTGCCTCTACATTCAGTTTCTGACTTACTTCCATAGTTATCTCCTATTTGCCTCTATTCAAAGCCGTTATTTTCCAGCAGCTTCTCATACCAGCGGCCTGATTTCTTTATGGTCCGCTTCTGAGTCTCTAAATCCAGCTCCACCAGCCCGTAACGGTTCTTGTAGGCGTTGAGCCATGACCAGCAGTCCACAAAGGTCCATACATGATAACCGATACAATTGCTTCCTTCTTCCATCCCCTTATGAAGCCAGGTCAGATGTTCCTTATAGAATTCAATGCGGTAGTCATCCTGTATCATGCCATCTACCCTGAAACGCCCCTCATTCTCCACGCCCATGCCGTTTTCCGTGACCATCCATTCAATGTTCCCATAATTGTCACGGATGTTCCGGGCAATGTCATATAAGCCTTTGGGATAGATTTCCCACCCCCGGTAGGGATTCATCCGTTTGCCGGGCATATCATAAATATCAAAATAATATTCCGGAGTAAAGGGAGCCGCCGGATTGGGAAGGCTGGCCTTTGCACAGACCCGGAAGGGATGGTAATAGTTCACTCCCAGAAAATCCACCGTGTTTTGGCGGATGACCTCCAAATCCTCTGAGGCAGCCTCTGGCAGAAGCTCATGCTTTTTAAGGAGAGCCACCAGCTCCGGATCATAAGTCCCCTTCACAGCCGGATCCATGAAACTCTTATTCTGGAACAGCTCTGCAATCCCGGCCGCCTTCTCATCCTCTGGATGGGAACTTCTGGGATATGCCGGGGTCAGATTCAGGATGATCCCGATCTTTCCTCCCTGCTTCATGGCGTGGTATTCCCTTACTGCAAAAGCGCTGGCAAGAGCCGTATGATAGGCCACGGCAGCCGCCCCTTTGGGATCCACCCTGCAGGGATAATGGTAACACTGGAGGTATCCGCACTCCACATGGACAATGGGCTCATTAAAGGTGAACCAGTGCTTGACCAAATCCCCAAACAGGTTAAAGCAGGTCCAGGCATATTCCTTATAATAATCCACGACTTCTCTGTTTTCCCAGCCCCCTATCTCCTGAAGTTTCACCGGCATATCAAAATGGTACAGATTCACAAACGGCTCGATCCCCTGCTCCTTTAATTCCAGAAACAGGCTGCGGTAAAATCCTGCGGCCTTTTCATTTACTTCCCCAAATCCCTGGGGAAACAGACGGGACCAGCTAATGGAGGTCCGGAAAGAATTATGGCCTGTCTGCTTCATCAGCCGGATATCTTCCTTATAATTCCGGTAAAAGGCAGAGGTGGTTCCGGGGCCGATGGCTCCATGGAATTTAAAGCTCTCCTCCTCGTACCACAGGTCCCAGATATTCTTTCCTTTTCCGTCATTTTCTGTGCTTCCCTCGCACTGGGTAGCGCTGGTAGCGCTGCCAAAATAAAACCCTTCCGGAAACTTGATCATCCTATCATACCCCCTTATTTCTTCCTCTTTATCAGCATGACTGCACCCAGCAGTACGAATACCAGACCAACGGTCATATACATGGCAGAGGATGGAAGCTGGGGTGATGCAGTAATGAGCAGACAGCCAATGGCAATTAAAAATACAGTCCAGCTTTTCATGGAAAACTCCACCCTTCTTTCTCGTTTTACAGGGAAAAGCCGCCAAATCAGTTCTGTCAGGACAACCCCTGCGAACTGGTCTGGCAGCTCCTTCTTATACTATGCTACGATTCTTCTTTCATCTTGTTTGCCATCATAACAAATGGTGTCCAGATGATAAAAGATATAAACAGGTTGAACAGAGATACCAGCGCCGCCATAAAGTTTCCGCCGGTTGCAAGGAACGCGTAGATGCCTGCAGGCATTACCCATGGTACTGCAACGAATACCGGAGGGATCAGGCCGATGGCAGTTGCGCCGTATGCAATGGTCGCACATATGGGAGGAACGATCAGCCACGGAATTAAGTATACCGGGTTCAACACGATTGGCATACCAAAGGTGATGGGCTCATTGATATTGAATACGCCCATTGGCCAGGACAACTTGGCAATGGCCCTCTGGTCATCTCGCTTTGAGAACAGGAAGATGGCGATGATCAGGCCTAAGGTAATTCCGGAGCCGCCCATCTGGCAGTAAGCATCAAAGGAACCGCGGGTCCATAAGTAAGGAAGGCCGGCAGTGCTCTGGTTGGCAGTAAATGCCTCAATGTTCTGGTTCAGTGCCGTTAAGTAAATTCCATCCATGATAGGAGCCAGTACGTTGTGTCCATGTAAGCCAAAGAACCATAACAACTGAATCAGGAATACCATGAGGATTACGCTGAAGAAGCCCTGTGATAAGCTGAGGAGCGGCCTCTGGATATATTTAAGAACCATTTCATTAATGGTGGAGCCTGTTGCGGTTATGCAGATCTGGGTTAAGATTCCTGCCACATAAATGGCGATCACGCCTGGAACGATTGCTGCAAATGCCTTGCTTACTGCCGGCGGTACAGAATCCGGAAGGTTGATGGTCACCTTCTTCTGCATCAGCTTTATGTAAATCATGGTACAGATAAAACCCATAATCAGTGCGGTAAAGAGGCCGCCGGAACCGGTGTATGCGGAACCTAAATATCCCCAGCCGCTGACTCCGTTTAAAGCCACACCGCCGCCTGTTGTGGCAGCTACATCAAGGCCAAGGCCTTTTAACTGGTCGGCTGCCGCCGCTGCAACTCCCGGAAGCTCATAACTGAAGGAAGCGCTTTGTCCCATACAGGTGACTAAGCTTGCAAATGCAATAACTCCGCCTGCAATGGCATTAACTTCATAGGTTTTTGAAAGGTTGTAACCCAGGGCAAACACAAATGCCAGAGCCAGGATTACGATAGAACCAAAATATACGTTACCATTGACACTGATAATCGGGCCCATTGCTTTGACAAAACCTGTCATTCCTGCCTGATTTGGAAGATCTCTTAAAAATACATTGAGCAAAACTGCAATGGAACCCACCATGGTGATTGGCATGATGGCGATAAATGCATCACGAATGGCGACCAAATGTTTCTGGGATCCGATTCTCGCTGCAATCGGCATAAATCTTGCTTCCATGAATGAATTAAATGCACCCATAACTTTTCTCCCTCTTTTATTATCCCCTGAACTTTTGTAAAGGGGAGTTTCTTTTTCATACCTACCCGTTTAATTTCCCCAGTGCCTGATCCAGGACCTTAGCGCCGTTCATCGTGCCGTAAGCCATCATATCGATGACAAGCACTGGCTTTTCATTTTTGACTCTCTCGTTCATTTTTTTCTCCAGGTAACGAACCTGAGGCCCTAACAAAATGATATCTGCCTTTTTCACTTCCTCAACGGATTCAGCATCTCCCACCGCCCAAATGGTGGCCTCCACGCCTTTTTCTGATGCTGCATCCTGCATTTTTTTCACAAGCATGCTTGTAGACATTCCTGCAGAGCAAACTAATAAAATGTGATTCATCTCGCACCCCTTTCTGTGGTCTAGACCACTTCTTCATACCCATATGATACTATATCATATGCAAAAATACAAGCAAATTCTAAAATTAAAATAAACTTTTTATTTAATTCTCAAAAACTCTACCGTCAACCAGGCAATTATCCCGTTATAATGCCAAAAAAATTGCTGTGAAAAATACTTTTTCAGTCATTTTCACAGCAACTGTCCTATTCCTGTTTTTCCTTCTTAAAGAACTGGGGCAGGTATTTTTTATGGGCTTCCAGCAATTCCCGGACCACTGCATTGGCATCGTGATCGCTCGGGCACAGGGGATTCATATTGAGAGCCGTCACAGCCAGATCCCGGTTTCCGGTAACAGCCGCTTCGCAGACCAGGCGCTCAAAGGTCTTGATGGTTTGTATGGTTCCGTTGATCTGAGGCTTCAGCTCTCCCACTGCAATGGGCTTTGGACCGCCGTTTGTGATGATACAGGCGGCTTCCACCGCACTGTCTGCCGGGAGGTTTGTGACCGCCCCGTTGTTCCGGACGTCCACGTACTGGATATCCCCGGTATTGTTATACAGGGAGCAGATTAAGTTGCAGGCGGCATCGCTGTACCTGGCTCCGCCTCTCATCTCTAACTGCTTTGGCTTTACAGCCAGATTCTCATCCTTGTACAGCCCAAACAATTCCTCCTCCACCTTTTTTACCACTTCCCCTCTGACCCGGCCTTCCTGGTACTCCTTCAGCTCTTCTTCCAACTGCTCCCTGGTAAAGAAATAGTAGTTGTGATAGGGACAGGGGATGCAGTGAAGCCCCCGGATAAATTCCGGCGAAAAGGGCAGGGTGGAAAAATTCTTCATGGAAATGGCATCCTCGGCACTGATGTGCTGGTAGATCTCCAGGATCTCTTCCAGCCTTGACTGTCCATCCACAAATACATCCGTGGCAAAAATATGGTGGTTCAAGCCGGACAGCTCCATGGTCACCCGCTCCGGCTCCACGTTTAACAGCCTGGCAAAGCCATTGACCATATTCACCGGCACATTGCAAAGACCGATTACCCTTTCAAAATCCGTATATCTTAACACTGCCTCTGTAATCATTCCCGCAGGATTGGTAAAGTTGATCATCCAGGCCTCCGGGCAAAGCTCCTTCATATCCTTTACAATATCCAGAATCACCGGAATGGTCCGGAAAGCCTTGAACATACCTGCCGCCCCGTTGGTTTCCTGGCCTATCATGCCGTGGCTTAAAGGAATCCGCTCATCCTTGATCCTGGCATCCAAAAGCCCCACCCTCATTTGCGTTGTCACATAATCCGCATCCTTTAAAGCCTCCCGCCTGTCATAGGACAGGATCACCTTCATGGGAAGCCCCGCCTTTTTTGCCATGCGCTGGGCAAGGGCGCCTACAATCTCCAGCTTTTCCCTTCCCTCTTCAATATCCACCAGCCAAAGTTCCCTTACAGGCAGTTTGTCATAACGTTTGATAAACCCCTCCACCAGCTCCGGCGTATAAGAGGAGCCGCCGCCTATGGTAACGATTTTGATCCCACTCATAATGATTCTCCTTCTCCTGGATTATGACAAACCTCCTTACTCCTGCATTGGATCAGTGTGTAAGAAGGCTGTTTTTGTCAAACGATTCTTTATTTTTCGATCTTATCCTTTAAATCCTTGATCATCCGGTAAAGGTTTAAAATCTCTGCCGCCTGGTCCTTTGCCATCATGGCCATGGTTAAATGGTCCTGGGCATGTACCAGAATAATGTTCACTTCAACAGGATTTCCCTGGGCCTCCTGCTGGATTAAGTCAATCTGGGACTGATGGGCGGATCTCATCTCCCCTTCCGCCTCTTTTAAGTATTTTTCCGCTTCCTCAAAGTTAAATTCCCTGGCTGACTCCATGGCCATCATGGAAAGCGATTTTGAATTTCCAGCGTTCATAATGAGCTGAAACGCAACTGCATAATTCTCATCCATAACAAACTCCCCCTATGCTTAAATTTTGCCTATATACTAGCACAAGAGACTTTTTTTTGCAAGAAAAAGGTGAAAGTGGGAAATAAAGCCTTAAGATCTGCCGTCAAATGGAAGGCCAATAAACCCTTCGATCAGCTTTAACGTCTGCTCCAGTCCTTTCTCATGGGTCCGCTCTGTTCCATGGGAGGCATGGACTCCCGGTCCGATCAATGCCCCGCGGATGTTATGGCCGCCCCTGAGGGCACTTCCTACATCAGAGCCGTAGTGAGGGAACACATCCACCGCATAATCCAGGCCCCTCTCCTTAGCAACAGCGATGAGGCGGTTTGTCATTTCATAGTCATAAGGCCCGGTGGAATCCTGGGCGCAGATGGACACCTTTCTTTCATTTCCGGTCAGGTCATCCCCCAAGGCTCCCATGTCCACTGCAAGGAACTCCTCTATGTCTTCCGGGATCCAGCTTGCGCCAAATCCTACCTCTTCGTAATTGCTGATCACCATCTTAAGGGTCTTTTCCGGCTTGTGTCCGGATTCAGATATATCTTTCAACACTCCCAGGAGGACTGCCACGGAAGCCTTGTCATCCAGATGGCGGGATTTGATAAACCCGCTTGTTGTATGGACGAACATGGGGTCAAAGCTGATGTAATCCCCAGGAGATATTTCAAGGTGCTTTACATCATTGTCACTGTCGGCCAACTCATCCAGGCGTATCTCCATATTTTTCGCCTTTCTCTCCAGAGTCTTGGCATTGTCATAGGTGTGGACAGATGGCTCCTTGGTGAGGATTGTCCCTGTGTAGGTCTTCCCGGTCCTGGTGTGTATTTTACAGTACATCCCTTCGATGGTCTCCATCATGAAACCTCCTACCGGCACAAGGGTGAGCATCCCTTCCGGAGTGATGGAACGGACCATGGCTCCCAAAGTATCCCCATGGGCGGATAAGCCAAGAACCTCCTGCCTCTGTCCGGGAACCTCAATGATCAGGCCTCCTTTCCTGTTGTAAACGGAACAAAAGCCGAATTTTGCGGCTTCCTCCTCAATCGCCTTCATGATCTCCCTGGTGTAGCCGCTGGGGCTTGGGATATTTACGATCTTCTCTAATATTGACACTACATATGACATGGTTTCCATGGTGATCTACCTTCCTCTTCCTTTCATTTTTGTATACTGATGAATCAAGGGGATATGCCTGCATATCCTGTTGGTTCACAAACTCAAGGTTAAAAGATGTTTTTCTTTCAACCTTCATGCTCTTTCTACAAAGAATGCAAACTCCTGTATTCCCTGGGCGTACAGCCATAGCTTCTTAAAAACAGCTTGGAATAATAGCTGAGATGGTTAAAGCCACAGGCAAGGGCCACCTGGGTAATACTGGCAGACGGATCCTTTAAAAGGCCACGGCTGACCTCCAGCCTGTATGTATTTAAAAAATCAATGGGCGACTGCTGAAGATATCGTTTGAAAATAATGCAGCATTTGCTCCGGCATATGCTGCCGGCCGCCGCAATATCCGATAAGGACAGCTTCTCCGTATAATGCTGGTAAATATAAGATACCATATCCTTTTGAGCCGAAAGATCCGAGCCTGTCTGTTCAGCCGTTTCCGGGGACAGGACCTCATAGCGTTCACAAAGCCGCTTCCATAAGGTGAGCATGATCCCTATGACTTCTATTTCGTACGCAACGGATGCCTGCTCCTTTGACAAATAGATCCGGTCAAGCAGGGCCGCCGTTTCCTGCCCATCGCGGCTTAAACCGTCAAAATAAATGTATTCCATGCGCTGATTTTCCATAATCGGAGATATGTATTTCTGGAAAAGCAGTTTATTTCCGGTGAATAGCTGGGGATGAAACAGGATGCAGATGAAATCGCAGTCCTGGCGGTTGAAGGAATAGCCGTAATGCATGTGTCTGGCATTGACCATGATGCAGTCACCCTTTTTCAGCAAGACTCTTTTTCCGTTTATGTGGTAGTTCATCTGCCCCTCTAAAATCCGGACAAATTCCATGTCCTCATGCCAGTGGCAAAGAGCCCTCCAATCCGGATAATCCGACAGCTTTCCCCGCCGGATATAGAGAGGGATCCCCATCTGGTCATAGTGGACGATTTCAGAGGCATCCTGCATGACAATGATGTCCGTCATCATACGTTCCTCACATTCTCTAAATACGATTGTTATAATAACTGAAAAAAATAGTGTTAGATAAGTCAGTCTCAGAGCATTATCATTATATCATACAAATAAGAAATGGGCAAAGAGGGCGGAAAGAAAACTTCTTTCCACCTTGAGTTTCTGGAATCAAGGGGATATACAGGCATACCCCCTTGATTTATTAGTATACAAAAATGAGAATGGAGGAAGGTCACATGCTGTCAGACTATCATGTGCACACTTATTACAGTGATGATTCAGAGTGTCCTATGGAAGAGATCATTCAAAGGGCAATTCTTCTGGGATTAGATGAAATTGCATTTACGGAACATGTGGATTATGGGGTAAAAACAGACTTAAATTGCAATTACAGCAATTATTTTAAAGAAGTTGAAGAAATGAAGGAAAAATACAGAGGGAAAATATCCATAAAAGCGGGGATCGAATTCGGTGTCCAGACCCATACCATCCCCTTTTTCCAAAAGGATTTTGAAACATATCCCTTTGAATTTATCATTTTAAGCAACCATCAGGTGAATGACAAGGGGTTCTGGAATTACCAGTTTCAGGAGGGAAAGAGCCAGGAGGAATTTCAAACAGCTTATTATGAGGCAATTTATGAAGTGGTGCAAAAGTATAAGAATTATTCCGTCCTGGGCCATTTGGATATGATCAAGCGGTATGACACCTATGGAGAATATCCGGACAGCATCATCATGGACATGGTGGACAAAATACTTTGCCAGGTGATTGCCGATGGAAAAGGGATCGAGGTCAACACCTCCTGTTTCAGATACGGCTTAAAGGACTTAACGCCATCCAGGCCGATCCTGAAACGTTACCTGCAATTAGGAGGCCGCATCCTTACCATTGGTTCTGACACTCATAAAATGGAGCATTTGGGCGCTTACATTCCGGAAGTAAAAGGAATGTTAAAAGACCTTGGATTCAAGCAGTTTTGTACCTTTGAGAACATGCAACCCATTTACTGGGATCTATAAAAAGGTGCTGCCCTGTAAACTGGCAGCACCTTTCTGTTTCATATCCAGTCATTACACTTCAAAGATCAGATCTCCATAGCTTGGCATTGGCCAAAATTCTTTGTCTACCATCATTTCCAACTGATCTGCAGGGGCCCGGAGAGCTGCCATGGCAGGCACTACCTCATCATGATAAGCGGTTGCCTGGTCCTTGTTATCTCCGATTGCCCCACACTTTTCGGCAGCGTCGGTCAAACTGGCCAGGGCGACCTTCATGTCGGAAAGGTGGGCACTCACCTCGATGAGAAGCTCCTTCTGAACGCTGGTATCCGCTTCCGGACAAGCTGCGTTTACCTTTCCAAGGGAATCGGCCAGCAGGGAAGCATATTTCACGGCAGCCGGGATGATCTGTTTTCCGGCCATGTCGATCATGGTCTTTGCCTCAATGTTGATGGCCTTGCTGTAAGCCTCATATTCGATCTCAACCCTGGATTCCAGTTCGGCTCTTGTGAATACCTTGAATTCCTCGAACATCTTCACCGACCCATCCGTTGTAAGGGCTGGAATGGCTTCCACCATTGACTTAAGGTTTGGAAGACCTCTTCTTTCCGCCTCTTCCACCCAGGCCTCGGCATAGCCGTTGCCGTTGAAAATGATCCTTCTATGGGAGGAAAGCTGCTCTTTGATCATGTCATGGACGGCAGTATCAAAGTTATCCGCCTTTTCAAGGACATCCGCCGCTTCCTTAAACGCTTCCGCCGTAATGGTGTTTAAAACCACGTTGGGGGAAGAGATGGAATCAGAGGAACCTACCATGCGGAACTCAAACTTATTGCCGGTAAATGCGAAGGGAGAGGTTCTGTTTCTATCCGTTGCATCCTTGAATAAATCAGGCAGTGTCCTTACTCCTGTCTTTAAGGTACCGCCTGCCTTGGAGTGGGTGGCCTCTCCTGTGCTGCAAAGCTGATCCACTACATCCTCTAACTGTTCCCCGATGAATACGGAGATGATGGCCGGCGGCGCTTCGTTTGCACCAAGCCTGTGGTCGTTTCCTACATCAGCCGCAGATTCCCGGAGCAGATCCGCATGATTGTCAACCGCCTTTAAGATACAGGACAGCACCAACAGGAACTGAATGTTCTCATGAGGGGTCTCTCCTGGATTTAAGAGGTTGATCCCGTCGTCAGTGGTTAAGGACCAGTTGTTATGCTTACCGGAACCATTGACTCCTGCAAAGGGCTTTTCATGAAGCAGGCAGTTTAATCCATGACGGCCTGCCACCTTCTTTAAGGTTTCCATTACCAATTGGTTATGATCAACTGCCACGTTTGCCTGTTCGAAAATGGGAGCCAGCTCATGCTGGGCGGGAGCGACTTCATTGTGCTGTGTCTTTGCCGGTACTCCCAGCTTCCAAAGCTCTTCATTTACTTCCTTCATATAAGCCGCGATCCTCTCACGGATAGAACCGAAGTAGTGGTCCTCCAGCTCCTGTCCCTTGGGAGGCATTGCTCCAAACAAGGTGCGTCCGGCATAGATTAAATCTTTTCTCTGCAAATACTTGTCATGGTCAACCAGGAAATATTCCTGCTCGGCTCCTACAGAAGGGGTAATCCTCTTGGAGGTGGTATTTCCGAATAATCTTAAGATTCTTAATGCCTGCTCATCAACAGCCTCCATGGATCTTAAGAGAGGTGTTTTTTTGTCAAGGGCTTCTCCCGTATAAGAGCAGAAAGCGGTAGGGATACAGAGGGTGACGCCGATGGCATCTTCCCTTAAGAATGCCGGAGAAGTGCAGTCCCAGGCGGTATATCCCCTTGCCTCAAAGGTTGCCCTTAAGCCGCCGGACGGGAAAGAAGAAGCATCCGGCTCACCCTTTACCAGCTCTTTACCGGAAAACTCCATGATCACCTTTCCTTCCGGTGTAGGCGCGGAAATAAAGGAATCATGCTTTTCAGCAGTAATGCCGGTAAGGGGCTGAAACCAGTGAGTATAGTGGGTCGCCCCTCTCTCAATGGCCCAATCCTTCATGGCATGTGATACCACGTCGGCAACCGATGGATCCAGCTCTGCGCCATCCTCAATGGTTTTCTTTAACTTTTTGAAAACAGATTTTGGTAAACGCTCTCTCATAACGGTTTCATTAAATACATTCCTACCGAACAGCTCGGCTACATTCATAACTTCGCTCATAAATTTTCCATCCTCCCATATTTCCATATGTCAACTGCCTGATTAGTCTCCTCACGATCTGAATATGCGCATAAATCAGAAAAGGCGCCCTCCCGGTATTAGGAGAACGCCATCGTTCTTAACTTAAATTAAACCATTTTCCTTAAAAAATCAAGTACTTTTTTGAAAAATATTTCCTTAAGCTTTTCCAACAGATCCAAATAACTCCATTTTCTCTTTTACAGTGGCTTTAATGGCGTCTGTTCCGGGAGCCAGAAGTTTACGGGGATCAAAGCCCTTTCCTTCTAAATCCTTGCCTGCCTCAATATACTTACGGGTAGCCTCTGCAAAGGTAAGCTGGCACTCTGTATTCACATTGATCTTTGCAACGCCAAGGCTGATGGCTTTCTTGATCTGGTCTTCCGGAATACCTGTTCCGCCGTGAAGTACCAGAGGCATGTCCCCTACTTTACCCTTTATGGCAGCCAGGGTATCAAAGCTTAAACCAGCCCAGTTTTCCGGATATTTTCCATGGATGTTGCCGATTCCTGCTGCCAGCATGGTCACGCCTAAGTCCGCAACCTGCTTGCACTCATCGGGATCTGCGCATTCGCCCATGCCCACAACTCCGTCTTCCTCGCCGCCGATGGAACCCACCTCTGCTTCAATGGAGAGTCCTTTTTCTGCACAGACTTTTACAAGTTCTGTGGTCTTTTCCACGTTCTCAGTAATGGGATAATGGGAGCCATCGAACATAACGGATGAAAATCCAGCTTCAATGCACTTATAGCAGCCGTCATAGGAACCATGGTCCAGATGGAGCGCTACTGGAACTGTAATATTTAATTCTTCGATCATGGCCTTCACCATAGCAACCACGGTCTTATAGCCTGTCATGTATTTGCCAGCGCCTTCTGAAACACCCAAAATGACCGGGGATTTCAGCTCTTCGGCTGTCTGTAAAACAGCTTTCGTCCACTCAAGGTTGTTGATGTTGAACTGTCCAACTGCATACTTTCCGTCTCTTGCCTTTTCAAGCATATCTTTTGCTGAAACTAACATATCACAAACCTCCATTATGATTTTTTCTCTTACATCTTTTTATTATATACCATCTTACCCTATTTGGAAAGAATAATTTTTCCATATTGTGATTTTTATAACGAAGTTACATTTTGCTTTCATCCCTGCTTTGCTTTATAATGGATACAGGTTACAAATACATGATAGGAGATTTGTTATGAAACGAACGATGAGAGAGGGCATGTTCCGCCGCCTGGGCTCTGAAACCACAGAAATGCAGGAACACCAGGAAAAGCCGGACCTGTTTTCCGGCAAGCAACTGCGCCAGTTGATTTTTCCTCTGGTGGTCGAACAGATACTGGCGGTTTTTATGGGGATGGCCGATACCATCATGGTGGCCTCCTGCGGAGAAGAAGCCGTATCAGGCATATCCATCGTGGACACCATAAGCGTCCTTTTGATCGGATTGTTCGGGGCAATGGCTGCCGGAGGGTCTGTGGTAACAGCACAGTACATGGGCAGAAAGGATGAAAAAAGCGTTGCCAGGGCTTCGGGCCAGTTATTCCTGGCCATAGGGGGGATTTCCATTTTCCTTATGGCAGTGACCCTTATCTTTAACCAGCAACTCTTAAGGCTCATATACGGAAATATCGGCCAGGAGGTTATGAGCAATGGGCGGACCTATTTTTACATATCCTCCCTCTCCTACCCGTTTCTGGCCTTTTATAACAGCAGTGCAGCCCTTTTCAGGACCTCAGGAAACTCCAAGGTCTCCATGCAGGTCTCCCTGGCCGCCAACCTCTGTAATATTGCAGGGAATGCCCTGCTGATCTACGGATTTAATATGGGAGTGGCAGGCGCCGGACTTTCCACCCTGTTTTCCAGGATCTTATCCGCAGTGGTCATGCTGATCCTTCTGAGGAAACAGAAAGATTTCCCCGTAGAGTTCCGTCTGCGGGTTGATAAGACCATTCTGCGCCAGATCTTATACATCGGCGTGCCAAACGGACTGGAAAACAGCATTTTCCAGCTTGGAAAGCTTTTGCTGTCCAGTCTGACTGCCAGCTTCGGCACCATGGCCATTGCGGCAAATGCGGTGGCAAGCACCATATGCGGCCTGGAAACCATACCGGCCAATGCCATAGGGATCGCCCTGGTGACGGTGGTGGGGCAGTGCATCGGAGCCGGAGAGCTGAAACAGGCCAGGAAATATATGGGAAAGCTTTTAAAAACGGCATATATCTGGCTGCTGGTATTAAACCTTACCATCATACCATTTTTAAAACCCATATCCAACCTGTTCCATTTATCCGGGGAAACCAGCGCCCTGGCGGTAAAGCTGATGCTTTACCACAGTATCTGCTGCATGATGATCCATCCCCTGTCCTTTTGCCTGACCAACGGCCTTCGTGCCGCCAATGACGTCCGTTTCACCATGACAGTTTCCATCTGCTCCATGTGGATCTGCCGGATCGTCCTGGCCTACATACTGAGCCTGTATTTCGGACTGGGCCTTATGGGGATCTGGATCGCCATGACCATTGACTGGCTGGTGCGCGCCATTTTCTTCACCACCCGCGTCTTAAGCGGTAAATGGTGCCAGTACGCCAACAGAAACATCCGTTAGCTTAAAAAGCTTTCCACTGCTTCCTTCAACTTATCCCCATCGCATTCTGTATTATGGCGTACAAGTGCGGTGCGGATTTCTTCTACTGCCTGGGGAACGGGAACCTTGGATACTTCTGCCAGATGATCGATGATCCGGAATTCATCCGGCTCTTCCTGCTTCCCTTCAATGGATACCAGAACGCTTCTTGAGAATTTATAAGGGCTTGCCGTGGATGCAATGATATTCTTTGTCTGATCCTTTGTCTCCTCCTTGTACCGGTCATACACACAGGCAGCTACACCGGTATGGGGATCGATCAGATATCCCGTATCCTCAAACACCTTCTTAATGGCTGCACCGGTTTCCTCCTCTCCTGCAAATCCTCCCTTAAAATCTTTCATAAAGCCCTTCATCAGGTCTGTTACCTTATAGGCGCCGTTTTCGCCCAGCTCCTTCATGAAAGCTGCATTCGCCTTAGCATCGCATCCGGCGCTTAAATAAATCAGGCGCTCTAAGTTGCTGGAAATCAAAATATCCATGGATGGAGAGCTGGTGAGAATAAAATCCCGGTTCCGGTCATAGGTCCCGGTCTGGAAGAAATCATAAAGGACCTTATTTTCATTGGAAGCGCAGATAAGGGTCTTAATGGGAACGCCCATCTGCTTTGCTAAGTAGGCTGCCAGAATGTTCCCAAAGTTTCCCGTAGGCACGGTCACATTGATTTCTTCTCCCTCTGTAATCTCCCCGCAGGCAAGGAGCTTTCCATAGGCATAGACATAGTATACCACCTGAGGAACCAGCCTTCCGATGTTGATGGAGTTGGCAGAGGAAAGCTGAAAGCCCTTTTCAGCCAGCTTGCGGGCAAATTCCTTATCTCCGAAAATCTTCTTGACCCCTGTCTGGGCATCGTCAAAGTTTCCATGGATGGCGGCCACATGGGTGTTTTCCCCCTTCTGTGTCACCATCTGAAGCTCCTGGACGCGGCTTACCCCATCCTTTGGGTAAAATACGATGATTTCCGTGCCTTCCACGTCGGCAAATCCGGCCATAGCTGCCTTTCCCGTGTCTCCGGAGGTGGCGGTGAGGATCACGATTTTATTTTTTACCTGATTCTTTTTTGCGGCAACGGTCATGAGATGAGGGAGAATGGAAAGCGCCATATCCTTAAACGCGATGGTGCTTCCATGGTATAATTCCAGATAATAAGAGCCGTCGGCCTTTGCTAAGGGAGCAATCTCTTCTGTATCGAATTTGCTGTCATAGGCCCGTTCAATGCAGGTCTTTAACTCCTCCTCTGAGTAATCCGTAAGGTACAGCTTCATGACCTCATAGGCTGTTTCCTGATATGTCATTGCTGACAGTTCCTTCATGGATTTGTCAAGCTTTGGGATAAAACACGGCATAAACAGGCCGCCGTCTTCCGCCAGCCCCTTTAAGATTGCCTGGGAAGCCGTCACACCGGTTTCGCCGCCCCTGGTACTTTGATAGGATATTTCCATGGTATGTTATTCCTTTCCTGCGCTTATATTATTGAAAGTCAAGAGCACTTTACAGCCCTTTTATCCTCATCTGCCTTGCAAATTCAGATAAGTTATATTATGTTACAGTTTAATGGATCAAAAACCTTGCCAGAATTGTAGCACACTTTCTTCCATGGCGCAAGAAAAAAGGCCAAAAAGTTTCCAACTAACGGACAAATGTATTCACTATAAAGACATGAGAATTTCATTTTCCCTCCTGATGAAACAAGCGGATATACTTGCATATCCAATTGCTTCACAAACTCAAGGTTGAAAGATGTTTTTTCTTTCAACCTTATTCTTTCTGTGGTAAGATAACACTCATGGATACAGAAAGGAGAGAAAGCTTCATTGAAATACAAACACATAGTGACAGGAACCTTTTTAAGCCGCCCCAACCGTTTTATTGCCCACGTCCTGATTCCAGGGGAGGGCCATGGGGAAGAGGAGGTTGTCTGTCACGTTAAAAATACAGGACGCTGCCGGGAGCTTCTCATCCCCGGCGTCAGGGTGCTGGTGCAGTTCCATCCGGAAGCTGGGGCTCTGGGACGAAAAACGGAATATTCCCTGATCGGCGTATGGAAAGAACGGGAAAAGAGTGACCCCCTCCTCATCAACATGGATTCCCAGGCCCCTAACCAGGTGGCTTATGAATGGCTGCAAACCATAAGTGAAAATTCTCCTCTGCCATTTCATCTTGCAGGGCAAAAATCTTCCTCTTTCAAGCCTGCCATAGAAAACCTCCGGCGGGAGGTAACCTATGACCAGTCACGGTTTGACCTGGCTTTTGAGGCGGTGTTTCCGGGAAACGGAGGGGAAGATCAGAAGGTGATCCCTGCATTCATGGAAGTGAAGGGGGTGACTCTGGAAGAAAACGGACTTGCCATGTTTCCCGATGCGCCTACTGTGCGGGGAGTAAAGCACATCCATGAGCTTATTAATGCCCGCAGGGAGGGATACGAGACTTACATCCTGTTTGTCATCCAGATGAAAGGGATGGACACATTTACGCCAAATAGAAAAACCCATCCGGAATTTGCGGAAGCGTTAAAAAAGGCAGAGGAAGCCGGAGTCCATATTTTGGCTTACGACTGTGAGGTTACGGAGGATTCCCTCTCCATAGACATGCCCATTCCGGTATATCTGCCATGACAGAGGAACGGGTGGGACAATCCACAGAATAAAAAACCTGCTGACAAAGGCCTTGGCTTTTGTCAGCAGGTTTTTATGCTTCTTTTCCTACGGGACAATTATTTTATTAAAACTTCCGTCCCCCGCCTCCCATGGTACGTCCTGAGGAGGTGTGGGTGGTGCTCCTGCCGCCGGAGGACATACCTCCGCCGCCATGGCCCCCGTTCCCCTGATTCCGGGGTATGATGGCAAAGGTCACGGTTTTGTTCACAAGATGGTCAGACTGATCCGAATACCGGAACTGGCAGTCTGCGCGATAGGCCATCAGGGAATTCCTGGCCCGGCCTCTTTCCTTTTTCATGGAATACCGGCTGGTCACTCCCCCGCAGGCGATCCCTGCTGCCATAAGCCCCACCAGAGCTGCCAGAGCTGCTTCGTACCAGCGTATGCTGCGGTAAACGCTTATTTTCCCAGTCTCTTTATCGTAATTGTACTGTCCGCCGGGAATCCCTGCCCTGTAGTATTTTATCACACCGTCCAGAAAGCTTTGGGCACAGGCTCCGTATTTCTGGCTGCTTATCTGGTCATAGGCGTCATCCAGAATGGAATTCCACCGCTTATCCGTTAAAAAGCGGTTCATGGTTCCCACGGGAAGGATATACAGCTCCCGGTTATCCATATCCATCAGGAACAGGACTCCGTTGTAATCCTTACCAACACCAAAGGATCCGCTGATGTAGAAATCCTCTGCATATTCTTCGGCAGTCTTACCGCCTGCCTGGTCTGTGGTGATGATCACCACATCCATGTTCATCTCTTTTCTCATAGTCTGGATCTGAGTCTCAAACGCTTCTGTTTCCCCTTGGGAAAAAAGTCCGGCTTCATCGTATACCCAATTCTTCTGGGAAACGTCTCCCACACCCTTACTTTCGGCAAAGGCTTTCATTCCCCCGGGAAGGAAGGTCAGAAGCAGAAGAAATGCGGCCAGGAAAACAGCCCCCAGGCATATCTGATGGAACAGTCTCTTCATTTTCATCATATCAGATACCCCACAATCAGCATGGCAAGAAATACAGGCAGAAATATTTCCACAAACAAAAGCATCAGTTTATTCCGGTCCACAGGAAGCTTGCCGCATACCTTCCCGGTCTGCCCGTTCACTGTAAAATAATACATCTGGTCCTTTGCCCCGTCATGGTATGTAAGAGCCCAGACCGGCAAAAGGGCATATTCCCACGCTTCTTCCTCCAGGCGGATGGATTGATTCTGTACCCTTACCGAATCATAGGAGGTGATGCTGTTTTTTAGAGACTCCTGGGCAAACTGGCGCACCTCAGACTTTACATCCCCGGCAAACTCCTGTTCTCCCATATCCCGCCGCTCTGCCACAAAGCCGGAAAGATACCCCATGGAAAAAGGCTTCATCTTCTCTGTCTCATAGGGCAGCACGCCTTCCACCAGCTCCCGGTTGGATTTCTTCAGCGCATTTCGGGGTACAAATTTTACAGGCATGGAGCCTTCCCTTCGCACCTCATAGGTCTGGGTTTCCGTATAGCGGCGGTCGCCGCTCACCCAGATCCGCAGGCGGTCCGCTCTTGCATCTAAGCTTCCTTCTGCCCGGCAGCTATAGAGCATATACGGAAAGTATACGCCGGAGATCTTCTGGATCTGTTCCTCGCTGTAGAAGGCCTTTGGGACAAACCGCTTTTTTTTCATCCATAGTTCAAAGATCTCCACTGCCCGTTTCTTTTCCATGGCAAAGGGGATCACATAATCAGGGTGAAATTCTCCGGAAAGCCTGCCAGATAAAATCACCGGGTTATGGCAATAGTAGCAGAAGGTTGCGGCAGTGGTCTCATCGGTTACGATCTCGGCCCCGCAACTGGGGCAGGTATAAAGCACAGGCTCTCCGCCCTTTTTTTCTGCCTTTGCCCCTTCCGGTTCCCTGTTTTTCTTTCCTGCTTCAGGTTTTTCCGGCTCCCCGCTTTCCATTTCTTTTTGGGCGAATTCTGATAAACAGTATTCACAGGCATACTTCTGCTTTTTTGGATCAAAAATAAGCGGCCCGCCGCAATTTGGACATTTATAACTTATGATCTCACTCATGGTCTTGGTTTTCCACACTCCGAACAAAATCTCCCATTGTTTACTGTTTTACATTCACAGGTCCATGTTTCTGCCGGTTTCGGGCTTCCGCATTCCGGACAGAATTTTCCCGTATTTACGCTTCCGCAGCCGCAGGCCCATGGGCTTTCGGAAGGGCTTTCGGCCTTACTCTCTCCGCCTGCTGCCATCCGCTCCCCGGGGTTGCCCTGCTGGGCACGGTTCATCTGCATCTGCTGCATGTTGGCGCTTGAAGCTGCTCCCATAAAACCCCCGGCCCCGTTCATTCCCATACCCATGCCCATAAATCCTGCCATGGAGCCGTTAGGGTTGCTTCCTGCCGCTTCTAAGCCTCTGGCTACTGATCCCTGCACATAGCCTTCCCGGACGCCTGGATCGCTTAACATGGCCCCCTGGTTGCGCAGATGGATCAGCTCCTTTGATTCCTCATCATAGGAAATGCTGGCAATGCCAACGGACTGGATCTCAATTCCTCTCTGATCCTTCCACTGGTCGTCAAGGACATTCGCCATATACTGCCCCAGCTCTCTTCCCTTGGAAGCCACATAGGAGATCCTGATCCCGTCTGCGGACATCTGGTTGATGGAGGACTGGAGTGCCTCTAAAAATTCAGATAAATACTGGGCGTTGATGTCATCCACTTCAACTCTGGAAGCATTTTTCGGTATGACCTCTCCATAGAACAGCAGAGGATCCGTCACCTTAATGGAATACGTTCCGTGAGCCCGTAAAAATAATTCTGCATTATAAAACTGGTCAAAATAGTTGATGGGATTGGGCGTTCCGAACTTGATCCCCTTGATCTCCTGGAGATTAATGAAATATACCCTCTGGGACGTAGGTGTCTGACCCCCAAAACGCACGCGGTCAAAGGATTCCTTTAAGGCCTCATCAAACTGGCCGTTAAAGAGGGAGGGAAGGGAAGAGTTTTTCACGGTAAAATAGCCTGGTTCTCCTGTGTAATCGATCACCTTTCCCCCGTCTACCAAAATCATGAACTGGTTGGGGTAAACATGAACGACGGACCCGTCGGATATGGTATAATCCGTGCTCTTTGTATTAGATCCCTTTCGGATCTTCACTCCGCTGGAAAATACGGTCTGGTCTCCCATATTGCCTGCTTCTATCACTTCAAGCCACTGGTCTGCCAGTGAACCTCCTACTGCTGTAGTAAGCGCTTTTACAATTCCCATGTTATTTCCTCCTTAACAATTTTATTTTCCATTATATCACGAACCTGCGGTTCCTGATCGGCATTCGCCGCTGGCGCCCATGAGCAAGCTCATCTTCGCTCATTATACTACACCATTCAAGGGTTGGCTATACTGTTCCTCTCATCATGGCAATTTCTTTGGCGTATCCGGAAAGGTCATTGGGCGTTTCCAGATAAAAGGGAAGGTCCTTTAAAGCCGGGTGAACTGTTACCCGCCTTAAAGCCTCAAATCCGATAAAGCCTTCCCCGATCTTTGCATGGCGGTCCTTGTGGGCGCCCAGGGGGTTTAAGCTGTCATTTAAATGGATGGCCTTCAGCTTATGAAGTCCGATGATCCGGTCAAACCGGTTTAAAACCCCGTCCAGATCGCCGGCGATATCATAGCCCGCATCCCATACGTGGCACGTATCCAGGCAGACTCCCATATGGTCCTTTTCCTTTACCCGGTCCAGGATCTCCTTAAGCTCCTCAAATTCCCGTCCCACCTCGCTGCCCTTTCCTGACATGGTTTCTAACAGCACGGTGGTACGATGCTCAGGAGTCAGGATCTGGTTGAGCATATCCGCAATAAAACGGATCCCTGTTTCGGTTCCCTGTCCCACATGGCTTCCCGGGTGAAAATTATAACAGTTTCCGGGAGTGTATTCCATCCGTTCCAAGTCATCCTTCATGGTATCTGCGGCAAGGGCGCGCAGGCCTTCATTGGGAGAGCAGGCATTTAAGGTGTAGGGAGCATGGGCCAGAATCCGCTCTATTCCATGTTCCCTGGCAAAATCCAGGTAACGGTTTACATCCTCAGGATTCATGGCCTTGGCCCTGGTTCCCCTGGGATTTCTGGTAAAAAACTGAAAGGTGCTGGCATTAATCTTTACAGCTTCCTTCCCCATGGCAAAATAGCCTTTTGAGGAAGACAGATGACATCCGATCGTAAGCATAAAAACCTCCTGTCATTTTAATTTTCTTATCTTATTCCCTTTGGATGGGCTGATGGCCTTTACGGCGATGAACATGAATATAACTGCCAGGGCCAGTTGGATGAAAATACTTAAGACCACCCAGTTTTCCATGATAAAGTTATCGGGATGGGGGCCGAACCAGCTATTTAGGCTTCTCACCACCTGATTATCCCCTGTCTGGCCGTTGATCATCGCATAGAAGGTGGCCGCCGGGTTTAAAAGGAGCAGATAGAGAAACGCGCCGGAATTGGTCTGGTCAGCCATACCGCCTACGGACATGGCATAGGCACTGCTCATGTTCATCCTGGCAATGGACAGGGCAAAGGCATTGATCGCATAGGTTCCCGCGGCAATGACGACCAGCACTCCATAGCTCACAACGGTGGCAATGGTAGACCGTTTGAACAGGGAAGAAAAGCAGACCCCCATGCTTCCGCAGAGAAGGGCCACCGCTAAGTAACACAAAAGTAAAAGAAGTACGTCATAAATCATCACGCCCCCGTACACAAAGGACACCGCCAAAAGAGGGAAGCTGGACATGATCATGATAAACATGGTGCTAAAGGAAGAGGTAAGCTTTCCCCATACGATCTCCCACGGCTTTAAGGTGGTGGTGAGAAGGAGGTCAAGGGTCTGGCGTTCCCTTTCTCCGCTGATGCTGCCTGCGGTCAGGGCAGGCATGATGAACATCAGCATCACAAATTCCACTGCAGCTACAAATACGTACAGATTGGTAAAGGAGGAGTACTGGATCTCCGCCGTCAGCTTAACCCTCTCCACTACGGAATACATGTTAAGCAGGACCACCAGAGCCAGGATGGTATTAAAAAGCGCCAGAATCAATGCCAGACGGAAGCTTCTGGAACTGACCATTGTCTCCCTTTTATAAACCGGATTCAATTTCATGTACAAGCACCGCCTTTTCTTTATCGTGATCCGTGATCTGCATAAACAGGGATTCTAAGCTTCCCTGTTCCCTGTAGAAGCCATGCACCAGCACGTCGGCATCCACTAACTGCTGCAAAAGGAGCGCCTCATCCTGCTGGTCTCCGAAAAAATTCACCCTGATGTCCTCTTCCTTTACCGCTATGGTTTGAACGCAGGGCTGGCTTTTTAAGATGGTCAGCGCCTTTTCCTTATTTCCCAGTACAGAAATGATCAGGGGATTGGAAGCATTGACCCTGCGCAGTATCTCCTCCATGCTTCCGCTTAAGATCATTTTACCCTGGTCAATGATCCCTATGTCCGTACACATCTCGGAAAGCTCGGAAAGCACATGGGAGCTTATTAATATGGTCTTTCCCTGCTCCTTTAATTCCTTTAAGATCTCTTTAAATTCAAACCTGGTTCTTGGATCCAGCCCTGAGGCCGGTTCATCCAGGACCAGCAAAAGTGGGTCGTGGATCAAAGCCCTTGCCAGGCAGAGCCGCTGCTTCATCCCTCTTGACAAGCTGTCCACGTAAAAATTCACCTTATCCTCCAGGCCCACCTGCTCCAAAAGGGTCATATACCGGGTCCTGGCCTTTAAGCCGTCACTCCCATAGCAGGAGGCAAAGAATTCCATGTATTCATTGACCCTTAAATTGTCATAAACACCGAAGAAATCAGGCACATAGCCGATCTTCAGCTTTAATTCATCTAAGCCCCTGGACACATCCACGCCGTCGATCAACACCTGGCCGCTGTCAGCGAAAAGAAGTCCTGTCATGATCTTTATGGTGGTGGTCTTTCCCGCTCCGTTAGGTCCTACGAATCCATAAAGAGATCCTTTTGGAATGTGAAGGTCCAGGCCGTTTAACGCATGGAATTTTCCAAACTTTTTCCGCAAATCCTTAATCTCTAACATCATTTATCCCTTCCTGTCACAGTCAGCATGGGCAGAGTCACATACCAGTTATTCTCGGCCGTATTGTCACATACATATTTTACGGTCAGCGTGTTACCCGGAGACAGATAAGGGGTGAGCTCCCAGACTTTATAAACCGTTTTGCCAGGGTCCATGGCATCGTAATTCCCCGTATCGTGATTATAGAAATAGAGGTTTCCCTTAAAAATGGTGGTGTAGTAAAAGCTTTCGCTGTTTAAAAACTCATCCGAGGGGTTTTCAAAGGCCAGAGTCTCCACCTCTAAGTCATTTCCAAGGAAATACTCCAGAGCTACCGGATCTACGCCGTAAATGGCATTGGAATCCGCATAATACTGCCCGCTTACTACCGTAGGCGTTTTCATGAGGGCAGAACGGGAGGTCCCGTTGCCCTTTTTTGTTTTTACATCGATGGTAGACGTAAACATGGACATACCGTAAGTCTCATAACTTCCCCTGGCAAGGAACTGGCTGTCCGACTGGTCTTTGCTGAAAGCCACGATCCTGGCCTCCGGATTATAGAATGAAGAATATTTATCAAGGTAAAAGCTTAAAATATTGGTCCTTGACAGGGCCAGCATGTAAGCCGGATCCTCAATATCCGCCTTTTGATACTGGTAGCTTCCCGTCACCCGGGCAGACACCAGAAAGGAGTTGTTAATGGGATAATTGATTACCGGAAGCCCCTCAAGGTTCATGGTTTCTCCCGGCTCCAGCTTTTCAATGGCCACCAATTTCCCGTACATCAGAATTCCCACCTTTTCTACCTGGAAGGGATATTCATTGGTCACGGTGCCGTATACCTTTCCCTCAAACAAGGTGATGTCTCCTGTAAGGCCCTTATGGTCCGTATTTGGAGTCCTTTTTTTCAGGGAATAATATTTGGGGGTAAAGGCGGCCGCATTCTGGACAGAAACCCTGGTTTCCTCTTCCCCATAGGATATCTTTACCTTGTAGTCTTCATTTCCCACGAATCTGGGAACCGGCTTCATCTCATAGGAACTGCTTCTGGTGATGGGAAGCAGGTCATAGGTTGAGTCCAGGGCAATGGTATATGCCTTGTTGTAGGGTGTCCTCATGTTGAGATAGGTGTATTCATCCACATAGTCTTCTGTGGTATCCAGAATGGTGGCATAGGTAAAGAAGGTGTCCTTAAACCTGGTCCCCATCCCCATTAAATAGACCACCGCGGCAAACAGCAGGGAAATTGCTGCCACCCCTGTCCGGTACAGCCTTCTCTGCTCCCGTTTTTTTAAGAACAGGTAAAGCACCGGACCCACTAACAGAATATATCCCAGGATCACTGCCCCATAAAGGACTAAGTCAGGCAGCTTATCCACGTCTCCGGTATTCAGCATATTCTGCACAGACCAGTACTGGGCGGAATTGCCGCTGTAAAGGTAGGAGGATAAGTTATTTAGCTTGGCTTCCCCCAAAAGCGCTGTAAAAAGCTTATCCACGTAGGAGCGCTGGACCTGGCAGAAGGAGGCGATGTCCACAAAGTCATAAGCTGCCACTCCCACCTTGCCTTTTCCCTTTGACACAGAGGTAAGGACCGGGAATTCATCATTGGACAGCACTCCGGTTCCTCCTTTTAAGGAAACGTCCGCACAAATCAGATTCATGAAGGAATCTCCCGGGCCATTGACGGAATATTCCACTCCCATATCCACGGATTTTTCCGAAGGCGGGGCATAGTCCTCCTCCAGAATATCGGACCGGAAGGCATAAAGGGTATCATCCGCCCGGGCGCCGGTTCCAAGAAGAAGTGTCCCTCCCTCTTTCACCCATTCCCAGATGGCAGATACCTGGTCTGTTGACAGCCTCTTTGTATCGAAATCCGTAATGACCAGCACATCCAAAAGATCCAGCCCAATCACATTATCAGGCATCTTTGCCCCATCCATCTCAAAGGTCTTGATCCTGACAGAGCTGTAATTTACTCCTACTCCCTCCATATAGGACAGAGTTTCCGGCTCATCGGACAGCACTCCCACAAACAGCTCCGCAATGTCTGCCGTAACATTCATTTTTAAGCGTTTGCGGATCAGCTCTCTTCCCTGGGAGTCCAGAAGCTTCACAAAAAGAACATCTGCCCTTCCCACGGGAATATCCAGGGATTCCTCCGTCGATTCAAACGCATCTAAGGAAACCAGATATTCATATTGGTAAACATCATAATCAGATTCCATGGCTATGGCCTGGACCGTCCCCTGAAAGGCTGAATCCAGTTGGCTGTTTAATGTAATATTCACCGGCACATAACGCCCGCTTTTTGCATTACCCTCATAGCCGTAGGAAACATCCATGGAAACGCCGGAATTGGAAGCCGCATAATTTCCGTCTATGGAGGAATACGGCGCCTCCATTCCAACCGTTGTTTCATAGGCCATACCAAAAGCAGGCAGCACAATGCTGCCTGCTATGGTGACCGCCATGGC
Source organism: Lacrimispora brassicae (assembly GCF_054772055.1). Lineage (NCBI taxonomy): Bacteria > Bacillati > Bacillota > Clostridia > Lachnospirales > Lachnospiraceae > Lacrimispora > Lacrimispora brassicae. Next base: position 63,804 of record NZ_BRYH01000062.1, on the reverse strand, counting down.
ACAAATCAGGGATATCTGTCTGAATTTCATTCTCTGTCACCCTATCTTTCCAAAGTTCTCTTTATTAATATCAAAATCCACTAAAAGCTTTACCGTAAATATGGTACCGGACAGGTCACTGGTCACTTGAATGTTGCCGCCGTGCATATCCACAATATTCTTTGCGATGGCAAGCCCCAGCCCCGTTCCTCCCGTATTGGTGGAACGGGACTGCTCCACCCGGTAAAACTTGTTGAAAATGAGGGGAAGCTCCTCCTCGGGAATCACGTAGCCGTAATTGATCACCTGGACCGTGACCAATTCCTCGTTTCCATGAACCTTCACCAGGATGCGCTTTCCATCCGCTCCATATTTGATGGCATTGTTGATCAGATTGTCAAACAGACGGGCTAAAAGATTGCCATCCGCCGAGATTGTCTGGGCGGGGACATTGCTTTGAAGCTCATAAGAAAGGTTCTTATCCACAAAACTGGGATAAAATTCTTCCAGAAGCTGACTTAAAAGCTTCACCACGTCCACTTTGGCCACGTGCATGGAGATTTTTCCGTAATTCAGCTTTGTAAATCCAAACAGATCCTCGATCAGCTTTTCCAGCCGCTTTGTCTTCACGTATGCAATCCCTATGTAGTTTTTCTGGACTTCCGGATCAAGCTTTGTTTCTCCGGACAAAAGCTCCAGATACCCGATGATGGAGGTCAGAGGAGTCCTTAAGTCGTGGGCGATATTGGTAATCAGCTCGTTCTTGGTCCGCTCCGCCTCCCGTTCCTTATCCATGAGGCCTCTTAAATCTCCCACCATCTTATTTAAACTGGCAGCCATGACGGAGAACTCATCATCTCCCTCAATGTCTACCGTAATATTTAAATCCCCCTGGGAAATGCTCTGCATGGCATCGGAGATCCGGCTGATGTAACGCATGGACTTTTCCTGGAGGAGAAGGAAGGTGACCGTGAATATCCCGATTCCGAAAACCACATAAATCAGAATCACAACCACGTCAAAGGACGTAAGCATTTCCACAAATGCATTGTCCCTCTGGGTGTTTCTCATGTAGGAAGCTACCAAAGATACGTTGGTCACCAGAAATATCTCGATCAGGACCGTGACCACTGCGCTGTAAAAGATATTGGCAATGACCCGGGTATGGAAACGGCGATTGATATCATTTTTCAATTTTGTATCCTACCCCCCAAACAGTGGTGATGATCTTGTTCTGTCTGGTATCTTCCTTCATCTTGCCCCGCAGGCGTCTGATATGTACCATTACGGTGTTATTTGCCTCATAAACCTTTTCATTCCACACCTTCTCAAAAATCTCATCGGTGCTGAACACTCTTCCGGGATTAGAGGCCAGTAAATAAAGGATATCAAACTCAATGGGGGTGAGCTTGATCTCTTCCCCATAAACAGTCACCTTATGGTTATCCTTGTTAATGGTCAGCCCTTTGATTGCGATTTCATTCTTAACTGCTTCGTTTACCGCGCTGTTGGGGTTTAGCTGGGTATAACGGCGCAGTTGGGATTTTACCCGGGCCGTCAGCTCCAGAGGGTTAAAAGGCTTTGTCACATAATCATCAGCCCCGGTTCCAAGTCCCAATATTTTGTCCAGATCCGTGGACTTGGCGCTTAACATGATGATGGGAATGTTATTTGTCTCCCGTATTTTCTTGCACATTTGCAGGCCGTCCATTCCAGGCATCATGATGTCTAAAAGCACCAGATGGATCTGATTCTTTTCCAGAAAGCCCAGTCCCTCTTCCGCATTATTCGCTTTATATACTTTATATCCATCACTGACCAAATAGATTTCTACCAGCTCTGCAATCTCTTTCTCATCATCCACAACCAGAATGCTTATTGTTTCGGACATGAAAAATACCTCCCTTGTCGTATGTATAAGGTTCAGCGGTGCATGAATCATTTGGCTGGCGCCAAATGATTCATGACGGGCGTTCCGCCCTATAGAAACACTTGCACAATTTGTGCTTAGTGAGCAAGCTCCCACGCACAAACCGTGCAAATGTTTCTGCACCGCTTAGACTCTTATCCATTTTACCACAAGAAAGGTATCTTTGCCTTACTATTTTCTTACAAAAAAACTATAAAAAGGTAATTATACGGGTCCATTCCTTACACCTGGCTCTCCGTAGGAATAAATACCCGGCTGCCTATGGGGTTTAATTTACCAAGTTCTTCCTTCACGCTCCTGACCGCCTCTTCGCAGAACTGCTCCTGGCTGTTGACCAGGACCCTGCCCCTTTTATCAGGCTTTTCATAGGTTCCGGAAGGCTGCAGGATATGGGCCTTTACGTTATCCTGAAACTCCACCTTAAGGACATGAAGGATCCGCTCCATCAGGGTCTCATCCTCCACCGGGAACATGATCTCCACCCTTCGGTCCAGGTTTCTTGGCATCCAGTCAGCACTTCCCATATAAAGCTCCGGGCTGTTGTCATTTTCAAAATAAAAGATCCGGGCGTGTTCCAGGAAGTTTCCCACAATGGAATGAACCGTGATGTTTTCGCTTAGCCCCGGAACCCCTGCCTTTAAGCTGCATATTCCCCGGACGATCAGATCGATCTTCACCCCTGCGCAGGAGGCTTCGTAAAGAGCCGCTATGATCTCCTTGTCGCAAAGGGAGTTCATCTTGGCCATAATATGAGCCGTTTTCCCGTTTTCCCCATTTTTCGCTTCCCTGCGGATCATCCTTAAGAACCTGGCCCGCAGCCAGATAGGGGCCAGAATCAGCTTATTCCAGTGAAGTGGTTCGGAATAGCCTGACAGCATGTTGAACACGGCGGTGGCATCCTCTCCGATCTGGGGATTGCAGGTCATGAGGCCGAAATCCGTGTAAAGCTTTGCCGTGGAATCGTTGTAGTTTCCCGTGCCTAAATGGACGTAGCGGCGGATCCCGTCTTCCTCCCTGCGCACCACCAGGGTGATCTTGCTGTGGGTCTTTAGGCCTACCAGCCCGTAGATTACATGGCAGCCGGCCTTTTCCAGCTTTTTTGCCCAGTTAATATTGTTTTCCTCGTCGAACCGGGCCTTTAATTCCACCAGCACCGATACCTGTTTCCCGTTATCGGCTGCCTCAGCCAGGGCGGCAATAATGGGAGAATTCCCGCTGACCCTGTAAAGGGTCTGCTTAATGGCCAGGACTTCCGGATCCTTTGCCGCGGTTTTCACGAAATCCACTACAGGATCAAAGGTTTCGTATGGATGATGAAGAAGGATGTCACCTCTCCTGATGTTGGAAAAAATATCTTCCTCATTCATGAGCTTTGGAACCTGCTGGGGAATATAGGGAACTGCCTTTAAGTGGGCAAAGCCTTTCAGTCCGTACATCTTCATGAGAAAGGTCAGATCCAGAGGGCCTGCAATCTCAAAAATATCAGCGGAACTGATGCTCATCTCCCGTTTAAGTATTTTTAACAGGCGTTTATCCATCTTTTCTTCCACTTCCAGGCGGATGGCCTCTCCCCATTGCCGTTTCTTAAGCTGCTTCTGGATCTCCTCCAAAAGGTCCTCCGCCTCTTCTTCGTCAATGGTAAGGTCCGCATTTCTCATGATGCGGAAGGGATGGGCGGTGATCACATTGTAATTTAAAAACAGGCTGCCAATGTTCCGTTCCATGATCTGTTCCAGCATAATGACTGCCCGCTCTCCCTTTTTCCCGGAAGGCAGCTCCACGATCCTTGGAAGCACGCTGGGTACCTGGACCATGGCAAATTCCAGTTCCTCTTCCCCGCTCTTTTTCTGAAGGAGAGCTGCGATGTTTAAGGATTTGTTGCGGATCAGGGGGAATGGCCTGGAGGAATCCACGGCCATGGGAGTCAGCACCGGATACACGTTTCTCTCAAAATAGCTGTCTGCATATCTTCCCTCTTCCACGGTTAAATCCTCATGGTTCTGGACCACCCGAAGCCCATTCTGCTTTAAGGCCGGAACAAGGGAACGGTTATAGGTAGAATACTGCAGGACCACCAGCTCATGAGTCCGTTCACTGATCTTTTCAAGCTGCGACTTTGGATCCAAACCCGCAATATCCGGCTTTGTATATTTGGCATGGACCATATCCTTTAAGGAAGCCACCCGGACCATATAAAACTCATCTAAGTTGGAAGCGGTAATGCTTAAAAATTTCAGCCGTTCAAAAAGAGGAAGGCTTTTATCTCTTGCTTCGCTGAGGACACGGTAATTAAATTCAATCCAGCTCAGCTCACGATTTACATAATTTTCAGGACTGCTGTATATTACTTCATTGACACCCGTCATCAGGATAACCTCCTCTTCTGTTTTAATATGGGCCTTATTCCGAATATCTCTTCAAAGAAGTCCGCTTTCTGGCGAAATGACACCGCTTCCAGAGTGATGTCGCCTTCATAGGAGACAGTCACAACCAATTGCCCGTTCTTAACGCTCATATGGCTTTCCGAAAGCTTTTGCTTGTGGCTGCGGTCCATGGAATTTGCCAGTCTTAAAATGGCCGTCAGCTTTCCTACAAGTATGAGGCTGTCCTCTTGAGGAAATTCCCCCTTTGTGTTCCGGAATACATCTTCGCTTAAATGGATCCGGTTATAATCAAATTCCACTCCGTTGTAACGGACCGCATTGGCAATGATCTCCCTCTCCATATGGGACAATCCGATGATCTCCGTTGACATGATGATATGGTAGGCGGATTCGCTGGGGTTTCTCATGCTGATAAACTTGCCGCAGGCATGAAGGATGGCCGCGATCTGCAAAAGCAGTCTTTCCCTCTTTCCCATCCCGTGATATTTTTTCATGCTGTCAAAGATATCAAGCACGTATTTTTCCATATTTACCGTATGAGGCCCATGGCATTTGTAACGCTTTGCCATGTTGCGGGAGGCCGCAAGTATGTCCTCGGAGAAATCATGATTAAATTTCACCGCCTTTGTCTCCTCCGCATATTCGGCGGCAATGCTGTCGCATAAACGAATTCCGGGAATCCAGAACAGCTCCGCCTTTGTCAGCTCCAGAACACGTTTAAAGATGATGGCCGCCGGCACCAGGAGAGATGCGTATTCTGCATTGACTCCAAACCGGTCCTGGATCTGATCCAGGGACATTCCAACGATCTTTTCATAAAAGAATGCAAATTCTTCCGCAGTGACCCGTTCCACAGGCTTTCCTCCCCGGCTGCCCCGGGACAGATAAAGGATGCTCTCCCCGATCCCGATGAGGTTTTTGATCTCCCTGTCCTTTAAATAGACTTTTCGGAAGGTGTACAGTTCGTTGTCCACCAGTTCTTCGATCAGGGTATTCTGCACCTGGTTGTCGACCTGAACGCTTCCCATCATTTCACGGATCCTTAAGACTCCCAGCATCAGGTTATGGGTGGAAACCAGGGCATCCCTGTCAAACAGGGAAACCTGCATGCTTCCAAAACCGACATCAACAATGGCCGTCCCCTTTTGTATGATCTTATGAAATTCCGCATCCTTGGAAGCAATGGCCTTATAACTGATAAAGCGCTGCTCAGAGTTGCTGATGGCCCGTACTTCGATCCCGGTCCTCACACGGATCTGATCCAGCACGATCCGGCTGTTTTTTGCCTCCCGCAGGGCACTGGTGCCATAGGCCCGGTAGCCGGTCACCTTATAGGACTGCATAATACCGGCAAAGTCCTTGATGACCTGGCACATTTCATCCACCAGTTCATAGCTGATCTTTCCATCTTTATAGGTATCCCTTCCAAGGGCGATGACATGGCGGACATGGTCCACCCTCCGGATCCCGGCCTTCTGGGAAATCTCATAGATGCCAAGCTCCAGTTCAAACGATCCAACATCAATGGCAGCAAATAATCTCATTGCCATACTGATCCTCCTTACCGCCCATCAACCAGGCAGCTTTCATATATTCCACTCTGTCATTTCATCTTTCCTATCCTGTTTTCCGGGCAGTGCCCATCCCGTTTTACCGGGTGTAAAGGTATGCCCCCAGGGTGTTCACCGGCTGTTCCCAAAAGGTGGGTAATAAACTGGCTTGCCGTTCTGCCTGATAAGCCTCCGTGGCTTAATTCCCATATATTGGCTTTTGCATACAATTCTTCTAAAGACATGTTTATATCGCTGCGGGCGGCCAGTTCCCTTACGATCTCCTGAAACTCCTTTTTATCCGGCGAGCCAAAGTAAATGGTCACACCAAAGCGGGCCACCAGGGAAAGCTTTTCCTGGACGGTGTCATTATTATGTAAGTCATCATCCAGCTCCCTTTTATCACTGAACTTTTCCCGTATGAGATGCCTCCGGTTGGAAGTGGCGTAGATCAGTACATTGCCCGGCTTCTTCCCAAGACCCCCTTCAATGATCGCCTTTAAATACTTATACTCCAGTTCAGAATCCTCAAAGGATAAGTCATCCATGTAAATGATGAATTTGTAATTCCGGTCCTTTACCTGCTCCTGAACCTTTGAAAGAGACTTAAACTGATGCTTGTAAACCTCGATGATCCGAAGCCCTCTGTCATAATATTCATTGAGAACCGCCTTGATGCTGGAGGATTTTCCGGTTCCGCTGTCGCCAAACAACAGGACGTTGTTGGCAGCCCGTCCGTTTAAGAATGCCTCCGTGTTCTCGATCAGCTTCTGTTTTTGAAGCTGGTAGCCGATGATGTCGTCTAAATGGACATGCTCGATGCTGGTGATGGGCAGGATCTGCGGTTCGCCGGCCCCATCCTCGATGCGGAAGGCTTTATTTAAGCCGAATTTCCCCACTCCGAACCTGCGGTAAAACTCCGTTACCTGGGAAGCAAAAACCGTTTCATCCTCAGCCTGTTCCAAGGCAACGGCCAGGGCCACGATCTGGTCCCTGATCCTCTTATTATAAATCTTGCTGCTGCCGTCTGCCCTGCGGTAATCGGCCAGGGCGGCCCATATCCCCTTCCCAGGGATAAAACGGTCCAGCTTTCGGATGTCATGGTCAAACAATTCCTTTATGACCCGGAAATCATGGGCTGCCAGTTCATTTAATGTTCCTTCCACAGGGCCAATGATCTCACAGGAGGTGCTGTAGACATTTTCGTCGTTTGCCAGGCAGAATGATAAAAAACAATGCCAGAGATTCCCCTCAAAGCCATAGGAAGCCGCCAACTCTATGAGCTGACCGGCACAGGAATAGGAATCCGGCATTGTTTCTGTTCTCTCCCACTGCTCCAGGCTCAAAAGCCCGGCGATCTTGTCAAAAAGTTCACGATGTTTCAAATTGCGGTATAAAATCAATTCCTGGGATTTCATAATATGCCTCCTAAATGAATCAAGGGGATATGCCTGCATATCCGGCTGATTCATAAATTCAAGGTTGAAAGAAGTCGTTCTTCCCACCTTCCTTCTTGTGTAAATCCAGGTCCGGACTCTTTACCAGGCCGGACCCTGCAAGCCTTTAATAATTTCCTAAAACCCTCATGTTGCTCCCCTCTTCAGATATTCCCTTTAAGGCATTCTGAATGGAGGCATCACTTAAATTCCCCTCAATATCTATGAAAAACCGGTATTCCCAGTTTCTTCCCAATATGGGCCTTGACTCGATCATCATCATGCTGACCCCATTGTAGATAAAATTGCTCAGCATATTATAAAGAGAACCGCTCTTATGAGGCAGTTCAAAGCTGATGCTTATCTTGGCCGCATCTTCCCGGTATACCGGGTCCCTTGACAGGATGATGAACCGGGTCGTGTTACTTTTATTATGGTTAATGGAAGGCTTTAAAACCTTCAGCCCATAAATCTCCCCTGCGATCTCGCTGGCCACTGCCGCCTGGGACGGATCTCCAGCCTCAAGGATCCTTTTGGCTGCCACAGCAGTATTCTCCACGCTGACCTGCTTCCATTCCCTGTTGGAATTGAGGAATTCAGAACACTGCATAAGCGCCTGGGGATGGGAAAATACCGTCTGGATGTCCTCCTCTTTTGCCTCCGAAAGCCCAAGAAGGGCATGGTCCACGGAAAGGAAGATTTCCGCCACAATGTAGTTGCGGTATTTAATAAGCAGATCATAATTATGGGTGACTGCTCCTGCCGAGGAGTTTTCAATGGGCAGCACCGCATAATCCGCTGTTCCTGCCTCCACCTCTTTCATGGCATCCTCCCAGGAATCCACATGGCGGATATCTCCATCTTCCCCAAAATATTTCAGGGCAGCCTCGTGGCTGTAGGCCCCTTCCACTCCCTGATACACCACCCGTGCCTGCTTTACAGGAAGGCTCTTTACCGGACGAAAATCATGTTCCGCCTGAAACCCGTGTTCCGCCATAAGCTTGTACTGGAAATGGCGGCTAATGGTCATCATCTGGGTAAACAGCTCTCTTACCGCCTGTTTGTGGAATCCATCTTCCACCATGCCTGTCACGGCCTGAATCTTCTGCTGCTCTCTTTCCTTGTCATAAACCTGCTTGCCTGTCTCAATCTTATATTCCGCTACCTGACCGCTAAGCTTCATCCGCTTTTCAAATAAGGATACGATCTCATGGTCGATCCCGTCAAGCTGTTTTCTGATCTCCTGCAAATCCAATGTTTTCATAGGCCTTATCATTCCTTTGTCTTATCTGTCTGTGTGCTTATGCCCTGCCGGAAAGCTTTCCCTGGCTTTTTAATTCCGCTTCCAGCATGGCCTTTATCTGATTTTCCACATAGGCGCCGGGGAATTTCCGGAATTCCGGCTCCAGCTCCTTTGTGTAAATGGGTGTTCCAAATTCAATGGTCACCTGGGAAGGGCGGATGAATGGAAAATGCCGCTCAAACACCTCCGCAGTTCCTGTCATAGCCACAGGCACCACCGGACATCCGCTTTTTTCCGCAATTTTAATGCTTCCTTCCTTAAAAGTCAGCAGATCCAGGGGATTTTCCTCCCGGTTCCTGGTACCCTCCGGGAAAATCCAGACGGAAACCCCTCGTTTCACCTGATCGATTCCTGTGAGAATGGTTTTTAAGCCTTCCTTTAAGTTCTTTCTGTCAAGAAACAGGCAGTTTACATATTTCATCCAGGTGGAAAGGAGGGGAATCTTCTCCATTTCCTTTTTTGCCACAAATCCCATGAGGCCGGGAACTGTCACATAGCCTACAAGAATATCAAAATAGCTTCTGTGATTTCCCACATACAAAACGCCCCGGTCGGCAGGGATGTTCTCCCTTCCCTTGACCGTAATGGTCACACCGGCCATTCCAAGGAGGATCCGGAAAATCCACTGGACCACTGCAAGACTCTGCACATCCCGCAGGTGGCGGTCTTTTCTTCCGGTCACCCACTCAAAAGCCAGGACCGGAATACTTAAAATCAAAAAGATAATGATTGTTGCTGCTACAAGAATAAAACGTATCATTGGTCTCGTCCTCCATTTCATCTATTATATAAAATGGTGACTTTAATTACAATACTACCTGCCTTTCTTTTTTGTAATTTGTTCAAACAACAGTCCTGTGGCAAACCACAGCGGTGCAAAATCCAGACGGATCAGACCGTCAATATTGGTGCTTCGTCCCGTATAATCCCAGGGGCACACCCCCCCGCCTCTCAGAAGAGAGCCGGCAAAATATTCCGCCACAAAAATAAGGACCATGTAAAGAAATCCATGGCGGATGGCCAACTCCGTTTTCCTTGCCACAAATCCGGAACCAGGAGTTACCCAGCGGTCAATGAGAGTTCCAATGGGGCCTAAAAGAGCTCCGCAACCATAGATGGGGAACATTAAAAGAGAAGTCTGCCCCATGAGCCGCCAGTCTTGGCGCAAAATAGATTCCGTGGAGGTAAAGATAACTTCCAGGCACCAGCCCGTTACCCCACACTTGAAGAAATTAAATGGTAACTGTTCTAAGTTTAATTGTGATAGTGTCTTCATACCCTTCATTATGCGTAGGTTTGCGGGATATTATGAAAACAAAAAGATATTTTCCAGCGGTTTTTCATAAGCAATACTATGTCATTCTGTAAAAGCATTCTATAAAAGAGGGGATAAGAGCCTGCTTCCCTGTTCCTTGATCCGGATGAAAAGGCTTCTCTCCTCGTATACCTCTCTGGTGATCTCTTTACACCTTTCTAAATCCTGAAGAAACAGCACTTCCAGTCTGCGGGTGGTTTCCTCATCATAGATTACCGCATTTACTTCAAAGTTAAGTTCAAAGCTTCGGATATCCATATTGGCGGTTCCATAAGAGCTGACCTTTCCGTCGGTCATGACTCCTTTGGAATGGAGAAATCCGTTTTCATAGGTATAGCATCTGGCTCCTGCGGATATAAGATCTCCCACGTAAGAATAGGAAGCCCAGTAAACAAAGGGGTGATCCGGCTTACAGGGGATCATAAGCCTTACATCCACGCCGGAACGGGCGGCTACCTGCAAAGTGGTCAGTACGGCGTCATCGGGGACAAAATAGGGCGTCTGGATGTAGATGTGGTCCCTGGCCTTTGAAAACAGGCGGATATAATTGTCCCGGATCTGACGGCTCCTGGCATCAGGGCCGCTTGCAATGATCTGGATCCCAAGATGCTCTTTCTCATCATTCATGTCAACCACTCCCATAGAATCCAGGCATCTTCCATCCTCATCCTCACAGAAATATTTCATGTTCCGAAACAGGTTTTCTCCTGCCGCATAATTCCAGTCCAGGGCAAAACGGATCTGAAGGCTCAGTACGGAGCCCCCCTGAAGCTTTAGATGGGTATCTCTCCAATAACCGAATTTGGTGTCTTTGGAAATGTATTCCCGGCCAATGTTAAAGCCTCCCACATATCCCACCCGGTTGTCAATGACCACGATCTTTCTGTGGTTTCTGTAGTTCACCCGAAGCTGGAGTCTGCCCAGGAACGGCGGGAAAAAGATCCCTACCTTTACCCCGTTTTCCTTAAGCCTGTTCCATTTGTCCTTTGGCATGAAACGCCCTCCCATGCCGTCACAGAGAATGCGCACTTCCACCCCTGCCCTGGCCCGCTCTATGAGGATAGGGATTATGGAATCAAACAGTTCATCATCCTTAATAATGTAATACTGCAAATGAATGAAGTGGGCAGCCACTGAAAGCTCCGCTCTTAAGTCTTTGAATTTTTCCTCACCGTCAGTAAAAATCTCCACCGTGTTGTCAACAGTCAGCACGGCCCCGGATGTCTCTAAATTGTATACCACCAGATCCGAATAGTCACGGGATAAAGAGGAAACCAGACTGATGTCATGGCTCTTTAAAAATTCTTCCTGGTTTTTTGCGGAATAGCGCACCCGGTCTTCCACTTCCTTGACCCGGAACATCTTGCCCTTTCGCATATCCTGGCCCAAAAGCAGGTAAAAAAGAATGCCGAATACGGGTATAAAATACAGCGCCAGAAGCCAGGTCCAGACCGCTTTGGGGTCACGCCTCTGGAAAAACACGATGATAATTGATAAGACCAGGTTAATATAGATCAGATGATCCATCAACCAGTTCCATATTCCAACTGTCTGTATCCAAGCTGCTTCCATAATATATCCCTCCTGTCTAAACGGACCACTTATCCGCTTTATTCGTTCCGCTTATTGCTCGTGCAAAAAGAGTCACCGCTGCTGCGATGACCCCTTTTTATACAAACTGATTTCTTTCCCTGTTGTAATGATAATCAATGGCAGCCAAAGAAAGGGTCAGATCTTCTTCCTGGATCCCAAGACTATGGCAGCATTCCTCCAGAGAAGGATAATAGTCTCTTAACTGAGTATTGATATAGCTTAACAGCATTGCAGGATCTTTAGGTATGTTAAACATTTTTTCCTCCTCCTATTCTGATCTCATGTTTATTTTATCACAATTTTCCACTGTTGTGAATCTCCCAAAGTAAGAATCGCGGATTTCCCCCTTAAGATCGGTGTCAGAATCACCATGAATAAGGCTTGTGGAAAAGTCTCCCTGTACGAATGAGGAAATCAGTGTTACAATCAGATATTGAAATCCCTCAGGAGGTAATTCCATATGAAAAAAATACTAATGCTTGGAACAGGGGGCACCATTGCCTGTAAGCGAAGCGACAGCGGCTTAAAGCCTCTCCTCACCTCAGACGAGATCCTTTCCTATGTTCCGGAAACCTCACAATTCTGTCAGGCAGACAGCCTGCAGATACTTAATATAGACAGCACCAACATGCAGCCCCATCATTGGCTTTCCATGGCAAAGGCCATTGAGATCCATTATGAGGACTACGACGGCTTTGTCATCTGCCACGGCACGGACACCATGGCTTACACGGCCTCAGCCCTTTCCTATCTGGTCCAGAATTCGGAAAAGCCCATTGTCATCACCGGGGCACAAAGGCCCATTGATATGGAGAATACCGATGCCCGCACCAATTTATCTGACAGCCTCCGGTTTGCCAGCGAGCCTAAGGCCCATGGCGTCACCATTGTTTTTGACGGAAAGGCCATTGCAGGCACCAGAGGGAAAAAAGAGCGTACCAAGAGCTACAATGCCTTTTCCAGCATCAATTTCCCTTATATTGCCGCCATCCAGGATGGGTATGTGCTGTTTTACGTGGACGACAAGGCTTCCTGCCCCAGACAGGTACAGTTTTTCCGGAAATTAAATTCCCATGTGGCATTGATGAAGCTCATCCCTTCCATGGAACCGGATGTCCTGGATTATATGGCAGCGCATTATGATGCGGTGATCATAGAATCCTTCGGCGTCGGCGGCCTTCCCTCCTATGACACAGGAGACTTTTATAAGGCGGTGAAAAAATGGATCTCCCTTGGAAAAACCGTGGTCATGGCCACCCAGGTGACCAATGAGGGCAGCAATATGTCCATATACGAGGTGGGGCACTCCATCAAAAAGGAGCTGGGACTTTTGGAAGCCTATGACATGACCCTGGAAGCCACGGTGACAAAGCTCATGTGGATCCTGGGACAGACCAGGGATGAAAAAGAGATCCGGGAATTGTTTTACCGGACCATTAACCGGGACATTCTGTGGCAGGTATAAAAATTAAGAAAAACTCTCAAAACGTGTTTTTCTTAGCTGACGGGGCATGAGCCGGAGGAATATGCTTGCATATTCCTCCGGCTCATTGTTGGCGCAAAATATAGGCGTATCTTTTCTTTCCTCTTATTCCAGATAGGCGATCAGCTTCTGGCCGTCTTCTGACACATCCATAACGATCACATTTCCTGCCTGGACTTCATCCCCAAGAATGATTCTGGCCGCCAGAGTTTCCACATGCTTTTGCAGGTACCGTTTCAGCGGACGGGCTCCGTAAACCGGATCATATCCCTGTTCCACCACAAATTCCTTTGCCTGGTCGGTCAGTTCGATGGTTAATTCCTGATTTTCAATCCGTTTATTCAGATCAGCAAGAAGCAGGTCAATAATTCCCGCAATATTTTCCTTGTCAAGAGGCTTAAAGAGGATCATTTCATCAAGACGGTTTAAGAATTCGGGACGGAAATGGTTTCTTAAGTCATTCATTACCATTGCTTCCGCATCTCCCCTGATATTTCCGTCTTCATCAATGCCCGTCAGCAGATACTGGGAGCCGATGTTGGAGGTCATAATGATGATGGTATTTTTAAAGTCAACGGTTTTTCCGGTGGAATCTGTGATCCGCCCATCGTCAAGAACCTGAAGCAGTACGTTAAATACATCGGGATGGGCCTTTTCCACCTCGTCAAAGAGCACTACGGAATATGGCTTTCTCCTGACTGCCTCTGTCAACTGGCCGCCTTCGTTATAGCCCACATATCCTGGAGGCGCTCCGATCAGCCTGGATACGGAATGCTTTTCCATATATTCACTCATATCAATCCTGACAATGTTATTTTCATCGTCAAACAGGCTTTCCGCCAGGGCCTTGGCAAGCTCCGTCTTTCCCACACCCGTAGGCCCTAAAAACAGGAAGGAGCCAATGGGCTTTGTGGGATCCTTGATCCCCGCCTTGGAACGGATGATGGCCTCCGTAACCTTTGATACCGCCTCATCCTGGCCGATGACCCTCTTATGAAGCTCCTGATCTAAGTGGAGGGTTTTATTCCTTTCCCCTTCCGTCAGCCTGGATACCGGAATCCCCGTCCATTTGGACACGATCCTGGAGATCTCCTCCTCTGTGACGCTTTCATGGACAAGGCTCAGATCCTGATTCCTTACCCGCTCCTCCTCTGCCGCCAGCTCCTTTTGAAGCTGGGGAAGCTTTCCATACTGGAGCTCTGCCGCACGGTTTAAATCATACTTTTGCTGTGCCGTCTGGATCTCCCGGTTTATCGTTTCGATTTCTTCCCTTAAAGAAGAAAGCCGGTCAACAGATGCCTTTTCATTTTCCCACTGGGCCTTCTGGGAGGTGAATTCATCGTGAAGCTCCGCCAGCTCCTTCTGAAGTTCCGCCAGGCGGTCCTGGCTCAAACGGTCGGTTTCTTTCTTTAAGGCAGCCTCTTCGATCTCCATCTGCATGATGCGCCTTGACAGCTCATCCAATTCTGCCGGCATGGAGTCCAGTTCCGTCTTGATCATGGCACAGGCTTCATCCACCAGGTCAATGGCCTTATCCGGCAGAAAACGCTCGCTGATGTAGCGGTCTGACAAAGTCGCCGCCGATACCAGAGCAGAGTCCGTGATCTTTACCCCATGATAGACCTCATACCTCTCTTTTAACCCTCTTAATATGGATATAGTATCTTCCACACTGGGTTCAGTCACCATGACCGGCTGGAACCGCCGCTCCAGGGCCTGGTCCTTTTCAATATACTGGCGGTATTCATCAAGGGTAGTTGCGCCGATACAGTGAAGCTCGCCTCTTGCAAGCATTGGCTTTAACATATTGCCTGCGTCCATGGATCCTTCTGTTTTCCCTGCGCCTACAATGGTGTGAAGCTCATCGATGAACAGGATGATCTGGCCGTCGCTTTTTTTCACCTCGTCAAGAACTGCCTTTAAACGTTCCTCAAATTCTCCCCGGTACTTGGCACCTGCCAGCAATGCCCCCATATCAAGGGCAAACAGCTTTTTCTCTTTTAATCCCTCCGGCACATCCCCCCGGACGATCCGCTGGGCCAGGCCTTCTACCACAGCGGTCTTACCTACCCCAGGCTCCCCGATGAGAACCGGGTTGTTCTTGGTCTTTCTGGAAAGGATCCGGACCACATTGCGGATCTCACTGTCCCGGCCGATCACCGGATCCAGCTTCTGGTCCCTGGCCCGTTCCACCATATCATAGCCGTATTTGGTAAGGGTATCATAGGTGGCCTCCGGGTTATCATTTACGACCCGCTGGTTTCCTCTTACGGTGGAAAGGGCCTGTAAAAAGTTTTCCCTGGTTATGCCATAGCTCCGGAACAGCTCCTTTACGGACTTGGAAGGCTGCTTTAACATGGCCAGGAACAGATGCTCTACGGAAACGTATTCGTCCCCCATGACCTTTGCCTCATCCTCGGCGCTTATTAAGACCTTATTTAAATCATTGCTGATGTATAGCTGCCCTCCTCTTACCTTGGGAAGTTTTTCCATTGCCTGAGCCGTTTCATTTAAAAACTGCTCTTTCTGTATGTTCATCTTTGTTATAAGTTTTAAAATCAGGCTGTCTTCAATGGTAAGAAGGCTCTGCAGCATATGTTCCTGCTCGATCTGCTGATTTCCGTATTCATAGGCAAGCTTTTCGCACTTCTGGACGGCTTCCATAGACTTTTGGGTGAATTTATTGATATTCATAATTGCTTCCTCCTTTTTTCGGATCTGTAAAAACATTGCCTCACTTGTTCTATATGTAATATAACAAATAGTGTTTCCTGTGTCAAGATGATTTTCCCCAGATTCGGACGGAATTCAAACAAAAATCTTACATTTTTCTTCTCCGCATTGTTTTTTCCATGGCCTTCGCCTATAATCAAAGCAGTTATCTTATCCCTTGCACTCAGGAGGTGACGGTTTGATGAATATTTTTTCCCGCCGGAATTTCATACGCAGCGCAGTAGCTGCCGCCGCAGTTTCCCTGTTTCTTTTGGCAGGCATTCCCCCGGTGGACAGCTTTGCCCACACAAAGGATGAGTCCATTTACCTGGCAGGTACCTGGATAAAGGATGAAGTGGGCTGGCGTTTTTTTAACCAGTGGAATTCCACTTTTCCTGCCGGGAAATGGGCGGAATACCAGGGAAATTCCTATTATTTTATGGACAATGGGTACATGGCAACGGGATGGCATCTTCTAAACGGTAAATGGTATTATTTTAATCCCTATGAGGGAAAAGAGGAAGGCTCCATGGTCACCGGCTGGGTTCATGCCCCGGATTATGGCGGCTGGTTTTATACAAACCAGATCGGGATCATGGTCACCGGCTGGCATAAGATCGATGGCTTCTGGTACTATTTTAACCCCAATTCCGACGGCCTACTGGGACTTATGGCCGTAAACCGCGTTGTTGACGGCTGCTATGTAGATGCCAGCGGGCGGATGAATGAAGTCCGGTAAATTTAGAAAGAGCAGTGCTGTTTAAGAAACAGACACTGCTCTTTTTTCAATTCCCCGGAATCTCCAGCTAAATAAAACAGCGCGGAAAATCCAGTCAATAAACATTCCATACCACACGCCCATTACGCCTGTATTCATCATGCGGACAAAAAGATAAACAAAGGCGATCCGGAACATCCACATGGAAAATATGGATACCACCATGGTAAATTTGGCATCCATGGAAGCCCTTAAGGCATAGGGAATGGTAAAGGCCAGAGGCCATACGATCATTGCATAGCTGTGGGCTACCACCATTTGGGAGGATATTTCCGCCGCCTCTCCTGAAAGATTGTAAACGGAAACTAGCTGGTCTGAAAATATCACCATGATCCCGCAAAGCAAAAGAAGGATCCCGTAATTGGCCCCAACCAGAAGCCTGGTGTACCGTTTTGCCTCTTTTTTCTCCCCTGCCCCCACGCACTGGCCCACAATGGTGATCAGGCCCAGGCCTATGGCATTTCCCGGCAGGTACAGCAGGGTCACTAAGTTGGAGGCCACTGCGTAGCTGGCAATGGCTGCCGTTCCAAGAGAGGATACCAGGCTTTGCAGGGCAAGCTTTCCAAACTGGAACATGCCGCTTTCCAGGCCGTTTGGAATGCCGATGGACAGGATCCTTTTGATCATGGGAATGTTTGGCTTAAGCTCTGACAGACGGTTGATCCTGACAGTATTGTTAGGATTCTGGATCAGGAAGAGCATCAGCACTGCGGCTGCCACACGGCTGAACAGGGTGGGCCAGGCCAG
This sequence comes from Lacrimispora brassicae, assembly GCF_054772055.1. Taxonomy (NCBI): domain Bacteria; kingdom Bacillati; phylum Bacillota; class Clostridia; order Lachnospirales; family Lachnospiraceae; genus Lacrimispora; species Lacrimispora brassicae. The sequence continues at coordinate 46,594 of NZ_BRYH01000062.1, read as the reverse complement.
GCCGGACACTCCCATATGAAAGCCGTATACGCAGACTGCATTTCCTATGACATTGAGAGTATTGATCACCAGGGAAACTGCCATGGAGGCCTTGGAATTTCCCATGGACCGGAATAAGGCCGCACAGGAATTATAAACTGCCACAAAGGGATAGGACAGGGCTGTGATCCAGAAATAAACCACGGCAGCGCTCATGACTTCCCCATCCACGTTGCCGAAAATAGCCTTTAACAGACTTCCCCTGCCTGCCAGGGCAATGAGGGTGACAAGCACCGACAGTACGGTGGTGACTCCAATGAGCTGGCCTGCTGCCTTGCAGGCATTTTCCGACTGCTTTTTCCCAAGATACTGGGAAGATATGACCGCCCCTCCTGTGGCCAGTGCCGCCAGCATCTGTATGATCAGGATGTTGATGGATTCCACCAGGGAAACACCGGACACAGAAGCCTCTCCAACGACGGCGGCCATCACCACATTTACCATGCCCACCAGGACGATCAATATCTGTTCCACAATTAAAGGAGCCAGGAGCTTCAGTAAATCTTTTCTAGTAAACATTTGGTTTCCTCTTTATCATGACTCAAACGGATATCGGATTCCCCACTGGCTTCTTAACTCATCCATAACCTTCATAATGGCCAGAATTGTCTTATGGGGCATCTGGGGACACTGGGTCCAGCCATTTCTGATGGCTTCCCCACTGGCCTCAATCTGGTATTCATATCCGGATATCTGCTCCGGCTGAATATGAGTTTCCACCAACTGCCGTTTGGCGTCATAGACCCGTATGGCCTCAAAATTATTAACATTTTCAACCACAAGGTAACCCTTGGTTCCATATATGATCCCCAAACGGTCGGACAACACCCGCAGGGAACTGTTTAAAATCGCCATCTTTCCTCCCGGATAGCACAGGGTCATGCTGTTCTGGGCATCCACTCCGGTGTCTGTTTTGATTACGCTGGATCGGATGTCTGATATCTCATCGCCAAAAACAAGGGAAGCGAAATTAAGAGTATATACCCCCACATCAAGAAGGGCTCCCCCGGCAAGCTCCGGCTTTATCAGGCGGGGCCTGTCAGAAATCAGATAACAGAGATTTGCTGTAAGGGTCATAGGCTCTCCGATGATGCCGGAATTTAAAACCTCTTTCAGGGTCTTTGCCATGGGCATGTAGCGCACCCACATGGCTTCCGTTATCATGAGGTTTTTTTCCTCTGCCAGATCGGTCATCTCCTTTGCCTGGGTATAGTTGGCTGCAAAGGCCTTTTCGCAGAGAACATGCTTTCCATGCTCCAGGCACAGCTTTGCATTGCTGCAATGCTCGGAATGGGGCGTGGCAATGTAGATCAATTGGATATCCGGATCTTTTACAAGCTCTTCATAGGAGCCATAAGCCCTTTCTATGGAAAAACGTGCCGCAAATTCTTCCGCTTTTTCCAGACTTCTGGACCCGGCTGCCATAAGAACCACCTGCGGCATCTGAAGCATTGTATCTGCCAGTATGGAGGCGATCCCGCCTGTTCCCATGATTCCGATTTTTAACGCTTCCATATCTTAAACCTCCGTGGAATTTTTCTTTTTACCTGTCAAGTATAACACATGAAAACTGCCTGTACAATCACTCTTTTGGCTCCTCCTACAGGCGGTTTCTTTCACACTCCTGCTCCATCCTTTGTACCAGTTCAATGAATGCCTTCATCTCTCTGCTGATCCATTTATCCTTGTGATAGACCATCTGCCTCCAGGTCTGTAATTGAAAGTCCTTCATTTTAAGGGAGGTTAAAGTCCCCTCTTCCATATCCCTGGAAATAGCGAATTCCGGCAGAAAGGAGATCCCTGCATTGCTGCGAAGGAGCTTGATGATGAATTCCGTGTTGCCGATCTCTAGAAAGGGATGGACCTTTTTCCCGCAGGAGGCCAGGTGCTGCTCCAGCATAAACCGGTAGCTGGCATCCTTTTCCGTGAGAAGCATTGGCTGTGAAATGACCTGATCCATGGTAAGGTCTGTTTCCATTGCAAAGGGATGGTGCTTGGACGCGGCAAAAATAATGCTTTCCGGCTTTTCCATTACCTTCACCCATTTTGCATCATACAGAAGCTCATCAAGAAAATATACCAGGTCAATGGTATTGTGATTCATCATATCAAGAAGAACACCGGGAGAATCCACCACAATGCTGACGTTGACCTGGGGATAAAGCCGGTGGAACTCCTGGATCAGAGGCGGAAACAGGGTGGAACAAATGGACTCTATGGTTCCGATGACCAGCCTTCCCGTAAGCTCCGAGGATTGGGATAAAATATTTTTTACATGGTTTAAATTCTTTACCACCTCAGCCGCATATTCATAAAAGGTTTCCCCCTCATGAGTCAGGGTCGTCTGCTTCCCCAGCCTGTCAAACAGATGGACATTCAATTCCTTTTCCAACTGCTTGATCTGTACGGTAACGGCGGCCTGGGAATAGCCCAGCTTTTCAGCCGCCCTGCAAAAGCTTTTCCTGTTTGCCACCTCTAAAAATGTCTTTATTTCCCGCAGCTCCATGCCACAACTCCTTTCTTATATCAATTTAAAAATATTAAACGTTATCTTAAAAACATTAAATTTTACTTCCATGCTTTTCTATGGTACATTATAACTAACGAGAAATCAATGTTTATTCACAAGCAATCTTTGAAAAATCAAATCAATGATACTTTCAGAAAGGAATTGACGTTCATATGGAGAAAGCAGACTGTAAATACCGCGCCTATGTGCAGATTTTAAAGGAAGAGCTGGTTCCCGCCATGGGCTGTACCGAGCCTATTGCCCTGGCTTATGCCGCCGCAGTGGCCAGAAAAACACTGGGGGAAATACCGGACAGGGTGGTGGCCGCCGCCAGCGGAAGCATTATTAAAAACGTGAAATCTGTGATTGTTCCCAACACAGGCCATTTAAAAGGCATCCCTGCGGCAGTGGCGGCAGGAATCGTGGCAGGAGATCCGGAAAAAGGGCTGGAGGTTCTTTCTGAGGTTTCGCCGGAGCAGATTATGGAACTGAAAAAATTTATGGAGGAAAGAGAGATCACGGTAGAGCACTTAGACAGCGAAATCAGCTTTGACATCCTTGTTACCCTGTATAAAGGCACTTCCTACAGCAGGGTGCGCATTACCGGTTATCACACAAACATCGTTCTCATTGAAAAGGATGGGGCCATAGTAAAGCAGGTAGAAGCGTCCTTAGAGGAAGAGCCGCTGACTGACCGGAATCTGCTCAATATGGAGGATATCTGGGACTTCATCAACTCCGTGGAGATCGACCATATCCGGGAGATCCTGGACCGCCAGATCCAGTATAACTGGGCGATTGCCGAAGAAGGCCTTAAAGAAAACTATGGCGCCAATATCGGCAAGGTGCTCCTTAAAAATTCCGGGAATGATCTATCCATTAAGGCGAGGGCCATGGCAGCGGCGGCTTCCGACGCCCGCATGAACGGCTGCGGCCTGCCGGTGGTTATTAATTCCGGAAGCGGAAATCAAGGGATCACCGTTTCTGTGCCTGTGATCGTATATGCAAAGGCTTTAAAGGTCAGTGAAGAAAAAATGTACCGGGCTTTGGCCCTGTCCAATCTGGCTTCCATTCACCAGAAAACACCCATCGGCAGGTTATCTGCCTACTGCGGAGCGGTCAATGCAGGAGCCGGAGCCGGGGCTGGGATCGCCTATCTCTGCGGAGGCGGCTATAAGGAGGTCATCCACACCATAGTCAATGCCCTTGCCATTGTTTCCGGCATTGTCTGCGACGGGGCAAAATCCTCCTGTGCGGCAAAGATCGCCTCCTCCATAGAGGCCGGAATCCTGGGCTGCAACATGTACATGCAGGGACAGCAGTTTTTAGACGGCGACGGGATCGTCACCAAAGGAGTGGAAGCCACCCTTAGAAACGTGGGAAGACTGGGGAAAGAGGGGATGAAGGAAACGAATAATGAGATCATCCGGATCATGATAGGGGAATAGGATGGAGACTGGCAAAATTACTTATAAAATCTCATTTCAATTTTAATATAGAAAAGACAGCAGCTCCAGGTACATCTAAGAGCTGCTGTCTTTTCTTTAAACATATATTTCTTATTAAAGGCTATATCTTCTAAAAAATATCCGGGATTTTTACGGCTCTTCATTTAACTTGCTTAAACGCACAGCCTGATCCGCCGCAATGAGAGAATCCAGAAGCTCCTGAATGTCCCCATTCATAACGGAATCAATCTTATAAAGAGTCAGCTTGATCCTGTGATCTGTTATACGGCCCTGAGGGAAGTTATAGGTCCGGATCTTTTCGGAACGGTCTCCCGTACCGATCTGGCTTCTTCTTTCCTCAGCCTCTGAATTCTGCCTTTTCGCCAGCTCCATATCATAAAGTTTGGAACGCAGTAAGCGGAAAGCCTTTTCCTTGTTCTGAAGCTGTGATTTTTCCGTCTGGCTGTAAATCACAATTCCGGTGGACATATGAGTCAGACGAACGGCCGAGTCGGTGGTGTTTACACACTGTCCGCCGTTTCCGGAGGCACGCATAACGTCAATCCTCACATCCTTATCCTCGATCACTACGTCAAACTCTTCTGCCTCAGGCATAACGGCTACCGTAGCTGTGGAGGTGTGGATCCTTCCTCCGCTTTCTGTCTCCGGCACACGCTGTACCCGGTGAACACCGCTTTCATATTTCATCTTGGAATAAGCGCCCTTGCCGGTAATCATGGCAACCACTTCCTTAAAGCCGCCGATTCCATTTTCATTGACGCTGATCAGCTCCACCTTCCAGCGATGTCCTTCCGCATAGTTTACATACATGCGGTAAAGCTCGGAGGCAAACAGGGCCGCTTCGTCGCCGCCTGCTCCTGCACGGATCTCCAGAAGGATATTCTTATCGTCATTGGGATCCTTGGGTAAAAGTAAAACCTTAAGCTCCTGCTCCAGCGCCTCGATCTGCTTTTTGGCATCGGATAATTCCTCCTTTGCCATTTCCCGCATCTCCTCGTCGCTCTCTTCCTCCAGAAGAGCCAGGCTGTCTTCCACGGTCTGCTTTGCCTTTTTATACTGGGTATAAGCCTCAACCAGATCCGCCAGATCCGCCTGCTCCTTCATCAGCTTCCGAAACCGGTTCTGATCCTCTATTACGGAAGGATTGTTAAGCTCCTGCATCAATTCTTCATAGTGAATTAATATATCATCTAATTTATCAAACATTAGTAACCTCCTGAATTTCCCACAAAGGACTGTCGTTCACATTATACCGTGAAAGCATTGAGCCAAGCATAGCAAGGCGGCGTTTGGCGGATGCAACACGATAATAGGCGCCTGTCCTGTTTCCCACTGCTCATTGCTTTCGTGAACAAACCACACGGTCCAGCCCTGCCCCATCTTTGACCACACGGATTTCTCCAAAGCCGGCATCTTTTAATAAACCGCTGACCGACTCTCCCTGGTCATAGCCGATTTCAAAATAAACCGCTCCTCCTAAAGACATATGTGAGCGGCTTTCCAAAGCAAGCTTTCTGTAAAAATACAGTCCGTCTTCCTTTCCGTCAAGGGCCAGCATGGGTTCATGATCCCTGACTTCCGGCTGCAGCCCCTCTATTATTTTCGTTGGAATATATGGAGGATTGGACACGATCACATCAAATGTTTTCTGGTCCTTAAAAGCTTCAAATAAATCGCTTTCCACCAGAGTGATCCTTCCCTCTCCCAAATGCTTTCCTGCATTCCGTTCCGCCACCTTAAGGGCTTCCCGGGAAATGTCCGCGGCGGTCACACGGTCAAACCCACCAAGTTTTGCCAGGCTGACTGCAATACAGCCGCTTCCGGTGCACATATCCAGGATCTCCGGCTTCTTTCCCTTATAATCCTTTAAGACCAGTTCCACCAGAGTTTCCGTATCTTGCCTTGGGATCAAAACATGCTCATTGACTAAAAACTCAAGCCCCATGAACTCCCGGCTGCCTGTGATCTGCTGAAGGGGGATCCTGTGGGATCGTTTCTCGATCATGGAGCGGTATTCCGAAAGGGCCTTCAAAGAGGAGTCCCCTTCCGGGAGCATTCTGTTTCTGTCCATGAGAAAATGCGTCATATCCGTGTGGAATGCCTCAAAAAGCAGGTATCTGGAATCAAGGGAGGCCTCTTCCACTCCTGCCTTTGACAGCTTTTGTGTTCCCTCTTCCAATAAAAGCTGTAATGTCAGATTCATGCCTTCTTCTCCGGGAAATTTCTGTTAAGAAACGCCTTCCAGTCAAATACGGCCTCCACAGAAGCGATTCCCACCTGGATCATGTGGTCGTCCGGCTCCTTGGTGGTCATTCCCTGCATCCACATGCCCGGGCGGCTCAATAAATCCACCAGCTTTGAATCGCTGCGCCCTGCCAGACGCAAAAATTCATAGGATACCCCGGCAATGACCGGAATCAGTATGATCCTGCTGAGAACCCGAAGGGGCAATGTATCCACTCTCACCACCATAAAAAACAGGATGCTGATGATCATGACGATCAGAAGAAAACTTGTTCCGCATCGCTTATGTTCTTTGGAGCTGTTTCTGACATTTTCCACAGTAAGGGGGAGACCGTGTTCCAGGCAGTTGATGCACTTGTGCTCCGCTCCGTGATACATGAAGGTCCTGCGTATGTCCTCCATGCGGGAAACCAGACCAATGTAAGCGATAAAGATCCCGATACGGATCACACCTTCTAAAATAGCCATAATTGTCTGGGACTTAATAAAGTGCTGAAAAATATTGGCAAGGAACATGGGGAGTACCATAAAAATCAGGATGGACATTACCACGGAAAATGCCATCACCATGCTCATCAGCGCCTTTTCCATCTTTTCCCCAAACAGCCGCTCCAACAGCTTTTCAAATCCGGAAGGCTCTGAGTCTTCCTCATCGTCTTCAAAAAAACTGGCTGAAAAGGTCAGGGCCCTCATGCCCAAAACCATGGAGTCCACAAAGCTGAATATCCCTCTGATAAAAGGCAGGGAAAAAAGCTTTACCCGTTCTCCCATGCTGACATAAGTATCCTTTTTCACTTCAATGGTTCCGTCCGGCTTGCGGACCGCCGTGGCATACTCATCCCCGTTTTTCATCATAACGCCTTCAATCACGGCTTGCCCGCCGATTCCTGAATACTTCATACGCCAAACCACCTCTCTGTTTAAAATGGAAGCTTTTCACTTGTTCAAATCTCAAAAAAAGGCTGAGCTAAAGTGTTTCCACCAAACTCAACCTTCTCTTTGCCCCTGATATAATAAGGAAGTTCGATACGCCCTAAGGGCGCATGGAACGGCTGGTTTTCTGAATTCATGCTGTGCTTCGCCTGCATTCATCAAAAAAATTATGCCTCAGCCTTAACGCCATATTTACGATTGAATTTATCAATACGTCCACGAGCGGAAGCAGCCTTCTGCTGACCGGTGTAGAATGAATGGCATTTAGAACAAACTTCTACGTGGATATCTTCCCTTGTAGAACCAGTTACAAATTCATTACCACAGTTGCAAGCAACCTTGGCCTGATAGTAATTTGGATGGATTCCCTCTTTCATGATTTTCACCTCGCATACTCTGATTTCTATTAAATCGCAGTCCGTAAACCGACTTTGTCTAATAAACAGCTTACACAGTATAACATAGAAAATTTTCTAATGCAAGCCTTTATTTCTACAAAACCCTCCATTCCCTAGAAAAAGCGTATTTTTTTGGAGGTTTCCACAAATTCCCTGTTGTTTCGTGTCCTTGAGAATAAATCCAGGACTTTCTCCACCGCATCCTCCGGTTTCAGGGTATTGGTAGCCTTTCGGATGACATCAACCACCTCAGCTTCTTCCCTGGTAAGCAGCAGATCATCCCTTCTGGTACCTGATTTAAGGATGTCAATGGCAGGGAAAATCCTCTTTTCAGACAGCTTCCGGTCAAGAACCAGTTCCATATTGCCGGTTCCCTTAAATTCCTCATAAATGACATCATCCATACGGCTGCCCGTCTCCACAAGAGCGGTGGCAAGAACCGTGAGGCTGCCTCCCTCCCTCATATTTCTGGCTGCTCCGAAGAATCGCTTTGGCATGTGAAGGGCTGCCGGGTCCAGACCGCCGGATAAGGTACGGCCGCTTGGTGCCACCGTTAAGTTGTAGGCTCTTGCCAGACGGGTGATGCTGTCCAGCAGGACCACCACATCCCGGCCGTGCTCAACAAGGCGCTTGGCCCGCTCGACCACCATTTCCGACACCCTCTTATGACGATCCGGAAGCTCATCAAAGGTAGAATAAAGCACCTCCACGTTATTTCCGAAAATGGATTCTTTAATATCCGTAACCTCCTCAGGGCGCTCATCGATCAGCAGGATCATGAGATGGATCTCCGGGTGATTCATGGTTATGGCCTTTGCCACTTCCTTAAGCAAGGTCGTTTTTCCTGCCTTTGGAGGGGATACGATCATACCTCTCTGGCCCTTTCCAATGGGGGCCAAAAGATCCAGGACCCGCATGGCGGTGGTGTTTTTCCCTCCCTGTGTCTCCATATGAAGCCTTTCTTCCGGAAATATGGGGGTCATGTTTTCAAAGTTAGGACGGCGTTCTGCCACGCCGGTAGGATAGCCATTGATGTTCTTTACATATAGCAGAGCGGCAAATTTTTCCGTAGCCGTCTTCACCCTGCGGCTTCCGTGAATGATGTCCCCGGTTTTCATATTGAACCGGCGGATCTGGGAAGGGGCCACATAAACGTCATTTTCACCTGGAAGATAATTTTCACACCGGATAAAACCAAAGCCATCGGGCATGACCTCCAGAATTCCATGGGCTTCAATGCCGCTGTCCAGCTCCTGCAGTTCAGGGCTTGGCTGGAAATCTCCTCTTGGTTCTTCGGAAACAGTTTCCTGCCTTGCCTCATACCTGGGAGAAGGCTCTGCATTGTTTCCCTGGGCAGGACGGTAGCCTGCGGTTCTTTGCTGCTGCCCTTCCGGACGGTAGGAACGGACAACGGTCTTCCTTTGGTTGTTGGACGGAGACAGCGTCTGTTGATCCATGTTCCCCTGGCCCTGCTGGCTTGTCACCTCTGGCTGAGGCTGAGCCTGAGGGGCGGGCTGGGGTGCTGCTGCCTTAGGATCCTGTTTTTTTGCTTCCTCCGCCTTTTCTACCGAAACACTCCCTGGCGAAACAGGAATAACAGGAGCTCCCTCTTCCTTTCGGCAAAGTAAATCTATAATTTCAGCTTTTCGCATGGAACTGCAGCCCTTAATTCCCTGGGCTTTAGCAAGCTCCTTTAGTTCCGCTAACGGCAATGTCTGTAATTTTTCACGCATATTATTCTCCTTCATGATTCCTTATAACAGTTGTTTCATAATCTTGGGAATGCTTCACGATAGAATATCGCAACAGATGGCCGGAAGTGTTATTCCGGCCCAAATCATATTAAATCGGTCGTACGATACGCCTATTATATACCTTTACATAAAAAAAGAAAAGTTATTTTTTCAGTTCTCTTAAATGCTCTTTGATTTTACGCTCATAACCATTTTCCGTGGGATGATAAAACTCTGTCCCTTCCAGCCCATCGGGCAGGTACTGCTGCTTCACGTAATTGCCTGGATAATCGTGGGCATAGAGATACCCCTGCCCGTGGCCCAGCTTCGAAGCCCCTTTATAATGGGAGTCCTGTAAATGAACCGGCACCGGCATGGTTTTCTGGTTACGCACCGATTCCAGAGCCTCAAATACCGCCATGCAGGCTGCGTTGCTTTTAGGTGCCGAAGCCACATAGGTAACCGCTTCCGACAGGATGATCTGGGCTTCCGGAAGCCCGATCCTCTCTGCGGCCTGGGCTGCCGCCACTGCCACAACAAGAGCCTGGGGATCCGCATTTCCCACATCCTCCGCGGCGCAGATCATGATCCTTCTGGTAATGAATTTTATATCCTCTCCCGCATAAAGCATTCTTGCCAGATAGTAAACAGCCGCATCCGGATCTGATCCCCGCATGCTCTTTATAAAGGCTGATATGGTATCGTAATGATTATCCCCTGTCTTGTCATAGCGCACCACCCGCTTTTGGATGCACTCTTCGGCCACCTGGAGATTGATATGGATCTTACCGTCTGACGGATCCCGGTCCGTGGTCATCACCCCAAGCTCCACCGCATTTAAGGCGGCTCTTGCATCTCCGTTGGAAACATCTGCCAGAAATTCTTCCGCATCCTCATCAATCACAGCGTTATAGGAACCCATTCCCTTATCCCTGTCATAAACTGCCCGGCGGATCAATTCCCTGATGTCATCCTTTTCCAGCGGCTTTAGTTCAAATACCCTGGACCTGGAAAGAAGTGCGCCGTTTACCTCAAAATAAGGATTCTCCGTGGTCGCTCCAATAAGGATCAGCGTCCCATCCTCCACAAACGGAAGAAGATAGTCCTGCTGCCCTTTGTTGAAACGGTGGATCTCATCTACAAACAGAATGGTCTTTTTTCCATACATTCCCAGAGAGTCCTTGGCTTCCTTTGCGATCTCTTCCATATCCTTTTTCCCGGCCACCGTGGCGTTGATCTGCCTGAAATCCGCACTGGTGGTATTGGCGATCACCCTTGCCAGGGTGGTTTTCCCTGTTCCGGGAGGGCCGTAAAAAATCACGGAACCCAGCTTGTCCGCCTTAATGGCCCGGTAGAGCAGTTTATCCCTGCCAATGATATGCTGCTGACCCACCACCTCATCAAGGGCCGCCGGACGAAGCCTTGATGCAAGAGGGGACTCATTTTTCATGGTATTTTCCCTCATATAATCAAACAAATCCATTGTTATTCTCCCGTATCCTAAAATCCGTTGGGGCAGGATTTCTGCCGGTTTACCCGCCGGAAGTCTTCCGGCTGTAACAAGAGTATATCCCTGCTTTGATAAAGTGTCAACAGCATTCCGCTTTCCTGTGATCTCTTAGGAAGACGTTCTAGGATTCTTCCGGATACTTCATATTCCAGTCATTCCGTATCCTTGTCATCATGTTCATGACATCTGCCGTATATTCCAGGTGCATTTCGTCAGATTCTTTGGAAACCGCTTTCTCCATATCCAATATTTCATACAGCAGTGCATCATCCGTGTTTCCTGCTTCAATCACTTCCTGGCGGTTATCTTCTGTATAAGTGATCACCGCCTTGTCTGCCCTGGGGTATTCATAAATTTCAATATAGCCTTTATCAAAAGCCACTGTGCCGCGCTTTGGCTGCTTTGCGTGAAGGGACAGAGAAATGGAGGCCATTTCCTCCTGGCTGTTCATTAACAGAATCCCTGCCTGTTCATCTACGCCGCTGGGGGCAAATTTTACCTGTGACAGGATCTGGTCCGGCGCCTCTGTCATAAACCATCTTGCAAAGGAAAGGGCGTACACCCCGATGTCCAGCAGCGCCCCGCCGGCAAGATTTCGGCTGAAAAACCTGTTTTCCATATTATAGTCCTTGTAGCTTCCAAAGTTCATCTGAACAAACCGCAAAGGCCCAAGTTGGCCGCTTGTTACAATTTCCTGCAATTTCTTGTAAATGGGCATGTGATAAATGGTCATTGCCTCTGCAAGCACCAGATTGTTTTTATCTGCAAGACCTGCTGCCTCTGAAAGCTCATGGGAATTCAGCGTAATGGACTTTTCACACAGCACATGCTTTCCGCTTTTTAATGCGTCTTTTAAATAGGCGATGTGGGTATTATGGGGTGTTGAAATGTAAATAATATCCACCTTATCATCGTGAAACATATCTTGGATATTATCATAGACTTTTTCTACTCCGTATGTTTCCGCAAATTTAACTGCATTTTCATGGGTTCTGTTCCCCACCCCATATAAGGTTTTTCCCCGCTTTTTCATGTTTTCCGCCAACTGCCTGGCAATTTCTCCACAGCCTAATGTTGCCCAACAATACTCTTTCATCCCTCAGCCCTCCTAATAATTTTGTTTTCATCACACAGCCGTTTGCCAATGCTGCAGCCGCACAACTGCCTCTATATATGTTTATTATGGTCAGAACCCGTCCCTTTGTCAAGCACCGCTGCCAATAATACAGCCGGTTATATAAGAGTTGTATTATGAATACAAAAGCCCCCATTTGCTTCGGCAAAAAACCCGCCTGGCGTATAGAGGCTAAATCTTGTATTTCTGTTACATCTATTTTTATAATGAATCTACTTTTATTTTTAATACAATCTTCTTTACCGCCTCAGGAGCCCCCATTTGGCAGCATGGTCTGTGGACATCCTCCGGAAAAAATATGGCATAGCAGCCGTCTGTCATTGGAAGCATCAGCTCGTTCACATCTTCTCTTTCTTTATAAAAAAGCACGTCATTTTCTTCAAGCAAATCCTCCAGCACTTCCCCGTCCTTGCGGTCCGGATAAAAGCCTATTAATTCATGTCCATGCACCATATACTGAACATCAATATATTTTCTGTGCACTTCCGGCCTCTTTTCCTCTTTTGGTCCGGTAGTGACTTCATTAATTTGCAGAATTAAATTGTCCCCGTCCAAGGGATATTTTCCATGATGCATCTCTGTTACATCAGTCTCCCTTAAAATCTCCATTGCTTTACGGATTTTTTCCGTATATGCCTTTCCAGTCTCTGCTGAACCAATGTGTCCGTAAATCATAAATGTTCCCCTTTTCTTTGTTTGCAATCGATTGCGTAACTCTCATTTAGGATATCAGTTTTCTTCTGGGGAATCAATCCTATTAATTGCTAAATTCTTTTCTATGCTTTTGTGGTTTTTTAACTAAAATATTATAAAAATTCAGGAAATGAGGTCTGTCTTTGGAATCGATTGCGTAAAGGTGGGACTCCGGGCTGCAGGTAAGGCTTTCTTTTCGCCCTATCCCTGTCAGCGGGCAGGGGGGGGGGGGACTTTCACCCCCACTCATACGAACAAGCCCTCATACTCCCCACTTAGTTCTCCACGAACTTAAAATGAGGCATTGCTTGTTTGCGTTCAACTGCTTTCCCTTTGAATGATATCCGTATATATTTTCATATCATGAGGTGTATCCTTCCCTTCAAGAGCCTCTAAAAGAATCCGGGAAGCATTTTGGCAGACTTCTGCCAGTTTATTATCTAAAGTCGTCAGCTTTGGGGTGCAGATTTTCCCGTACAGGGTATTATCAATCCCAATCACTGCGATCTGGTCCGGGACAGCCTTCCCCTTTTCATGACATATCTCCAGCCCGCCCACAGCCAATAAATCAATGGAATAAATAATTCCGTTTACTTCCGGATATTTCATAAGGATCTCTTCCGTTGCTTGTCTTCCTCTTTCAATCGTATGTTCCGGGGCCGTGTCACCGTCTGCTGCATGAAAAATAAACTGTTCTCCATCTCCAAGTCCGTGATTTTTAAGGCCGTTTTTAAACCCCCGCATTTTGCTGTTGTTGGAAGGAGTTATGGAGTCCACTGCAAAGGCCAGATTGCGGCGGCCCCTTTTTACCAGCAAATCCACACACCTCTCCACTCCCTGCTCCTCATCCACCAGGATCCCCCGCACGTTAGGCAGATCCAAGGAACCGTTTACAAGCACAATGGGAATATCTTGTAAATGCTCCTTGATGCTTTTTTCTACCTCTTGTGTTCCAAACATGGATCCCACCAGGATAGCTCCTTCTATTCTTCTTTGTTCCAGGATTTTAATGTATTCCGCTTTTTTCTCAGAGGTCATTCCTGTGCTGAGGGTGATGCAGGTATAACCTCTTTTTGTCATCTCCTGTTCAATAATATAGGCAGACTCCGTGTGATGGGAAATACGGATATCCTCAATCAGGATTCCTACAATCTTTGAAGATTGGGTCACAAGGCCCCGGGCCGCCTCATTAGGAGAATAATTATATTCTTCCAGAAGCTCTCTTATCCGCTCCTTCGTCATTTCACCGACTCCCGGTTTGTTATTGATCACGCGGGAAACCGTACTGGCAGAAACTCCCGCTATTCTGGCGATATCATAAATTGTCATTGGTTCACCTCTTTTTAATGAAATAGAATTACATTTATACTAGCATCACATTTTATAATATTCAATAACAGATTCTCATGAAGCGAAGTGTTGTATCTGCATTGCCCGGCGCCGGTTGTTCCATAGTGGGGGAATCTGGCGGCCAAAATATTCCGGCCTTTTTATGGCTCTTGCTTCTCCGGCTTCTTTTTCTCCCCTTTTTCCCGATTTTCCTTTTTTTTCCGGCCTTTTCGAGCAACGGCCAGGATTAAAAAAATGGTTAGTAACAAGATTGTAAAAATTGACAAGGTAAGGGAGTTTGTCAGCAGCCATTTTAGGAAATTCCAGAATCCGATTCTTCCTTTCTGTTCATAAGTTGCCGTTGCCTGCTTCCGGAAAATAGGCCGGCCTGTTTGGTTTTCTGCATCTGCTTCCATATAAACTCCATGATAAACATTGGCTTCTATGGAAGGGTAGGTCACATCCCCTCCATAGATTCCCCTGATGTCTTTCACCAGCTTCCGGCCATAAGCGGTGGCTTTCCGAATCATTTCTCCCTCCTTTTGCACAGGTTTCCCCTCCCACTGGATCCTGGTGATTTTGTAGTATTGAGGGGAAAGATTCAGATAATCCAGAAATTGATCCCCATGGTCTATTAAGGGAGAATTATTTGAAATCTCCATCTGGCCCAACATGTATGAATCCCCATCATATCCGGTTACTGTGATGGGAAATGTAAAATTATAATCCCAATAAGTGCCTTCTTCCCTATAATCAACCGCTGGGAGCCTTACCTTTAATTCCTGTTTTAAATCCTCATTTATAACTTTGACCTCCCCATCTTCCGGGAGAGGGTCTATGTATTCTACCCCTTTGTATAATATAGAAGTTTCTGAATATCTCGTTGTTTCTTCTGTAATTACTTTTGCAAGTTCACTGGTTTTCAGAATGTATTTTTTTCCATTCTTCTCTATTTCCTTTTCAGGGGCATATTCCTGGGGTTTCCCAACAAAGGGGGCAGAGTCATATGTGATGGTATCACCTGGTGGGACTTCTTCCACGTTATCTATTTCAACAGATTTCAACCGGTAGAGGATTCCATCCTTTTCATAGATCTCCTTAAACTGGGACCTTCCGCCTTCCTCCTTTATAGTTGTTTTGTATTCCTTTTTTATTATTAGAAGCTCTTCTTCTGCGTGTGCCATGCTGCAGCATCCCAAAGCCAGAGATGTGACAAGAAACATAGCAACGAGACTTTTCTTAAGTATGTTTTTCATGATTTTTATCTTTTTTTCTCCTTGCAATAGCAATGCCGGACGCAATGACAACCAGACCTATTCCTGAAAGCACTCCTCCGCTTAAACCTATGTCTCCTGTTTTCGGAAGCCTACTCAGCCAGCCCCAGAATCCTATTCCCTTGTGATTGATAATCCCCAGACCACTTAGGCCTGATTGATATGCCGCTGTGATGATGCCCTTTTTCTTTCCACGTGACCGGCGGTTGTACATCACTAATTCTCCTGTTACAGCTCCGGCATCCGTTACATGAATGGTCAGGTAAGTATCAGTCTTTATATATCCCTCCGGAGCTTTTATTTCATGTACAGTATATTTTCCGGTGTGTAAAGGCTGAAATAATAGTTGACCGCTCTCATCTGTTATCCCGGTAAATACCGGCATTCCTGCTTCATTTCTGACCTCCAGCTTTGCCCCGGCTAATCCTTCCCAGGTTTCAACATCTGCTTTTTGAATCAAAACTTCCGAAGAAGGATAATTTATAACCGATATTATACTGTTTTCTGACACCTCACCGTTTTTAATAGTAAAGAAATAGGTATGATCTGTTGCAAGATAGCCGGGAGCCGCCTTTGTTTCCTTGTAAGTATAGGTTCCGTCTGCCGGAATATGGAATTTTGCAATTCCATACTTTTCTGTGTTTACAGTAAGGTATAAACTCCCGTCAGGCCGGTAAATGGAAAATTCCACCCCCTCAATGCCCCGGCCTGTTGCAGCATCCACTTTATAGAGATACATTTTATCTGATCCAGGACTTTGCTTCTTTGGATCTATCATCGTAACTTCCAATAACTCCGTTCCCTTGGGTACTATAAATGCTATATCAGCAGAAAGGAAATATCCTGGCGGCGCCTTCACTTCATGAAGGTAATAAGTTTTTCCTGCAGCTAATTTTCCAGTAATATCAATGGCCACACCTGTTGTTTCAAAGTCTGGAATGACTACATTTTTTTGCTGATCCAATACCTGTAAAACAGCTCCTTTTAAAGGTTGGCCGGATGTATCCACTTTCTTTAGGCGGATCTCAGTAACCTCATTTTTCATTTCAACCATGTCAACCGTTCCGTCATGGTTAACAGTAAATGGAACATCTTTTGCATAAGAATATCCATCTGCAGGGAGGATTTCGCAAAACCAATAGCACTCTCCTGCTTTTAATTTTGCAATGAGTTCATGTGGCTGTTCCCCAGATATCCAATCTTCCACCATGTTTCCTGTCTTATCTTTTATGCCCATATAATTTCCTGGAAGTTCCTCATTGCCGGTTATAGCCTTTTTTGAAAGGATCACATGGGTTGGTTCGTCTATCATGACTACTGTATCCCTGTCTCCGTTTAAGCTGACGGTAAAGGGGATATCTTCTGTATAGGCGTATCCGTCCGCCGGGCTGACTTCGTGGAGCCAGTAATTTTTCCCGGCTTCCAACTGGCCTTTAAATTTCTCAAACTGGATTCCTGTGGTAAAGATCAATTCTTCTCCAGCCTTTAAACCATTTCCATCACGGATGGCCCTTGCAGGGGTTTTATCTTCGTTTAATATTTGAAGCGTACATCCTGGTAACTGGCGGGCAGCATCCGATGGGGTTCCAATTAAAAGAGAACCGTTGAGTTTTTTTATCAAAACCTCTGTTTTCCTGTCTTTCATAATTACCGTGATTACTCCTGGTTCTTTCGGAACAGTAAATGTTACATTCTCGCTATAGGCATATCCGGACGGCGGCTCTTCCTCTACCAGCTCATAGGTGGTTCCTGCTGTCAGGAGTCCTTTTATAAGGAATGGTTTTCCTTCTGGCGTAAAGGACGTAATGACAGTACCGGTTTCCTTTTCCCGGATAGAGAAACACCCTCCTGTTAGAAGCTCCCCTGTCTCTGCATCTGCTTTTAAAATCTTTATCTCTGTTTTTCTATCCTGCATAATGATGGTTTCCCCTATACCGCTTTCCTCCGCTGTAAAGCGGATCTCTTTCTCAAAGGAATATCCGACTGGGGGCTGCTCTTCCAAGACGATATATTCTTTCCCTGGAACAATCAGCTCTGCCGGTATCAATACCACCTTCCCTTCTTTCTTCGTAAATTCATAGATGACAGTTCCTGTCTCTCCATCAATCAGGTTATAGCGGCCTCCCGCAAGCTCCTCTCCGGTTTCTGCATCCACCTTGGAAAAATATAAATGTATTGGACGGTCCTCCATGTCCACGTTATCAACCATCCCGGAAGAATTTAGCTGTAAACGGTAAATTCCGCTTGTAAGACTGCTTCCGTCACTGTAGGTTGTGGTTTCTGTAAGCCGGTAGCTTCCTCCTGCCGTCAGGATCTCCCGGATCGTTTCATCGTTCCGGTTGTTTTTAAATACTGCGCTCTGAGTGGCCTTTGATACCTCACCAGTTATCATTCCTTCTTCCGTCTGCCCGGTAGAGTATAGAACGGTATCATAGCCGTCTGTTTTCTCCTGTGCGATCTCATATCTGGTTCCGTAGGGCAGCCCAGCAAAGATAATAAAGCCATCACCGGTTATTGTGATATTTCCTTCTCCCTTGATCCGGCCCTCCGATGAACCGCTGTATGCCTGGTATCCGGTTAAGATTTTACCAGATGGGTCCATAAGCCTTACATGAAAAGCAAATTCGTCTGCCTGATCCTCAGCGTGCCCCGTACTACCGGGTATTCCGGTTCCGGTCAATTTATTTATGATGGCAGCAGATCCGTCCGGGACAATGGGATTTGTCAGGACTGTACGTTTGGTAACTGCATCCACCTTTGTTTCAAAGTACGCATTTATCTGAGTTCCCGTTTCACCTCTGACCACGGCCACCAAGTCTACCGTACTGCTCTCATGGGCGGCGATATCTGTAAGGTTCCAGGTGACAGTTCCGTTTTGCTCTACTCCGTAATCTGTGGATCTTAAATATTCAAGCCCATCTGTAAGAACCGCTTTGACCCGGATCTCTGTGGGATGGTTGTAAGGATTGGTATAGGAAACCGTGTATTTTATGACGCTTCCGTTTTTTACTGCACTGTGATCCGTTCCCATGCTGCTTGTTATCTGCACGATAGAATCTTCCCTGGTTACTGGATTTTTGATTGTATAATCATGATTGTCCTCATTGACGGTCCAACTTGCAAGGATGTTTCCCTCTGCATTAGTCAGCTCCTGCCTGGTTTCCAAATAGGTCCTGGAAGGGAGACAGTAAGATCCTTCTTCATCAAAATAGATCCTTTTGATTTCCTTCATTGATTTCTCTGTCCTGCCATCGGAATACCTGGTATACTCGGTGATCTCATACAAGTGGCCGTCTATAATACCGTCCTCTGCTGTCACCATCCGGCTGTTGCCCGATCCGATCAATGGAGGGAGTTCGCTTCCTGTGTCCAAATCCTTTAATATGGTGCAGACCTTTACAGGGACCCGTCCAGTTACGGTAAGGGCTTCGATAAACCCATTGTCACTTGCCAGACTCAAGACACTAAAGTTGTTTGAAACATTCCGTATTCCAGATCCCGCTTTATTTAGAGTAAAGATCACCGGCTTTGAAAGGGCGTACCCGGCTGGAGCTTTTAGCTCTTCCATGATGTATACCCGGTTGGCTGACAGCTTCTTGGTCAGGGTAAAGCCGTCTAGCCCGGAAATCAAAGTCTCAATGGCCTCTCCATCCTTTTGGTACTGTCCATTGACAGCCACCGCATGATATACCGCAATTTCTGCACCTTCCACAGCCATTCCATTATCAAAGTTTGTCTTTTTAAATTGAATTTTTGTTGGTTGGTTCTCAATTTCACAGGTATAAATTATTTCTTTTCCGATCCCTTTTCCGTCAAACTGGAACTTCTTCATTCCTTCGGAGATCTGGTAAAAATCCGGTGGGGAAATTTCTTCTATGGTGTAGTTATAAGGTTTTATGGTTCCGTCTGTTTGCACCAGACCTACCGGAAGTCCGGTTATTTCTGCCTTTCCATCTGTGCCGGTTGTCATGTACCAGACAGCTCCGGTATCCTTGTTTATCACCCTAAACCGGGCGTTTTCCAGCCCCTCCCCGGTATCGGAAGCTTTCTTTATAATTTCCAGCTTTCCTACAGTTGGAGTATTTACGACCCGGTAAAAAAGAATCTTTTCTGCACCTACAAGGATCTTTACCGGCTCTATTTTTTGCATGTAGGCCGGAGGTTTTAACTCTGCGATATAATAGGTTCCATAAGGGATTTTATCAATCCTGTGAGGCTTTAAATCACCTGGGTCAAATCCCTCTGGGATGTCTCCATTAAATCTGTCATTTTCTGTGTATCTTCCATCCGATCCGGAATCCCAAGTTTCAATTAGATAAGCTTCATCTTCCACAAAGTTCCCGGCTTCATCGGCCCGGTATAGGGCAAGTTCTGCTCCCTTTGCGGCATATTCATTGGCTCCGTCTGAAACCACCTTCAAGACGTTGATGTACTTTTCCTCATTTTCCAGGCTGATCCTCTGCACACTTCCGGTTTCTTCAAGAACTATTGCTTTGGGATCGGCTGTTTCAAAGCCATCCGGTGTCTTTTCTTCCACCAGGACGTAATTTCCTACCTTCTTCCCATCTTTCTCTGCGTTAAGAGGCAAGTAGTCGATCCGGTGCATTCCCTCTAAAGTGTCATAGCTCTTTACTCCTCCTGATTCTGTGTAATTAAACTGATATTCAAAATTCAGGGGGAGTTTTCCGTCCGAATCAAGAGAGCCATTTTTCACATTCCGGTAAGTGGTGATTCGGATTGTTTTTCCAGCATCGGTGATCCAGGTCTGGACTGTCCCTTCTCCTTTTCCGGTCTGAAGGATTTCCCTGCGCTCCGCCGTCCGTTCCCCGCCTTTCGTGTACCAGGTGAGGGAGGAAAGGCTTTCCCCTTTCTCCCGGTAAGCTGCTTCAAAGTCCGTGATAAAGCTGGACTGGTTTTCTGACAGGCCAAGAAAATCCTTTATACGGTCCATAAAGCCGGTACTTTTTTCAAACTTCTGGGTGTACTCAGTCAAATCATCAGTCAGCCATTCTATTATCTTCTTATCCTTATCATAGACCGGCTTTCCTTCATCTATTACGATAGTTCCATTGCTATCCGTCTTTGCTTCATAAAGGGCCAGACTAGCTGCATGGCTGTTTGGGAGCTGCATCTTTTTCCCAGTGCTGTCTTCGTAGTACTTATAAACCTCTAGCTTGGTATGATCGTTCTTTAAGTTTATGGCTTGTACTTCTCCGGTTGCTTTCACCGTAAGCTCCATGGAACTGCGGACATAGCCACTGACTGCCTCTATTTCCTCCAGGATATAGTTCCCTGCAGGGATTCCCTCAAAGTATTTCGGGGTTCCATCTGTGATCCAGTCGGCCACGATCTGTACCGGCGCATTGTCAGCGGTATTTTCTACCGTCCACTCTGCTGGCGTACTTTCTGTCTTTACAAAATAGTACCCTTTTGGATAGGTCACACTGTCCGTGGTATAGACCCGCTTCGCCTTGTAGAGTGCCAAATGTGCCCCGGAAACCTGGCCGTAACTGTAAGCTCCTTTCGGCTCCGTAACAGTAAGGCTTTCCTGATAATCACTCATAACATTTATCCGGTATTGATCCGGCGCATCGGTCTTTACAATCTCCACCTTGATCTTTTCATCTTCCATCACGGACTTTTGGACCTTCCTGGTTTCTGTAACGGTAACACCCTCCGGAAAGCTCTTGGTGTAGCCGGATGGAACTTTTACCTCTTCCATGATGTAGGTTCCTGGGATCACCCGCTTTAGCATATCAGCCTGGCCTACGGTCATATCCGACCTAAATGGATCATTGGGGTACTTCTCACCGGTGATCCAGGTGTTTTCCATGATCCAGGCTTCGCCCTGACGGTGGTAGAGCTTCATATCGTCTGCGATGTCCTCCTCTTTACCGATATCTTCCATACCGGTCTTGTCATTGATCTTGTAAGCAGCATTGTTATAGGCCGGAAGAAGGTCATCGTATTTGTAGCGGACGTAATCCCCGTCAATGTCATAGACCGGATCGCCCTTTTTATAGGTTTCAGTCGATCTCTGGTAATACTCCGGAAGGCCATGGCCATTCAGTACCGGATTCATGCTTTTGTTAAAAAAACTTCCATCATAGGTCCCTGTGATGTATTCCTGATCTGTATCGGCATTGATGGAAGCAATTCTCCAGGTTTTGATTTTTTCCCTGGCAATGACTGCTCCGGTTTTCGTTCTGGATACCTTTACCGGCCATACCAGGATCTTTGCCCCTTCTTGGGCAGGATCTTCCCCGTTACACCGGGTATAGGCCATGCCGGTGGTCGGATTTATATATGAATCCCGGTTTCCACTGCTGCCAAGATGATAGAGGATGGTTCCAGAGCTTAAGGTAAAGCATTTGTCCATTGCGGAATATTTCACCGCAGTTAAATCCCCACCGGTCAGTTCAAAAACAGGCTGTCCGGCCTTCAGCACATAGATGGATTCCTGGTTTTTTGCAAGTACCTTATTCCCATTCCGGTCATAGCCATAAAGCTTTCCGTCCGCCCCTGTTTCTGTTACCCTCAGCTCTCCAAGGGAATAAAATAGAATGTCTGTATCTCCTCGCTCTATCGTTTGGTAAGTCCAGGTTCCTTCCCCTGGCTCTCCATTTAAACTTCCTTCCTCATCCTCCTCTCGGATAAATTCAATGCTTGTCCCGGCGTATCCCTTAAATACTTTGATCGACTGGACGTTGTTGTTCCGGTCCCTCGTGACTTCCACGCCGTCATAGCCTATATCCCCGCTGTCTCCGTTTCCTTTGACCTCTATAGCGTCATAAAGGGTCAGCTCTGCCCCGGCCACGTAGCGGTTGTTATCGTCTGCGGTGTCTAATGGCCTGGATATCAGGCCATAACCAGCAAATACACCATCTACATAAACTGGCTCTGAATCTTCTCCAGCAGCCTTTCTGGATTCTAAATATTCCAGGGTGCCTTTGTACCAGGCATAGCCTAAATAAGTTCCGTTCTTGTAGGAAAATTCCAGGTTTTCTGTTCCATACTTCTGTTTTAATTCCAACTCTGTTCCTTCCAACCTGGTGTTGGTTTTGTAAGTGACAGTTTGAGCGGAATCCTTAATTTTAGAAACCTCCAAGCGTACCGGGGTATTTCCTACATAGATTCTGGCCATATCCGCTGCTGACACATCCCCTGTCTGATCCTGCCCCATGGAACGGGGCACGCTGTCATATATAGCTGCCGCCACCCGGTTATCCCGGTTTCCATCCAGGTAATAGGTGATCCTGTCGGAATAAATTTCAATTGCAACTGGCTCTGTCCTTACATATCCGGCTGGGGGCTTAATTTCACAAAGGACATAGGTCCCGGCTCCAAGAGGCTGTGGAGTAATTAAATATCCGGTATTCTGATCCTGATAGGAACTTTCTGTTAAATCCTCTTCCTTAGCCTCAGCGTGCCCCGCTTCATCGGGCATAAGGCCGTCCCTGGTGGTTGTAAAGGCTTCATACTGTCCTGTCCTTCTTCCTTCCTGATCCGTAAGTATCACCTGTTCCGATTCCTTGCATATGGGTGCTCCTGCCGGAACAGTTCCTTTCCAGGCATCTTCTTCCAAGGCAATATTTTTGGCTCCCATAGCTTCTAAAAATTCCTTTGATCCTTCGATCCGGGTATCTGTTTCATAAAACTTCACCAGGCCGTCCGTATTCTCCCCGTCTTCCCTGGAGGCTGCATAAAGGGCAAACAAAGCTCCGTCATGGAGAAGGTTCTCCCCGGTCTCTGAATCCAGCTTTTCGATCCTCAGCTTTGCTTTAAAAAAGCTATTGCAAAACTTCGTATACCCAAAGCCTTTGTATGAACTCTCTCCATTTGGGGAAAGGGTGCTGTCTGCAGCCTCTGTAACAGCGTTGTCAGGCGCCACGATCGTCCACGGCACAAGCATAGGAGCATATTTTCCATCATAAGCAATCTGTACGCCCTGCATGGTTGTTACATTATCTTTATACTGGATTCCAGCACCACTGCTCTCCGTAACGGTTTCTGGGAATGGAACATCATTTGCGGTACCTTTGTTTTCTGCCACGGAGCTGTATCGGTAGTATTTTGATACCGCTTCCCTTCCGCTTAAGCCCTCTGACAGGTAATATGGAACATTTCCATTGTTCCTGTTGTCCTGCTCATTGTAGTAATTCTTATACGGTTTGAATCCGTTCTGGCTCAGTGCAAAATAATCACCTGATCCGGTTCCCGTCATGCCATTTCTGATGTTGTCAATGTCCATGCCGTACTTATAAACTTCAAAGTCACCATCCGCATTTCTGCCCCTGATTACATTTATACTCTCCTCATTGAAACGGATCTTGTACTTGCTTTCCATCTCAGGCTGGGTCATGCCGACAGAATAATTGTAATAATCATTAGTCACTTCCGGCGCAGCCTGGGAGCCATCATAATCCTCATATACAGATGGGAGAGAGACTTCTCTTGGCTTATCAATCTGGTAATGCTTGTTCTTTAAATCCCCCAGATTACTGAATTTCGGCTGCTGTTCTGCCACCACATAGGTTCCGTATGGCAGATATTTCGATGTGGCGAAATAATAACCGTCGCTGCTTCCGGAAACGCCTCCGTACAGGGTATCCGCTGAAAGTGTTGTGAGATCTTTATCTGCACCACCGTCCTGTGAACTGTCCCATTCAATGGAATAAATCCGGTCAAGGTCATACGCAAAGAAAGGTTTTAAATAGTTTTCTGCCTTTCGGATAGCTTCTGAAAGGGCTTTGTCATAAATTTCATCGGAATAAGCATTGCCACCTGTGGCGCTTTCCGTTTCTCCATCCTGATTTTTTTTCACCAGCTTTGCCACTTCGTCATCCAGATACCAGGTAATGGCAAACTGGCGGACGTTATCGGAACGCAGGGCATTATCCGCAGCTATATCCGATGTATTAATATGGTTCTTGATATCCGGATTATTGCGGACCGCTGGATACTCCGTTTCCGCCCCGCTTCTTCCAAACAGGAGCTTCTTTATTAAGGCAAAGGGCTTAAAGGAGGTGCTGCCATTATGCCCGATGGGGTAGGGCACGCTGTCTGTACGATCCCACTTATTATCATTGGCCACATTTATGGCATCGAAGAACTTGTCATAATTGTAAATAGAAACGATTCTTGCCCCAGCACTGCCATCCGTCTTTGCCGATATGGTTTCCAGTATGGAAGTATAGCCGTTATTCTGGTTTCCGTTAATAAATCCATTCGTATTGCTGTACAAGGTATTATTGCTTACGATTGCGTCCTCTGAGTTCTTATATAAAGGAGAGGTGACGTGTTGCACTTTTGTGAAAACTTTATTTACCAGGGCCGGAAATTTCTCGTTTTGGTCAAGTACATTAATTTCATTTCCCAGCCTGTCCTGCCAGATTATAGTTCCATCGTTGTCACGGTAAAGTCGTTCCAGGTTTGATTTCAAGTACACCTTAAAGCGGAAGTTGTCCATTTTTTTAGCCACCGTATCCCTTTCAAGATGCCCTCCAAAGGTTCTTGTAAACCAGTCATCATGGGCTGCGGCATAGGAGTTGGTGTTGTCGTATGATTTTTCATCAATGGTCTTCGTTACCTTAATCTGCTGTCTGATGATACGTTCCAACACAGGGGTTGGTGTTTCTCTTGTATTTCCGTCCTCAAGCAGATCGTGATATCCATTGCAAATCAAATGTTGATTCTTAATGAAAGTCTTGTTCGAATCAAATTCCGGGGAAGCAGATACCCCGGCTCCTGCTCCGGAAACACGGATTACGTATTCTGCATTAGATATGCTGCCTCCTGCCGCATAACCCCAAACATTATTTGATCCGATCCTGCTTATATCATCACTCTTCACAACGGTTTTTCCATTATTAAGTGCGATAGTAAAGTTACCTGATCTTACTCCGGTAAGGTCCATGTCTTTTGAGCCAACATGAATGATGTACTGCTTTGCCACCTTGTCATAGTAATAATAGGTACTGCCAACCCGGTTCGCCACTTCTTCCAAGGAGTCAACTTTCGTGACTTTAGAAGTGCTTACATTCTCCTCATTTACAATGACATCTTTATAATTTGGCTCCCATACTTTTCTGGTTACGGGCGCATGGCCTACGTAAGTACCACCACTTTGGTACCAGTAATCATAAAGGGTTTCTCCTGTTGTATAATGAAGATATCTCTCGCTATCCGTTGGGTACATGGTTTTATCTGTTGGAATTCCATCATCGCCCACTTCATAGTCCGGCATTACATTGATTATGTATTTACCTGTACTTCCCATTTTAGCGGCATTTAATTCGCTGTCAGTATACTTTCTTATGACATATCTTCCATAGGTTGTATTGAGTTTTGTTAAGTAGGCAGCAACGATATCACCACTGGAATTCGTCTGATACAGTAAGGTCCTTCCTGGGTTCATGGCGACAACGATTGTCACGATGGCTTTCCCTGCGGTGTATTCTATTTTTTGAAGACCGCCATAGGTAAATACTTTTTCGTTGATGTAATAATTTAAAATCGCCTCTATAACAGACTTATTTGTTGTGACATTTTCAATTTCAAGAACCATTTCCGGTTTGCCATAGACGATTTTTCCATTCGCTGTCCGTTTCTCATCATAGACCGGGACATTGATCGTGGAATAATAATCACCTTTCGGGGTTTCCATATGGAGAGAATTACGCATCATCTGCTCCAACTCAGCTTTCACATATTTCATGTTGCTATCTGAATCCGTAAAGGCACTGGTAAACCTAGCCGGGTCACTGGCTGTGGCCATTCCTTCCGTGGGAAGTTTATCTGCCTCAGTTCCGGCAGCTTCGTATGGAACCTTGATGGTTGCAGAAACGCCTGGCTTCTCAATCATGTTTCCATTGATATCACGCTTATAAACAGAGTCTGATTCTGCGGTCAGATAAAAAGGTGCTTCCTTTGCATCACCCCACTTTCCTCCATCTACTTGCTGGATCACTACCGGATTTAATGTGACGTTATTTAAGTAGATATCTGCACCTTCCGGAATCCCATCAAGGACTACATTATACCCATTGGTAGCATCCTTTGATTTTGTTTCAAAAAGAAGTAAATTTTCCTTATTTCCATAAGCAGCATTCCCCTCCGGGAAGGTAACGGCATTATATAGCTGTTTCGTGATCCAGGCAGCCCCTACCGGAGCCGTCCTTGAATCAGCAGTGTCACCATAGGACTCACGGGTACTTTTCTCTGCATTTGTAACCGCCATATCCTTTCCGGTAATGGAAAGTTCATATCCCTCGGAACGGGAAAGCTCTTTGATATAATAATTGCCAAGAAGCAAAGGTCTTCCGATCCAGCTATCTCCATTCATGCTCTTATTATCTTTATAGATGCGGCCCCTTTCTTCTTGTGGCTGCGCCTTTTCATAACTGTCTTTAACATACAGGTTTTCTGGATAGCTCTTTCCGGTATACTCAATTTTCCCGGCCTTGTAATTGTAGACACTATGAGGTCTTTCCGTTATCGTTAAGAAGGAACCTTCCCCATTTTTATCTGTGGCTGCCACTGCAACAAGATCATTAGCATCAAATACTACTCCAATACCGAAAGATACATTTCCATTCTCATCCCGCTGCGTGTCCTGACCGTAAATATCATCTGCCGCAAACAGACCGTATACAGCGCCTTCTAAGGTGGCATCTCCCTGAGTATCTCCATAGGAATCATAGTTTCCTGACTCTCCTGCCTTTAATTCCATGTCCCTCTTATTGAAATGGACCTGTCCTGGTACACGATGATCATATACTTTAAAGGTATGAGCTGTATTGTTGCCGGGTCCCTTGTCTACTTCCGGCTGACTATCCTCT
Source organism: Lacrimispora brassicae (assembly GCF_054772055.1). Classification (NCBI taxonomy): domain Bacteria; kingdom Bacillati; phylum Bacillota; class Clostridia; order Lachnospirales; family Lachnospiraceae; genus Lacrimispora; species Lacrimispora brassicae. Next base: position 19,488 of record NZ_BRYH01000062.1, on the reverse strand, counting down.
TCTCCTCCTTCGAACGCCTTGCTGGAAGCTCTGCTAAGAACGCTGAAACTAAGCATTGTTGTCATAACTGGCTCTTCGTCAGTATCTTCCGCCAAAAGGTTGATTTGCATTCTTCCTCTTTCTTCTAGAGGAAGAGATGTCTCGGAATCCGTGGCCAGGTGATATTTTAATGAAGGGTTCATAACGTTCTTTTTGGCCTGTGATGGAGTGGCTGTTTCATCATCACCGAAATACTCGTCTGGGAATTCCTCCTCATTCTCTTCTACATCAAACTTCTCATCATATAATTCTTCATCATCCTTGGCGGTAAGCTTCACGGTAATTTCCTTCTCTTCTACAAAAGCAGTAGGAAGGCCGATAAACTTAAGCAATTTGTTGATGATTCGTTCTCCAAGTGGAAGATCATAGGTCTCTTTAAGGATTAGATCCCCGCTCTCCTCAGAAGCATCTGAATATGTAGAAGGACTTGCTACCTTATCGCTGCTATCAGATAATAAAAGTTTATTTTCATCTATCAGGCTGGTTTCCTCTGGTCCAAAGGCTTCCCTGTTAGTCAAACTCCCCATGGCTGATCCAGCAAATCCCTCAATGTCTGCGTTCTCGGAACTACCCTTTGCCATGTTTCGGACGTACCCGGTGACTCTTATATCTGCATTACTGGCACTTTTCCACTTTTTAGGTCTTTCTGCTTCGGAAGCTGCCGTTGTGATGATCTCAATCGGAACATCATCCGGATGTCCCGGATCATGGATGATATAACCATCCCTTGGCTTTGTTTCTCTGAACGTGTAATCATACTCAAGATTGATAAAGGTTTCATATGCATCATCTCTGGCAGCCTTACAGCCTGACGCTTCAAATGCCTCTTCTTCAGATGGTTCTTCCTCACTGTTACATAACCAGTGATGGAAGGTTCCCCCACTGGCCGCAGCACGGGCTTCACATTCGTCTATTGCCCCTTGCCATTCCTCCATTAATCGTTCATACTCTTCTGCCGCTTCATCAGCTTCTTCGCTTCCTTCTCCTTCTTCGCCACCATTCGATTCATCAATTTCCGGTTCCGTGGGAAGTGGATGGCCATTACAGTAGGCGTGGCTAAAATCATAAAAGCGGGTATCTCTATGAGAGATTCGCCCACTGGCATTTGTTACCAGGTCATCATCAAATACCAGCCAATCCTGCCAGGTTGTTGGGTCTTCTCTCATGTTATCTTCGATGATTCCGCCATCTGATTCATCACCACTTAACTGGCTATCATCGAATTGCTCCAATACCTGCCAGGTAGAACCCTGTAAGGGATTTCCAGTCTCATAATCCCTTTTTTCCAGATCAACTTTATAATTGGATTTAAAGGTTTCATTGTGTTGGTAAACCTTTAAGGACACTTCTCCATCCCCTGGTGTGGGAGTAGGTGTATTTGTACTGTATTTTGTAGTAAGGTAAAATTCGCAGTTTTTCTCTTTAACATCTCCTTTTGCACGGTATAGTTGCTGAGATCCTGGGACATTACATTGAAAAAATTCCAAGCTACCTGTAACTTCCAATACCCTAAAGACACTTGGATCGTAACTAATTTTCATAACCGCTTCGGTTGGTTTTTGTCCAGCTAGAGCGTTAGGGAAGCTCCAGGTAAGATTCTGTCCATCCGTGTTAATTACCAGTCCGGGAGTTACAGCGTCAATTTTGCAATATTTCACAAAAGTTTCCCAATCTGTAAGTCCAGTTAATTCATAAAGCTTTTTTGTATCTATCTGTCCGGGGCCACTTCTCAAATCATTAATATACATAGCCTTGCTCTCGGAATTATATTTACTGACCAACTCAAGGATATCCTTAGGGCTTTTGCAACCTTCTGGAATGTTTTCCAATGACATAAAACCGTCATTTGCCATGTTTTCTACCTGGCCTGATCCGCCATTGCTTTTTCCTTTTGTCCATGCGATATCTCTTGCTTCATCTTTAGTAATCCAACCAAAATATTGATTGAGCTTTGACTCTCGAACAGTATTACTATCATAACTCCCAAATGCTAAAATATAGGCCCAGAACATTCTTTTTTGTTCAATAGTTCCATTATTATAATCAATATCCGCATTAACTTTGGAATAGTCGTAATTACTATGGGCTGAGGCTCCTGTGTTCATACATAAGAACCATTTATCTCTATCATCACCAGGAGCCCTTCCCATAAGATACGGATGTCCAGCCTGTCCGGAACTAAGAAACTTTAAACTAAAACCCCAGGAATTAAAAACATCTGGAGGTAAATACGTAAATATGGGTGTTAAAAACAGAATGGCAGTAAGTAATCCTGCAATTTTCCGATTTAGTTTCTTAATATTTATCCAATTTCTGATCATCTATTCTCCTTATTTTTTCTCCCACTGTTTTGAGCAAAGAAAAAAAGCTACCGATTATGATTAACCGATAGCTTCTCTCTATAATATTCAATACTTATTTAAATTTGATAAACGCAGCTCGTTCTCCGTAAATATAACCATAAGTAATATCGGGAAACTTTCCTTCCACGCTTGTTGGAATCTCATAGCTAGTTCCTTCACAGTATTTTCCTAGAAGTTGATAATTTCCAAGTGTATTTTTTTCATACACATCAGCTACAGTAAAGTAAGTATCTTTACTGGTTGGTTCATAAGCTAACCATACGCCATCCACTAAAAAAACCGGATAAGTATGGTTTACAGAACCCAGACTGCTTATAGGCAATCCAACACAGGCCGCTAACATACTTGCCGCGGAATCGTATCCACTGCAACTTGCTTTTCCTTCTACCAGACAACCATACGCATACTGGGTCCCATCCTGCATCCCGTACTGATCACTACTAACATAATAATCCGCCTGCGTAATTCTTTTTGCAATACGCACTGCCTTTTCATAATCGGTTGCATTTCTCCAGTCAAAGCTATTTAAAAAGTTTCGGACTTCTGTTGTCATGCGTTCTGATTTTTCCTGATCTACACCCTCCAAGCCTGTAGCTGGATAATCTGTAAGCTTTGCCATGACTGCTAAATCAATGCCACCTATGCTGTTAAGAGAAAGAGGATCTCTGTTTCTGATGGCAAGATCTAAAGCATATTGCATATGGCTATTGGCTTCGTAGAAAAAATTCTCTGGGTCACTCTTCCAAGCAGTTTCACCAGTAACCGGACTGGTCACAAACCATGATTCCATATAGCCTTTTAAGGGGTATTGCGGATCATACGTATCTGCAAAGGAAGTTATTGCTGTTCCAATCACTAACATTGCTGACATTGCTGCCACTAATAATTTCTTTTTCATACTCATATCCTCCTTTAAAAATCTATTTTACAAATCTCTGATTTGACAACTTTAAAAATTCGTGTTATTCTAAAGGTACAAAAGGTAGCCAACTCCACAGAGTGGCTTCCAAATTATTGATTAATCATTTAAAAATAATCACCAATGCTTTGGTCGGCTGGGTGATTATTTTTTTGTACCTTTGTCATTGTGTTTCACGTATGTAAGTATTGCAATGATTAACGCTGCAACATTTATGATTACCATAAATTCCTCATATGTGTTCACAATCACCACCCCCTTTCGGAGATGGAAACCACCCGGCAGATTGACTACCACAATAATGATACCATATTATGGTAGCTTTTACAATTTTTACTTATAATTCCATTCCCCTATTTCTACCTGGAACAAAACGTTTTTTAGAACAAGATCACGATTTCTTAAACGGGATTCCCCACCCGAAAGCAAATTTTTATAGAAACTTTCAAGATACTGGTTTGTTTCCGTGATTCCATTCTTGTAGTCAGCAAAGTTTGCTCTCACAAGTACATTTTGGAAATATTGACTGTAATCCTTAAACATGGTGTTGTCTACCTGGAAGGCCATATTATTTAGTTAGCATTCCATAAATACTGCTGTCGTTCTGGTATTTCCATCCATAAACGTATGTGACTTCCAGATGGAGGAAGCAAATGAGGCAATTCTTTTTATCATCTTACCCTCAGTAAGTCCGGCATGATTGTAGATATCTTTAAAAAGTTTTCTATGAATTGCCTTAAGTGAAGCTATTTTTAATGGATAACCTGGACTGTCGAGAATATGTGCTATTCTGGCAGTAACAAGGTCAGCCTCTTTGTTACCATTCTGGCTGTCCTCTGCGGTTTCACTTTCATACCGTTTATACCGCAAATCTTCCCATCCTTCATCCAACCATGCCTTAATCATCCAGCGTGATCTCATGAACCGTACCGCCAGTGGATTCCATCTGGTCTATATATTTCCGTAAACGTGCCATGTCTTCAGCTGAATAGAATGGATCACTTCCAGTTCTGGTTGTAACTGCAAATGGAATTCCACCTTCTCCCACCGCTTGACTGATGAATATATTGACTGCTGAAGAAAAATTCATCTCCAAGGCATTAAACAGCTTTTCCACATCTTCCTTTAGGTTATCGTTAACTCTAATATTGATCTGCGCCATATTCAACACTCCTTTAATATATATATCTAATATTATTAGATGTCATTTATATAACAACTGTCAATCACTATATATTAAAAAGTAGCATTTTGTATTTCTTTCAGCCATAAAACTTTCCTTTCATTGCTTTAAGACTTTTATTCTATCGGTTAATCATATTCGATTTTCAATGTACTGTTTACTACGAAGTATGTAACTACCTTAATTAAATGGTAAGTCTGGATCATCCACTCCCTCTGACATGTTCATAAATCCGTCCCCTGCACCACCAGATGGGGCCGGCCTGGAATTATCAGAAGAAGTATTTTTTCTATCAGCAAATTCCTGTTCTTCCACAATAATATCTGTTGTATATACTTTAACTCCTTCCTTATTCGTATAACTTCCAGTCTGAATTCTTCCGGAAATCAGTATTCTCATACCCTGATGAAAATACTTTTCTGCAAACTCTCCTGTCCTGTCAAATGCGACACAGTTTATAAAATCTGCTGTCTGCTCATTACCCTCCTGATTCCTGCGGCCTCTGCGGTCAACTGCAAGAGTATACCTTGTAACTGCCATAGTACGCTCTCCCTGAGAATACTTGACATCGGGATCACGGGTTAATCTCCCCATTAAAATTACACGATTCATATCTTCCTCCTCTCCTCCTCTGCCTTTTTAGCAGAGGAGATGTGTTTTCAAAGTGTTTTACTGTATCCATTGGCCTTTCTCATTTACTGCATAACCATCTGGTGTAATGGTATTGGTCAGAAGTCTACCTCTTATTCCGTCAGAAACCGGATTAAAGTAATACCAGGCTCCTTCTACAGCGTGCCCCGCTTCATCGGGTATGTGCTGCCATCCGGTAAGCATCTGCCCCTGTGTTCCATCAGAAGCTGCTTTTAAGTAATAAATATTTCCGTCTGTATCCGTATACCACCCCAATACCATAAATCCGTCCTTGTCAAACCGGAACCATGAAGCTTTTTCCTGATCCCCTGTTGCATATGGGTTGCTGATATAGGCCCATTCATTTGTGTACGTCCGCTCTGAGGCAAAAATCCATTTTCCATTTGCCGTCTGCGTCCAGATTCCCGTCACAGCCCCGGCTGGAGCTGCCGGTCCCTGGGTGTTTCCTGCGGTCGTTACTCCTACGGATCGGCCTCCTCCGCCTGAAGAACCTTTACCGCCTCCGCCTCCGGAAGAACTGCTGGAAGTCGTGTTATCCACTACTTTGAAATTAAGGGTTACAATTACCGGATCGGATTGCTTTCCATCACTGGTAGCTGCATGGATCACAGCCGTTATGGTTCCGGTATACGGAGGCTTTGCCATGGCATCCTTGATCCAACTGGCGATGACCTCCTGCTTCTCATTGAGAACTATAGGAGCCACATTTCCTTCCTGATCCACTGTAAGGATTCCTTCATCAGAGGAACGCCATAAAATATTCTTTTTCTCCTGGCTTCCAGAATAAATGTAAGCATTGAATTTCTTACCTTCAATCCCACTCCAAGTGAGGACGGGATTATTTCTTTTTCCTGTTTTTGTAAGCACCAGGTCAAAGTGTTCTATCTCCCGGTCTGCCTCGATGCATTCTGCCTGGAAGGTTAAGGATACCTTACAGGCAGCCGCCTTCTGGCCGTCTTTTGTTACGGCTGTGATCTCCACTCTTTTTTCCGCCCGGTATGGTGCCTTTAATAATGCTTCTTTGATCCAGGCTGCTCCATCAACCGGGGTCACATTTCCTTCCTGATCCACCCTTACCGCTTCCGGATCGGAAGAGATCCAGGTAACTCTGCGGTCATAAGGTTTATGCTCTGGGGTATCCTCCACCTCCGGAAGAACGGCTGCTGACAGTTTTCTTGTCTCAAAGCCGGTCTTTTGGGCTGTTTCGGAGTGGGTATCTCCAGTCTTCTGATAACCAAGGCTGTAAGAAAGTATCGTCTTATCCAGGACAATTCCTTCCGGAATGATACGTGTCTGGTCGTTGGTAACAAACTTTACTGACACCTGGCATGTAGCTGAAGCCTGATTTCCCAGCTTATCCTTTCCATTTACCGTAACAGCCACCTCCCGGCTTCCGGTCCCGGATATCTTTGCATACTTATCACTCTCCCGGATTCCATTATCCGTTGCCATGATATTCCTGATCCAGGCAGAATCCTTTAAAGCTGAAACTGATGCTTCCCGGTAAGCTTGGCTGTCCTGAGATACGAAAATTACTGCCGGGTCCGAACTTGTCCAGGTTACTTCATCCCTGGAAAAAAAGTCCGGTGTAAAGGTTGCCGTTAATGACTGGGGAGCTGTTACCGTCACCGTTTCCTGGGGATTGGTCCTGGCCCCGGTTAAGTTCCTTGTTACGGTAAGGTCAAGGGCCTGTTTATCAAGTGCCGCCCCTTCCGTTGCTACCAGGGTATTGTCAAGAATCTGGAATGTAACATTGATCCGGCTATTTGCCGTACAAGGCTTACCCTCAAAGGAAGCGGAGGGCCTGGTCTGGGCAGTAAGTACCGCAACACCGCCGTTCTGGTGACCAGTTCCATAAATCGTGTTGGGGATTTTATACTGGTAGTTTCCATCCGCCTGGGTTCTTTCTGCCGCCTCAATGATGCTTGTAAAAAAGGAGGAAGAAAGATTTAAGGAAAGACTGGCAGATTTGGCTGTATAGCCATCCGTTCTTTCATCATCGTTTTTCGCCAAGCTTATAAGCTGAGGATCGTCAACGCTCCACTTCACCCGGTTGTCCTCCACATCATTGTTGACATCAATAATGGCTTTGATATTCACTGGTTGAACTTCGGTTCCTTGCTCCAACACCCCGTTGATATAACGGGCAATGAGCTTTCCTTCCTTGTTCCGGATCTCCGTGGTCTTTACCGGATTCTTGCGGTTACCGGTTCTGGTCTGTGTTACCGCAAAGGTATAGTTTTCCGGCTCAACCTTGATAGATACAGCCACCTTTTTATAAACCGCTGATACGGATATATCCTCCTGGGGCATGGAAAAAATGTAGGCATGGCTGCTGTCTGAATAGGTGGTACTCGTCTTTATTCCTTTTCCGTTGGTGTAGGTTGGGGCCCCCTCTATCTGAAACTTTTCCGTATCCGTATTTTTAGGAGCTGTTGTCACACTGACCGTTGTCCCGGCTGCAATGGCTCCCCGGTGTTCCTTATTAAGCGACTTGGAGTACTGAGAGCTTCCCCTTACCTCCAAGGTGGCAATATCATAAAAGTTCTGACCATTCGCTACCGTATCGATCTGGTTCACATTCAACAGATATCCTCTCACTGGACGGCCCAGAGAATTGGGGGCAAAATGATCCAGGGTAAAGTCTCCGCTTTCCTCGTCCATAACGGTCAGGATGCCATCCTCTAATTCCTCATAGAAATACCGGTCTGAGATAGTCTTTTTCGCTCCGCCCTGCACCAGGGTGCAATATAGATCCCCGGTATGCCAGTATCCTACATGAGCAGCATAGGTAAAGTCATTATCGTCGTTGATCTCTGATCCGCACACATTGGCGCTGATCTTGCTCTCGGAATCCGCAAACAGATAAGCCACATCCTCTATGTAATTAAAGTTTGTTGCAGCTCCCTTTCTGGTTCCGATAAAAGTCCCCTCCCTCGCCATGGACCCAAGCTGAGAGTTTCCGATAATTCCCTCGAACCGTGCCATCTTTAATTTCCCGGCTGCATATCTTCCGGTGATGCCGCCGATGGCCGTTGAATGATAGCCACCAATAGTTCCGCTCACATGGGTATTGTAAATATAGGCTGCATTCTGATATCCAACGATCCCGCCAATATAGCCGGTCCCCTGGATTCTGGCCGTGGTTCCGTCTCCAGTGGAAACATCACAATCCACAATATAGGAATCTGATGCAATTCCCGCGATCCCACCGGCATAAATCACATCTGCCCCGCCTGTTGCATCGATCATCACTTTTTCACAGGTGGCATTTTCAATGACGGTACCGCTAATCTCTCCGGCAATTCCGCCGGCAACGCCAGTGGAACGAATATAAGCGTTTTTCACGGTAATGTTCCGGATCTTAGAATCCTCTGCATATCCAGCCACAACCCCGGTTCGGTCCTTTCCTTTAATCTCGCTGCCGTCTGGAACGATGGTCACGTCATGGATTGATGTATCAATGACTGTCCCGAAAAGCCCGACATTGTTATAACCAGCAAAGGACGTAAGCTTTAAATTCTTAATGGTATATCCCTTCCCGTCAAACTCACCACTAAAGGGATAGGGCACTATTCCAGTGCTTTCCGAAGAATCCCGGTAAAAGCCAATGGGAATCCAGTCCACTCCCTGTAAGTCAATGTTTCCTCCAAGGGCAAAATAGCATCCGGAATAGTCACCGGCATACTTTGTTCCTTCGGCTTCCAGGACCATCATTCCCATGGCAGTCAGCTCAGAAAGGCCCATGAGCTGTTCCCTGTTCTTGATAAGGAACGGCTTTTCTTTTGTTCCCTCTCCCTGACTTCCGCTCAAAAATTCAAAGCTGGTCTTTCCCACCCAGGCATCCCAGATATCTCCCAGGGAGCTGTAAGCGACAGCCGTTACCGCCATTTTAGCGGGGAGGACTGTTAATGGAGTCTCTTTTTGTATCGCTTCTGCTTCGGAAGAGGTGGCTTCTTTTAAATCCTTTTCCTCCTTTTCATCTGTTTCTAAGGCAGATTCCAACTCCTCGCCGGTTTTTCTCTCTTCCACAACATCCTCATTGGCCCCTGTATCCCGGTCCGCCTCAGAAGGGGTAGCTGTCTGAATGATTCCTTCTACGGTTTTCCCGTCCTCTCCATATACCGCCCACGGCGGTACTGCTGTTATTGCCAGGGCGGCACACATAATATACGCCAGCCTTCTTGTCCATCTTTTTCTCATTCTTCCTCCTTGACTAATTGATCCAAACACCATTTTCATCTACTAGTTATCCATCTAGAGTTCTTTCATTTTATACATGGAAACATAGGCCTACCATTCTTAGGATCATATTTTCACTTTGTACTGTTACTGCCAAAATAGATCTGTTTTTCATTTTCCGGTATAAGGCAGTACCATTTCCCATCAATGTTCTGCCAGCCAATAAGCATCTCTGTGACGCTTGGGTCAAAGAAATAACCTTTATCATCCATTGACTCATAATTCCAGCTAATTAATGCAGCCCCAAACTTGACTCCTGGTTCTTTGTTGAGCTTATGCCAGGTCTTTTCCCCTTCCAGATACCAGTCATAGCTTAATATTCCATCGAAATCCACGTGATATTTCTGTTCCGGATTCACCGCAAGAACATGACCGAAGAAGAAACCGGATAATGCCAATACAGCAATTCCAAATAAAATAATAATGATTCCCATAAATTCCTCCTATCCCTGGGGGACCGCCATTGCTGGCCGGATTCCAAAGCCCGTCTCTTTTACACTTACCGGCTGAATACTCCCATCTACCAGGCTGACCGCATAGATCCCGTCTCCATAAAGGAAATCATTCAATCCTCCATCCTGTGGGGTACGAAGATAGTATCCCTTTGAATAAGCGGAAACCTGCGATTCCGGATTGTTTGTTTCACTCCCGTTAAACCTCCAGAGAGCATCCCTGTATTTAAGCGCCTCATCCACTGACAAAATGAATGCTCTGTCCTGCAAAAGCTGGAACATTTCTTTCCTGGCCATCAGACTATTATCATTTAGCTGCTCATAGCTTCCCTTCCACGTGGCTCCTATGTATGACCTGGTAATCCCAATATAAGTTTCCTGGACAAAATCATCTGCCACATGATCCAGAAGCCATTCCCGAATATTGGAGTATTTATAATTGTTATTAATCCCAAAACTCAGTATCTTTGCCACTCCGTCAATATCCGACCGGATCACACTGTCACAGAGAAACAGCGCCGTTCGCTGACTGTTACCCATGGCATCTTCATAATCTTCATCAATGCAGCGGAATAAATAAACCTTGTTTCCAATGGTCCGGGCCTGTACATCGCCGATTCGGTAATGCACGGCTTCCGGTGTTTCGCCAGTCGGTTTATAACAGACATCACAGGTTCCGTCGTGGTCTGCATCCATATGTCCAGCCGCCGGCAGTATCACCGTTTCTTCCTTTCCGCACTTCTTGCAGCGGACCGTTTCATGGCCGTTTGACCTACATGTGGTATTGACTTTATCCGTAACCTGATAATTGTGGCTGCAAGTGCTTTCTTCATAGGTTTTTTCAAACCCCACTCTCATTACCGTGTATCTTTCGTAAGCTATGGTAAACTCATCCATAACCAGCTCAGACAGGTTCTTAATGTTCTGAAATGTCTGTCCTACGATCACGCCACTTGGTACATGCCTTTTTGCAATGAGATAGACTTCCTGCCGTTCCGTACCATCAGCCATTGACACCAGGTTAAGAAGCCTTTCGTTGCTTTCCTCTATACTCTCAGTAACGATCTGTCGGTCTGACGGCTCCCTGCAGCCAAGCTTCATATCCGCTTTCTTTGCAATTCCCAGCCATTTTTCCAGTCTGGCTTTGGCCTCCTGATCCGGGTCAGATTCCTCTGAGTGACGTTCCCCTTTCTCAAATTCAATGAAATATTTCTGAATTCCATTGCCGTTCACAGTGACGCTCCAGGGACTTGAAACAAGGGAATGATAATAGTACCGGTCTGTTCCCAAGATAGTTTCCGGAAAGTCAATGACAAGCGGCCTCCCATCTTCTGTCCGCCCCTGCTGGGTTTTCAATATCTCATTGCTGTGATCCCCTCTTTCAACAAAATAGATATTCCAATCAACCTTCCGGGCTTCCGAAGGGGAAGCTGGACTTTCCTTCTCGTAATAGACGTTTAGAATCATGGAATCGCTGATCAGCTTAAAGCCTTCCTTCTGTCCATTGCATAGCTTATACCCATCAATAACCGGCTGTATGACTGCAATCATTCTCCCCTCCGTTCCCACTCCTGCCATCGTATGCAGTATTGTGTTATTTTCAATATCCATATACCGCACGGTGTATCTGTATTGTTTTTCTTCCACATCCGGTTCCTTAACTTCCTCTGTGGATTCCTCCGGCGCCGGAATTCCCGGCTTAGCTTCCGGTTTCTGCTCACCAGCCTCCGGATTTCCTGGCTTAGCTTCCGGTTCCTGCTCACCAGTCTCTGGATTTCCCGGCTTAACTTCCGGTTCCGGTTCACCAGTCTCCGGATTTCCCGGTTCATTCTCCGGCCCGGAACTGCCTCCCCGTCTTCCGGATCCACCTCCACCCCCGGACAATTTACCTGCCAATGCTGTCTTTTCAGCACTTGCTGTACGTATACCTTTTCCCGCCACATACTGTACCCTTCCGTTTTCATTGATCCAGGCTCCCGAAGCATCTACGAAATACCCATCCGGCGTCCTTTCGTTTATGTACATGGCTCCTTCGGGATAATTTTTTCCAGGCTGATCGGTCAGATAATAACAGTGTCCGTCAATCCATTGCCAACCGGTAAGCATGTTTCCTTTTGATCCATTTGATACTGTGTTTAAAAAATACCATTTGCCCGCAATCATCTGCCATCCGGTAGCCATATAACCGGCATCACCAAAATAATACCAGGCCCCATCAATCAGCTTCCAGGCATTCCTTTCAAAAATCCGGTTTTCCTCATACAGCCAGTGATTTTCCTTTTGTATCCAGCCGCCATGGCTTGACATGGGAAAACTTATCACCCCTAATACTGCACTCAATAAAGCAAAACATCTTTTTTTACTCATTACGAACTTTCATCACTCCTTCTATAATTGTTCTTTCTCCTGTCAAACCAACTTTTTTCTACGATGAAACCTACAGATACCCAATTACCGCTTTCGACCGCGGGAATCTCCCGGGTTAAATGATGCAGAACAGCGTGCAGCAAGACTTACAGACTGTCAGTGCAGGAAAGATATATGGCCTCTGCTGAAAAACAAAAGCTGTCTTCTGGAGAAAAGTTTTATGACCATTTTATTTCAAATTTACGGATAAAAATTATGGGAAACAAACGATGAATTGAATGAAAAATCCCACTTCACAGCCTGGCAAACCAGTGCAGTATAAGGCACTGAATACGTCCATAAGGGAATGAAGGGAAAAGAAGGGGAAGATATGAATAGTAAATCGGGAATAAGAACCAGAAGATAACACATGTTTAAAGGATATGATATTTGCCGCAATCAATAAGTTCCATGAAACTTATTGGCAGCTTTCAGGAAATCCAAAATGCACTGCCGCTTTCAGACAGTCGCTTTATATGTAATAAATTGCTTGAAAAATTATTTCACAAACACCTCTCAGTCATAAAACTACCACTTATCATTGATGCCTGAACTCGTAAATGCAATCAATAATAAAAAACTGCAGATGCATGAGACAGAATTAAAAATACCGAAAAAATTTCCAAAAACCAATACGCCATAATTGGAAGAACAGTAAAAGGCACAAGACAGCCCCTTATCACCAATGAAATGATAAACCGGGGTAAACAGGCCTGCCAAATGCAACTATCAAAAGTGCAATTCTGCAAAGCAAGTTCAGACATGAAAAAATATTTCCCCCACCTCATCAGATACAATTATTTAATACAGGAAACAGATTAAAACAGCATGGGATTTAAAAGAATTTTATTCAAAGAAAACCTATGGCAATGGGAACATTCCATAAGTTCCCGCCAGAATAAAGCAAAGATAGATATAAGAAGGAAAAAATAATTAAACAATAATAAATTATGGAACACACGCCCCATATAAAGCATACAGCCACTTACAAACTAAACAATGTTTTTTTAAGGAATATTGGTCGATGCTGACCTGAAAAATCAATTAATGACGAGAAACTCTCTTAACGAATGCAACTGCATACTTAAACATATGGAAGATAAAATAAGAACTAACCAGGCCTTCTTCCCTTCAGCAGAAAGAGATTCCCAGGCACCAGCTTAAAGAACAAATACCTCCTGATTCTCCAATCAGGCCAATCCTGGTTCTGGTTTTAAAATCTCCCTGTCCATTGGGCACCTTATTGAAAGAAAAAACTCCCTGCAATGCAAGGAGCCATCTAACCGTACATTTATTGCATCAAACGGTAAGAGGATTCACCCAAACTGCTTATCTACTGCACCTGCGACCAAATACTTCACAGGAAGCTTTCAGCCTACAATCACAGTATACAACAAACCGCGCAGAAAATCAACATGCTCATGAAGAATATGTACAAGCTGCATTATATCAACAATAAACACTTCCCCCGCAAAATAGCACAATTTTCCCAAATGATCTATGATCATAGAAAACCCCCAAAAATCCTCTGTCCATAACTGCTTTCATAGTTCCATAAGCTATTCACTTTCTGAACGTTATGAAAAGTGTATAAAATCCGCCTAACAGCGTTATGTCTACCCAAAACTCTCAGACTTCAAAGCCTCCATCACCCAGCTTCAAAATAAACCACTCATTCATCAAAATTCCGCAAACTCACTATCATCATATCCTATTCCAATCAATCCACCAGAAGCTCATCAACGGTAACAAAGGTATATCCCTGCTTCGACAAAACGTCGATCACCTCAAGAGCCGCTTCCACTGAGGTCGGATACACATCGTGAAGAAGAATGATATCTCCGGGTTCCACATGCTTTACAATATAACGCACCACTTTTTTGGTATTCTTTGATTTCCAGTCAAGTGGGTCTAAGTTCCATAACACCACCGTCATATTGGTCGTACACTCCAGTTCCTCATTCCAGGAACCATAGGGCGGGCGCAGATACTGAGGTCTTACTCCGGTGATTTCTTCGATCTGCCGGTTATTCTGTTCGATCTGCTGACAGGCAGTTCCTACCAACTCCTTGCTCATCTGAACATGGGTGTATCCATGGTTCCCGACTAAATGTCCATCCTCCTCCATCTGTTTCACAATGGCCTCTTTCCCCTCCACGTTTTCCCCAAGTAGAAAAAATGTGGCCTGGACCCCTCTTTCACGGAGCCCGTCAAGAAGCCTTGGCGTATAAACGGAATGAGGACCATCATCAAAGGTCAGGGCAATCTGCTTATCTCCAGAAAACTGACGCCTGACATCATCGATCTCCTCTTCATCCGCCCCTGCGGGAATAAACAGAGTATTCTTTACTTCCGTATATGATTGATGCATTGCTTTCGCAAAAATGATATCCAGTGCAAAAACAACCAGTAAACAGGCCGTTTTCCATCTTATTTTCATAATCCCATAAGCTCAGCTTTCTGTCATTATTAATAAATCTATGGAGTATTAGGGAAAAATAAAACCAAAACATTTCTGTCTTTTTCTATCTTTTCCCTTAAATGCCCCTACAACCAGGAAATATCCGCTGCGAAAAAGAGAATTTTATACACACCCTTATTGCTCCGTATCAACAGACCATAGTCCTTATCAATGACAGGAACATTCAGTCCGGCTTCAGCTCCTATTACAGATCAAATGATTGCGATATGCCCCCAGCTCCCATACACATTCCCATACTGGCCCCTGTGCCTCCTTTTACCGCCTCTCCTCCATTCCCCAAAATTTGGTGGGAGCAAACTCTTTTAAAAACACCTTCCCCGTTCCCGAAAGCAAAAAACATCCGCACCTGGACAAATGATCTGCAATGATAAAAAAACAAAACAGATTATTTTTTCCGACAAAAAAGAAAAGGCTGCTCTCATTTTAAATGAGAACAGCCCTTAAGCTTACATATAAGCTAAAGCTTTTCTTAAGCCATGCAAACGTTAACTGCCTGCAGACCACGATTTCCTTCTGTTGTTTCATAAGTTACTTTCTGGCCTTCTTCTAAAGTCTTGTAACCATCAGAAACAATGCCGGAAAAATGTACGAAAACTTCTTCGCCTGTTGCGTCATTTACGATGAAACCATATCCCTTAGCACCATTAAACCATTTTACTGTACCGTTGTTCATAACGTGTACCTCCTATAAAATAAAAAATATTTGATATATCGCCTGAAACAAAAAATCACATATTTTTGTAAATCATCATCCGAAAATAATGACTTACAAAAATATGTGAAATCATAACTCCATTCGATAATACAGATATATTCTACCCTGAATTTACAAAATTGTCAAGACTATTGTGCTATTTTAAACAAGAAAGGACAGGGTTCTGTCCCATTTAAATGAGACAAACCCTGTCCAAAACAACCGTAAAATAAATTATTTTAAGGTTACTTTTGCGCCTTCAGCTTCTAAGGAAGCCTTGATCTGCTCAGCCTCTTCCTTGGAAGCGCCAGCCTTTAATACCTTTGGTGCGCCGTCAACTACGTCTTTAGCTTCCTTTAAGCCTAAGCCGGTAGCTTCACGAACAACCTTGATAACTTTAACCTTGTTTGGACCAACTTCGGTTAATTCAACGTCGAATTCTGTCTTCTCTTCTTCTACTGCTGCAGGACCTGCTGCAACTACTACGCCTGCTGCTGCAGATACACCGAATTCTTCCTCACATGCCTTTACTAATTCGTTTAATTCTAATACAGATAATTCTTTAATAGCTTCCATAAATTCAGCTGTTGTTAACTTTGCCATGATAATATACCTCCGTATTTGATATGTTTATTTTTTAGGAAATTCGATTCGCCTTTGGCTCATCGAACGGCTGATTTTCTGACCTCAAGCGGGCCTTTGCCTGCTTTTATTAAGAAAATTATGCCTCTGCCGCTTCTCCGCCCTGAGCTTCTGCAATCTGCTTGAGAACGCGGGCAAAGTTTGTAATAGGAGACTGCATACTTCCAAGCAACTTTCCAAGAAGGATCTCTCTGGAAGGAATGCTGGAGATTTTCTCCATACCCTTTGCATCGTAATAAGCGCCTTCTACAACGCCGCCCTTGATCTCCAGGGCCGGAGCTGTCTTAGCGAACTCAGCCAGGATTCTTGCCGGAGCCGTTGCATCTGTCTTGGATACAGCGATTGCTGTAGGTCCTTCCAGAGATGGATCCAGTGCTTCAAATGCAGTACCCTTAGCTGCGAAACGGATCATAGTATTCTTATATACTTTGTAGGAAACACCGGCCTCTCTTAATTTCTTACGAAGTGCTGTGTCCTGAGCAACTGTGATACCGCGATAATCTACAACTACCGCTGTCTCAGCGCCGTCAAGTAATTCCTTGATCTCGCTTACAACTGGCTGTTTTAATTCAACTTTTGCCATTATGGTTTACCTCCTGTTTAGTCTGAACCTCACGGTTGCCCGCAAAGTCCGCTCGTATAAACCGCAAAGAAAAACCTCTCCGCCGGATGGACAGAGAGGTCTACAATTCATTTAAATAAAATGATTCTTGTATATTCCTCGGCAGGCGTTTACACCTTATGCCTTACGGCACCTGCTGTCTTCGGCAGTTAATACTGAAATAGTATAACATTATATATAATTAATGTCAACCACAAAACAAAACTAGTTCATTAACTTTGCTACGTTCAGCTTTACGCCAGGTCCCATAGTGGAAGCCAGTGTAACACTCTTTAAGTAAGAGCCCTTAACTGTACTTGGTCTTGCTTTGACGATTGCATCAATAAGCGTCTGGAAGTTGTCCGCTAACTGTTCTTCTGCGAAAGAAGCTTTTCCAACTGGCACGTGGATAATATTTGTCTTATCAAGTCTGTACTCAACCTTACCAGCTTTGATATCGTTGATTGCTTTTGTTACGTCCATGGTAACAGTACCAGCTTTTGGGTTGGGCATTAAGCCCTTTGGTCCCAGGACACGTCCCAGACGTCCAACAACACCCATCATATCTGGTGTAGCAACAACTACATCAAAATCCAACCAGCCTTCGTTCTGGATCTTCGGAATCAGTTCCTCAGCTCCAATATAATCTGCGCCTGCTGCCTGTGCTTCATCAGCCTTAGGGCCTTTAGCGAAAACTAAAATACGAACGGTCTTACCTGTACCGTGGGGAAGTACAACCGCACCACGGATCTGCTGGTCTGCGTGACGTCCGTCACAACCGGTTCTGATATGAGCTTCAATTGTTTCATCAAATTTAGCACTTGCATTCTGCTTAACTAAAGAGATTGCTGCTGTTGCATCGTAGAGAACAGAACGATCTACTGTTTTAGCTGCCTCTGCGTATCTTTTTCCTCTTTTCATTCTAAATAACCTCCTAGTGGTATTGTCGGGGATTTTCCCTCCCACGTTTTTAAAACTTCATCACTGCTATAATAAGGAAGTTCGATTCACCTAACGGCTCCTCGAACGGCTATTTTTCTAAATTCAAGCTGCGCTTACGCGCGCTTTCATTAAGGAAATTATGCCTCTACTACCGTGATACCCATACTTCTTGCGGTACCGGCGATCATGCTCATAGCTGTCTCAACGGATGCAGCATTTAAATCTGGCATCTTCAGTTCAGCGATCTTCTGTAATTCAGCCTTGGTAATTGTAGCTACCTTTGTCTTATTAGGAACTGCAGATCCTGATTTGATCTTGCAAGCCTTCTTAAGTAATACAGCAGCCGGCGGAGTCTTGGTTATGAAGCTAAAGCTTCTGTCAGCATAAACAGTGATAACAACCGGAATGATTAAATCTCCCTGATCAGCCGTTCTTGCGTTAAATTCCTTTGTAAACTGTACGATGTTTACACCATGCTGTCCAAGTGCCGGACCTACAGGAGGAGCTGGTGTAGCCTTTCCCGCTGGAATCTGCAATTTGATATATCCCGTTACTTTCTTTGCCATAATTAGGCACCTCCTAAATAAATGTGGTATTGTCGGGGATTTCCCTCCCACGAGCCTATACACCCGTATAAGCCGCTTTTACTTGTTACATCTTCTTTATCTCGCTGAAATTTAATTCTACCGGAGTCTCACGGCCGAACATCTCAACGCTCATGGTGATGGTTTTCTTACCTTCGTTGATGGACTTGATAGCACCAACTGTATCTTTCCATGCACCGGAAGTTACCACAATGGTATCTCCCTCTTCAAAGCCAATGATGATCTCTTCGTTCTTAAACCCAAGTTTCTCCATCTCTTCTTCTGTCAGAGGAACCGGTTTTGATCCAGGGCCTACAAAGCCTGTCACTCCACGGGTATTACGCACCACATACCATGTGTCGTCATTCATGACCATGTGAATCAGTACGTAGCCGGGGAACATCTTTTTATCGGCCTTTTTTTCAACGCCATTCTTCAGTTCAATGACGGATTCTAACGGAACCGATACTTCCAGAATCTGATCCTGCAAGTTTCTGTTTTCGATTGTTTTCTCAATATCGACTTTTACTTTGTTCTCATAACCTGAATAGGTATGGACTACATACCAATGTGTTTCTGACATAAACTCACCTTAACCCTTACGAATTATAAGACAAAACTGAGACCAAACTTGATGATCAGATCAACAATCGCAATAATCAATCCTAAAGCAATCGCTGATGACATAACAGCGATCGTCTGTTTCGTTACGGTTTCTTTGTCAGGCCAAACGATTTTCGCAAACTCAGCTTTCAGACCCTTAAAAAAGCTCTTCTTCTGTGCACTCTCGTTGTTCACTGTATCTCCCATAATTTGCCTCCTAATGAAGTAAGCGGATATGCTTGCATATCCAGTTGCTTCACAAATTTAAGGTTGGAAGACTTTCTTTCAACCTTCACGTCCTTTACAAACTGATTACTTCGTTTCCTTGTGCATCGTATGGCTCTTACAGAATCTACAGTACTTCTTTGTTTCCATTCTGTCCGGATGAGTCTTCTTATCCTTGGTCATGTTGTAATTACGCTGTTTGCATTCAGTACATGCCAGTGTGATTTTTGTGCGCACGACTTCCACCTCCACTTAATTTTTCGTTGTTGTGTTTCAGTCTCTTCCCCTGCTGCAAGTAATTTTGAGCATAAAAAAAAGACCTAAGCTCTTCCATTCGCCCAATTACTATAACATATGAGGCAGAATTCGTCAATCTTTTTTTATGAAAAACTATGGTATTTACGGTATTTCGCCATTATATCATGAATGCAGAGAAATTGCAAGTCTGGCCGGGGAATAA